>CAZAWP010000042.1:0-14435 GCA_964488855.1 uncultured Sangeribacter sp.
AGAAATACATGCGGGTGTAGGGCTCGTTGTAGGCATTGTCGAAGTCATTGATCCACGCAGTGGTGTCAGGATAGACATTGACAATGTATGTGTTGAGGAAGTCATAATCGCCGGTAAGGGGACGTGAAACGGTCTCGCGTACGATGATACCCTCGTCAGTCATGTAGGCGGTGTCCTTAGAGATAACGGGGAGGTCTGTGGGCACGGGTACGTCGGTGTTGTACTCACGACGGGTTGCATCGAGACGGTTCTTGCGCTTGGCAGCCTCGGTGTGGTTGTAGACCTCATAGCGGTAGTTGAGCTGAGTGGGGTCGAGCTCACGCTGGCCGGTGATGGGGTTGGTACGGTACACCGATTCGATGGCACGAGCCTCGTCCTCGTTGGGATTGCGCCAGGGGATTGACTTGTTCCAGTTGAGGTAAGGCTTGATGGGATTACCCTCCTTGTCCTCCTCAATCTTGAAAGCCTCGTTGCCGCCGTATGCGGGGTCGGCGAGACGCTCACGGATGATGGAGTCGCGTACCCAGAATACGAACTGCTTATATTTGGAGTTGGTTATTTCAGTCTCATCCATCCAGAAAGCGTCGATAGATACGCCCCGGGGGTCAGCCTTGATACCGGCGGCAGAATCGGTCTTGGCGGGACCCATGGCGATGGTGCCACGATCCACGAGGACCATGCCGTAAGGTGTCGGCTCCGCGAAAGTGGAACCACCCACACCGGTGACTTCGCCACCGGCACCCGAGTTGGCGCGTACTCCCATACACGATGTGAAGAGAGAGGCCGCTATCGCACAGCCTGCCAGACCTATAAAGGCGCGGCGGAGAGAGTTGATATTTCGTGATTTTGAGTTATTTGTCATAGTCTTCACATGATTCTGATGGAACGATGTTTATTTTTATTCTTGCCGCTGAAGTCGAGCTTCAACTCGTAGCCGAGCACGACCTCGTGGCTGCCCGATGACGCCCGGGCTATGGCGGAGAGAGGATAATCGTAGGAGTAGCCAAGGAAGAAATTCTTGAAGGTAACACCTGCCATTATGCTGACGGCATCCTGAAACCGGTATCCTACTCCAAACGATAAAAACCGGTTATACAGCGCCTCAAGTGTAACCGTACCCGCAAAGTCGCGCAGGTCAGTACCTAATAAGAGGGAGGGCTGCAATTCAAATAACGTGTTTTTTATTGCGATATTGCCACCGGCACTTAAATAGAGTTGCCGGGCAAGTTCGGTCTGATACTGGGCAGTGCCTGTGTCGGAGGACTCGCTGTCGGTGGTGAGGTCAATCTTGGGGTTCATCAGATGTACCCCCGAGATGCCGATATGGAAATATTTGTGGGTGTACCATATACCGGCACCCATGTCGAATGCATTGCCGGCGACATCCTGTGTCGGTATGGCCTCGTCGGTGGTCTGATGGAAGTCATCACCCTCGGGGAGGTAGACTTCGGAGCCCTTGAACTTGGTCGAGAAGTAACCTACCTGAACGCCTATGGAGAGCTGCCCTTTGAGGAACTTGAATTTATAGGCACCCTGGGCGGAGATGAGGAGGTTTGAGAAGAGACCTTCACTTTCCTGATATACGACGACTCCGGGGGCGATGCGGTTTTTACCGACCTTGAAGGGCATCGAGGCGGCACCTGCAAACTCGCGCGGGGCGTGCTCGATACCGAGCCACTGCAGTCGCCCGGCGCCCCGGATGCGCAGCATGTCGCTGTTGCCGGCAGCTCCCGGATTGTAGAGTGTCGGAATCCGGGCATTCTGTGTCAGTATCAGGTCGCTCTGGGCTTTCACCCCAGGAGCGCTTATAAGCACCGATACCAATGCTGCCATATATATGATAAACCGTCTTGAAGTAATCATTCGAAATAGAAGGTGAGCACCACCATTTTTGATTTCACTTTGTCGAGCGCCTTGGTGATCTTGTAGGTCACGGGATCATCGTCGAGGTCGGGACGGTCGTGGCGCAGGATGTCGGTAAGTCCGAAGCAGAATTTAATCTCGGGGTTGAGTTTGAAGAAGGGCAGATAGAAATCTACACCAAATCCCACCGAGAGATAGAAATCGGCAGTATTAAACTGCAGATATTCCGACCGTTTCTTTGATATATCGAAGGCAGCCATCGCTCCGACCACGGCGTAGGGGCGGGTGTTTCGCAGTCGGTCACCCGAAATCTTGAGGTCGAGCGGTGTCACCACGTATGCCGTCTTGATGTCCTGGCGGAGACGTGTGCCGTCATCGGAGCCTATCATCTCGGCGGTCTTGTTACCGAAATACATACCCGGCGAGAAGCGCAGGTTAAGGTATTTGTGTAATCTCAAGTCTGCCAGCACATTGACGCAGACACCAGGGGAGAAAGAGGGTACCTCGACAAACCATTGCTGACCGTCGGTCTCGGAGGGGAGACCGTTGTGGGTGAAATCGAGGTCCTGCACATGCGTGCCCACCGAGAATCCCAAATGCCAGCGCTTCATGTCGGCGTAAGGGCGGTTGAGCAGTTTCTCGTTGGGGCGGGCGTACGCACCGGAGGCGATACATACGAGCATGACGAGCATAAGGAATACTGTTACACTCCCCCTCGTCAGAGAGGCGAGGGTGTGCATGTATGCCTCGATTGCTTTGCGCGATAATATGTTGCTGCTAAGATGTTTCATTAATGATGGTTGCGAACAAGTAGCTGCTATACGCTATCAGGTTAGTTTGTCACAGTTACTCTGAGGAGTGCGGGAGAACAAAATATATGTTCCCTTTAATCAAAACGGGCATAGAGTGACAAAATTTTATGACACCCTTGTTAAAAATTATAAGTTATTGTTATTTTTACCGAAAGTTTTAAATGACATTGCCAAAGTTTTAAAACGATATTAATTCAGAAAGGTCAATAATTGACTTGAAATTAAGGAAACGAGTAATTAAAGAAACGAGATGGAATGGAGTAAACTCATCAGTGACAAACGGCTGGGGATGGAGGAGTATCACGACCCGCGGCGGCATACGCGTTCTGATTTCCAGCGTGATTATGACCGCCTGGTGTTTTCATCACCGTTCAGGCGCCTGCAGAACAAGACTCAGGTATTCCCCTTGCCGGGTTCTATTTTTGTGCACAACCGTCTGACCCATAGCCTTGAGGTGTCGTCGGTAGGTCGGTCACTGGCACATGAGGTAGCCATAGCCCTACGTGAGAAGCATCGCGGCGAGGGCTGGGTGGACCTGCTCGACAATCTGCGCGACATCGTCGCCACTGCCTGTCTCTGTCATGATTTAGGTAATCCCCCCTTCGGTCACTCGGGCGAGAAGACCATCGCCTCTTATTTCACCGAGGGACCGGGCAAGGCATTGCGCTCGCAGCTCACCGGGCGCCAGTGGAGCGACCTTGCCAATTTTGAGGGTAATGCCAACTCGTTCCGTCTTCTTACCCATCAGTTTGTAGGTCGCCGTCGCGGGGGTATGGCGATGACTTACTCCACGCTCGCCTCTATCGTCAAATATCCCTATACCTCCGAATATGCCGGCAGCAAGGGAAAATTCGGCTTCTTTGAGTCGGAGGAGGGTGATTTCCGTAAGGTTGCCGCTGAATTGGGGATACCCGAGTTAGAGCCGGGACGATTTGCTCGTCATCCTTTGGTATATATCATGGAGGCTGCCGACGACATCTGTTATCAGATAATGGATATCGAGGATGCGCATAAACTCAAGATACTGAGCCTCGACGAGGTGTTGGAGCTTTTTCTCGGCTTTATGGATGAGGAGGGTCAGCATCGAGCCCGGCGCACCATGGAGCGGCTCGCCGATCCTAATGAGAAAGTCGGTTACCTGCGCTCCAACGTAATCGGGATGATGGTGGAGAGCTGTGCGCGTGCTTTTGTCGCCAACGAGGAGAAGATTCTTGCCGGTGATCGGATCAAGCCTCTTACCTCGCTGATGGATGAGCGCCTTGTGGAGGCATATAAAAAATGCTCGCAGACTGCATGGAACCGCATCTATTGCGCCCGCGAGGTCGTGGATATAGAATTGGCGGGTAACCGCATCCTGACATATCTCCTTCAGACCCTTATGGATGCTGTGCTTAATCCCGAGAAGACTTATTCGCAGTTGGTTTTAAATATCATACCGCAGCAGTATGACACTCGCGGCGCCACGCTCTACGAGCGCATACAGAGTGTGCTCGACCATGTGTCGGGCATGACCGATGTCTACGCCCTCGACCTCTTCCGCAAACTCAACGGTCACAGTCTGCCGGCTGTATGATACACTGCCCGCTGTAAAATAAACCGCACCCAAAAGTTGGATACATCACTTTTGGGTGCGGTTAATGCTTGCGCGAGGTTGTCTTTAAAAGGCGAACTGGGCGAGTGCCCCGATACGGCGGGCGTGACCGGTGGCTCCCGAGACATTACGGCGGATACCGTAATCAAACTCCGCCGCCACCTGTATGCGGGGTGTGGGGTTCCAGAAGATGTTGATGTCAGAGGCAAGACCCCATTTATACTCTTCGGGAGCCACGGTGTGGGTAGGCAAATAATGCGACTGGCTCGCCGAGGCGCTTACGAATAGGTTAGGCAGGAAGTTATACTGGACGCCGACACACCATCCCAAGGACGCCGGTGCATACATCCTGCCGGCAATCAGCGGATCGGCGGTCATGTCGTAGGCACCGATCTGGAGGTCACCGCCGAGACCGGAGTAACCCTGACCGTAAGAGACGGTGGCGTATGTGGTCACCGGACTCCAGGGATGGGCGACGTTACTTAGTTGCACACCCCAGCCGACGATGTCGTGGCGACGTGTATCGAGAGTGTTGAGGTAAGAGAGGGTGCGGACAATACCGGCGACTCGCACATGCTGTCCGCGCGCCCACTGATACTGTGCAAAGGCTGCGAAGTCCGGTATCCAATTTCGTATGGATTTGGTGTGGTCTGTATAGATGGCGGCCGCCTTTGTGGGGGTCTCAGCCGAGACGGCGAACACCCATCGGTTTTTAACCACCGGCATGTAGCGGATGAGGGTCGAGGTTGCCGAGAATTTGTTGTTCGGACCCTGTGCATCGACGGTAGGGGGTAGCGCGGCGGGGTCGGAGAATGTTGAGGGGGCATAGCCGACGGTGAAGTCGTTTATGATCGCGTACGCTTTCTTCAGTTCGAAGCCCAGACCGTTATAACCGTTGAAGTTTCCCTCGAGATATATCTGATAGTTTGCCATGACTTTGTTGCTGCCCACGACGCGGAAGTAGAGGGTAGACCCTGCGGGGGTGGTGCCGAACTGACGCATGGTCTGAGGATCCTTGACCATAGGGATGAGGTAAGGGGCGAAGCCGGAGATAGGTATGGCACCTCCCCAGTCATAGTAGCCTCTGACGCGGACGCAGCCGCCGATACCCATGGTGAGACCGGCGCCTTTGCTCATGAAGAGGAAATAGGGCGCATCGGGGTCTTGGAAATGGCGGAACTGGTCGTAGTAGTAGGCAGTGATAAGGCGGCGTATTGAATCGGTCTCGGCAGCCTTGCGCAGAACGGAACGCATGGCGGCGTCACCGTCGATGGCGATGACCTTGTTAGAGGCGGCCCGTTGCTCGATCATACAGTCCACGGCTGAGTTTGAGGATGGGAGACCGGCGGACGATGCACTCCAGCTGAGGTGCTTGTTTTCCGCCTCGGCGGCGTAATGAAGGGCTGCCTGTGCCTCGGCGACCGAATCGGGACCCTGGAGGGCTGCCTGAAGGCTGTCTACCTTGTCGGCGAGTTCGTGGAGAGTCTTGCCCTGACGGTGCATGTCGGCACGAAGCCGTGCTATCTCGGCACGAAGTCTCTCAGCCTCGACAGAGCTGTGTGTGACGCGCAGCTCCTGCGTGCCGATATTATCCTGCGCGGCGACTCCAAAAGAGATAACCCCTAACATCCCCACTAAAAAACCAAGAACCAATCTCTTCCTGCCAAGTACAGATCCCTTCCTGCCAAGCTCCATTTTATTTATACCAAGTACTACTTTCTTCATAATGTCGGTCAGATATACAGTGTAATAAATCCGTTTGCAAAAATATGAAAAATCCCCCGCTTGCCGACAAAATTAGACATATATTTAATGATATATAAGAGAGATACTGCTCACCTTTCACAATTTTATATTCCCATACGCCAAGTTCCCGATTTTTTTAGTAATTTCGCAATAACTTACAGTCTGATATGACTAATAGATTATTTAGATAATTATGAGTAAGAATATTAAAATCGGACTTCTGAGAGAAACTAAAAGTCCTATAGATAATCGAGTGCCCCTCACTCCGGCTCAGGCTGCCGAACTGATGAGAATAAATCCCAATCTAACTATTGTAGCTCAATCATCTGAAATTCGTGCTTTTCATGATGATGAATATAAGGCAGCCGGTGTCAATGTAGTTGATAGTGTGGATGATTGTGATTACCTATTAGGTATAAAGGAAGTTGCAGCTAATAAACTTATCAACGGCAAGAAATATATTTTTTTCGGTCATATCGCTAAAGAGCAATCATATAATAAATCGTTATGTAAGGCGATGATTGCCAAGGGTATCACTTTTGCGGACTGGGAGTATATGACAGAGGATAATGTGCGGTTGATTGCCTTTGGTCATTGGGCCGGTATAGTCGGTGTATACAACGGTCTGCGTCTATATGGATTGCGAACCGGAAAATATGAATTGCCCAAGCCATATACAAAATCTACAGTTGAGGATTTTGTAAGAGATTGTAAATCTATCTTACCTATACTTGGAAGGGATACCGTAAATATCATCATCACAGGCAATGGGCGAGTGGCTAATGGAGCAATGGAGTTTCTTGAAAAGGTAGGAATAGAAATTATTCACCCTAAAGATTTAACCTCGCTAAGAGAGAATAAGACAGTAAAGGCGTTCCAGCTTGGTATAGAGGAAATGGTCGCTCGGAAGGATGGTAAATCATTCACGGTAGATGAATTTAAGGACACACCGGAGGATTATATAAGCAAATTTAGTGAGTATGCCCAACTGTGTGATATACTTATCAGCTGTCATTTTTGGCAGAATAACGCCCCGAAGTACATCACAAGCGATATGGTTAATGATATAAGAATTGATACCATAGCAGATGTAACATGTGATATTAAGGGTAGCATCGAGACAACTATTCGCCCCTCTACTCACGATGATCCCTTTTATGCCATTGACCGTACAACTTTAGAAGAAGTTGATGCCATGACTCCCGGAGCTATTGGTGTTATGGCCGTAGATACTTGTCCCAACGCATTACCCCGAGATGCAAGTGAAGATTTCGGTAATCAGATTATTAAATATCTTATACCCGAAATTTTAAAGGATGGAGATTCATCAGTTTTGGACAGAGCCACAATTATTCGGGAGGGAAAATTAACTCCCGGTTACATGTATCTCGAAAATTACGCTTATAATTAATGATTAAATAGTATAAAATAAAGCGTTGGAATAATTTAAATTATTCCAACGCTTTATTCTATGACCACAATTCCATTATCTGCCGGTGGACTGGAGGTAGGTGAGGAGGTTGAGGCGGAAGGTGCCGTAGGCGTCGACGAAGCGGTCCTGCGACTGGCGGTGGAGGGTCTGGGCGTTGAGGAGGTCCGTTATCGTGGTCGTGCCCGCCGCGTAGTAATTGCGGTTGAGGCGCAGATTCTCTGCAGACTGCTCAATAGACTCCGCGGCTATCTGCATCTGTGTGTAGGCGGTCGTGACATCGTTCCACGCATTGGTCATCGCGATCATCAGCAATTCCGAGTTGTCCTCAAGCTGTGTCTTGGCTATCTTGGTCTCTATCTTTTTCTTTTTTATGTTATGCGAGCCACCCCACCAGTCGGTAAGAGGGATGCTTACGGTAACATATACATTGAGGAACGTGTGGCTCTGGTCGAGCAGACGCTCGTAATTGTAACCGGCTCCGGCGGCGACCATCGGCAGGTTGCTGCCGACGGCTATCTTCTGCTCAAGTTCCTTGGCGCGGACGTTCTGCGTAAGTAAGCCGTGAGCCACGGTCTGATCAAGACAGTCTGCCGGGTTGCGGTATATATCATCGGGGAATGCCGGGACTACACCGGGGGTAATCTCGGACGCCACATCAACCGAACCCGTAGTGCCCTTGCCTACATATTGCGACAGGAGCATACGCATCACCGAGATACCGTTATCCAATTCCGTGCGCGCCACGAGCATCTCGTTGCGCTTCAGCTTAACCTCAAGGAGGTCATTGGTAGTGGCTACCCCGGCATCGACGTAACTCTGCACCTGTGCTGTCAGGGTGTCGAGCATGGCGATGGCGGCATCGACAGTGGCATGCTTGGAATGCAATGACACCAGCTGCCAGTAATACTGCTCGACATCGAGACGCACCTCGTCGGCGGTCTGGCGTTGCTGCAGACGGCTCACCTCCTCGCCGACATGCGCCAGACGGTTGCTATTGACAATCTGACCGCCCATGAATACCGGCTGGATAAGGTTGATACCCACCACCTGTCCTTTTTTAAGCAGACTCAGCGTATAATCAAAGTCGGGCAAACCCAAACCGAGATTGGAGAGCGGCAGCTCAAACGAATGCTCCAGCATACCGTGGTTGGCGGTGAATGCCATTCCCGCGGCATTGATTGAGGGAAAATATTTGGTAAACAGCTCGTGTGAGGTCTGACGCGAGGCATCGAGTGTATACTGCGCTGTACGCATACGGGCATTGTTTTCGAGTGCCATATCCACACACTCCTCAAGGGTAAGCTGCTGTGCGTGCAGCGGCAATGAAGAGAGACAGACCGCAAACGCCGTAAGTATATATAGCTTTTTCATTTAAGTTACTTGGTAAAGTTACTTAGAGACTTTTTTTGATTCAGATTTCGCCATGACCTTCCAGTACAATACCGGTATCACAGTGACGATAAAGAAGAAAGTGATGATCGTACCCCAGAAGATGACGGTACCCATAGGTCGCCAGATAGGAGTGCCGGTCAATACCATCGGGAGCACACCCATTGATGCAGCCGCCGAGGTAAGGAAGATCGGGCGCATACGGCGCTCGGCACTGTGGAAGATGGCATCCTTGACGTTCATCCCCTCGGAGCGCTGTAACTCCTCGGCGTAGTCGATCATGATGATGACGTTACGCACCAGAATACCCATCAGCGAGATGAAACCCAAGGTACAGGTAAGCGAGAGTACCTCGTTCTGGATAGCGAGACCGATGCCGGCGCCGGGGATACAGAGCACAATGCAGAAGAGCATAAGAGCCGCCACGACCACATTCTTATAATGAGCCAAAAGGATAAAGAATATGATCACTACAGCCATCAGCAGCGCCGATATGATAGGTGACCACATCTCCATCGACTGGCTGTAATCACCTCCGTACTGGAGGGTCACGCCCTCGGGTAACTCAAATTTATCAAGTTTCTCGCGAAGCCGGTCGGTTACTACCAACGGTAATTTGTTACGCTCAACCTCAGAGGTTATGGTGACGCAGGGTATTCCGTTACGGTGAGAGAGCTGACCATAGTTCCACGTCGGCTTGACATCGGCAAACTGTCGCAGCGGAGCCGACGAGAAGCCCATCACCGGAATAATCTCGTCACGCAGATCCGACACGTCGGAGTGGTCGGAGGTGGGGGTGCGGAATACTACCGGTGTCTTATATGTGCCGTCCCAAAGAGTGGCTACGGGTATGCCGGAGTTGGTGTAACGCATGGCGAGATTTGCCTCAAGCATGAAATCGCTAAGACCCAAACGCGACATGGCGGTGAAATCAGGAGCAACCTCGGCTGCCACCAAGAGAGCGTTGAGACTGCTGCTGACAAGGTTCAGCTCCGGAATCGAGTGCATGATGTCTACCACCGAATCCGCGACAGCCTGAAGTTTGGCATAATCATGTCCTAAAAGACGCACCTCGACGGGATATGCGGCGTTGGAGTACGAAAGCTGCTTGAAGCGCACCTTTGCCTCGGGGAAATAGTCACGGTATTTGGGCGTGTATTCGTTGAGGATGTCAATGGTTGCCTCGTTGCTGACAGTGTTTACAATAAACTGGGCGAAATTGGGACCGCCGACCTGCGGGGCATAGGTTGTCTGGAAACGGGGCGAAGAGCATCCATGGAAGTTTGCCACCGACACCACGCGGTCATCCTTGCGCAGGATATTGGCAAGTGAGTCAGCCACGATGTTGGTCTGTGAGAGGGGAGTGCCTGTAGGGAGGTAAATCTCTACAGCAAACTGGTTGCGCTCTGCGATAGGCATGAGCTGCATAGGGCGTGTCATGAGTAATACCCCGCCGCCGACAGTAAGCACGAGCGCCAATATAAGCACCGCCCACGGATGACGGAAACACAGCCCGATGAGCTTGTCGTAAGCCGACTGCATCCATTTCAGTAGGGAGAAATGTTTCTTGGATTTATTACCGCCGCCATTTGAGGAGCCGTCAGTATTTGAGGAGGTGCCGGAAGAGGAGTCAGCGGTGGCTACCCCGGGATCTTCGGTGGCTGCAAGTTTTGCAACCTTGGAGGGCTTGATAAAACGATACTGCAGGAAAGGCACGAGCAACTCGGCTATCAGCAACGAACCCATCAGAATCAGTGTGATTGCCCAGGGGAAGTCCGTGAGGAAGTCGCGGAACATTCCCGTCATCGTGAACAGGAAGGGGAAGAAGGTGATGGAGATGGCAAGTGTTGCCGAGAAGATCGCCTTGAGGAACTCCGAGCCGGAGCGTATGGATGCCTCCTTGGGATCCATGCCCTCGCCGATGAGCTCCACATAGTCGTCGATGATGACCACCGAGTTATCCACAATCATACCCAACGACACGATAAGACAGGCGAAGGTCACCGTGTTGAGCTCGATGCCGAAGACATAGAACAATCCCAACGATATGAAAATTGTGATAGGGATAGTGGCGGCAGCAATGAGAGCAACGCGCAGCGGCAGCAGGAGCACGATGACGATGATGACGGCGAGCACTGCGATAATCAACTCACGCAGGAAGTCCTTGACCGAGCTGTTTACAACCTCCGGCTGGTTGGTAATCTCAAAGAGCGTCACATCCTCGGGAATCTCAGCCTTAAACGCGTCGAACTGCTTGCTTACCTGACGCCCCATCTCGACGATGTTGTTACCCTTCTTCATCTCTATGGAGAGGAGTATACACTTGCGGTCATTGTTGGTGATAAACGAAGTTGGCTCGGGATACTCGCGCTTTACCTCGGCAATATCCTTGAGGCGCACAATCTCACCCCCGGGTGTCGAGAACACTATCTGGTTAGCGATGTCGGCAACCGAGTTGAGCGGATTGGCAACGTATATGGGTGAGGTATAGGTATCGGATCGAACCTGACCACCTGTGGTCTCGAACCCTTTGGCAAAGAGGGTTGCTGCCAAGGTTTTCTCGTTGATGCCGTAATGGGAAAGTTTATCGGGGTTGATGAGGATGGAGATCTGTTCGTTCTGTTTGCCGTAGACAGTCATGGTACCCACACTCTCTACCGTGCGCAGCCGATCCTGCAGCGCATCCATGTAGTCGCCCAACTCACGGTAAGTTTTATCCTCGCTCTCCATGGTGAGGAGTATGGCGGAAGTGTCACCGAAATTGGAGATGACCTCTACAGCCAACACCCCCGGAGGGAGCTGTGTCTTGACATTACTTAGTTCGCGGCTGAATGTATTCCAGAACGGATCGGTGTCGGTGATCTTGTCATCAAGTTCGACAAATATCATCACCATGCCGTCGGTGGCGTTGGCAGTGGTCTTGACCTTGTTTACCTCCTTGAAGCTGAATACATAATTTTCGAGAGGCTTAAGGACCTGCTGCTCCATCTCCAAGGAAGTAGCGCCAGGGTATACAGCCACCACCACACCCTCGCGGATGGTGAAGTTGGGGAACTCGTTCTTGTTCATCGTCTGGAGCGCATAGACACCAAAGATGACAAGCACGCACACCATCAGCACGACGACATTGGCGTACTTGACACCCCACGCCACGAGCGGGGAGTTCTTGACCGGAGGGAGCTTGGATAGCAAGCCCCCCGGTATCTGTTTGTTAGGAGAGTCCTGTTTGTTAGAAGAATCCATAGTCGCCGGGCTTAGTTGATGGAAGTAACTTTAGTATTTTGCGACACCTTGTCCATGCCGGCTACGATAACCTTGTCACCGCTCTTGAGACCGGACTCGATGACGATGCCCTCGGGCATCATGGCACCGGTGGTCACAATGCGTTTTGCTGCCATACCCGCGGAGTCAAGCCACACGAAATTGGTATTATCGGCACTGAGGAGAACAGCCGAGACGGGGAGCATGACACCCTCGCCGGTTGTGCCCTTAGCGACCGCCACATCGCAGATCATGCCCGGAAGCAGCTTGGCGCCGGCATTATTTATATGATATTTAATAAGGTAAGAGCGTGACAGCGGATTTGCTGCAACCCCTTTCTCGACGAGCCTGCCGTGATAGACTTCGCCCGGGGCGGCCTTGGTGGTTACCTCAGCATCGGAGCCGACGGCATAATGCGACACCTCATTCTCCGGCACGGAGATGGCAACCTTTACCGAATTAATGTCCACGATCTTGACCACCGGAATACCGGGTGCAACCGACTGACCTACAGAAGCTATCTTTTCGGATACCACACCGGTGACCGGCGAATATAGCTTGGCATCATCGAGGGCGATACGCGCAATCTTCTCGGCACTCTCCGCCTGACTGAGCTTGCTCTGGACATCGACCCATTTGATGTCGGGGAGCGAATTGGCATCATGGAGCTGCTTCATGCGGTTGTAGGCGTCCTTGGCTTGGTTGAGAGTGGCGGCGGCAATGTCGTATGCATTGCGCAGCGAACCGTCATCGATGGTGCCTATAAGCTGACCCTTGCGAACATGGTCACCCTCCGAGACATTGAGAGTCTTGACAGTACCCGCAGCCGCGAAACTGACCACCGTTCCGCTCTCTTCTTCCACAGTACCGGAGAAAGTGCGTGTCTCGTCTATGCCACCGTCTGTGACAGCTACCGTCTTGACCCGTACGGCAGGGCGAGAGGACTGTTTGTCGTCCGACTTATGACTGCAAGCCGTAAAGACAGCCAACAATAATGTCAGGGGGAGTACCCTGTAAAGCAATGGATGATTCATATCTATAATAATATAATGTTAAGCAGATAATTTTAATAATAATATAATGTTAAGCAGAAAATATTAATAATTCGCAAAATTACCGCTAAATGCAGAGTGTGGAAATGTCAAGATACTGAATAATATTGTCAAATGGTACGATAATATGCTTTTGATATTGGAATATTATCAAAAAGTGGTTTAATTTGTCTAAAAATCCGAAGCCGTGAATAGACCGCTCCATATCACCACCGTCACCCTGACTGCCGGCGACACGTTACCGCGAATCTTCGAGATGACTCGGCGCTGTGCGTTTGCCGTCTGCACCCGGGGTAAATTTGTAATCAAGGTTCTTAATGAGGTGTACACAGTGAGGCGTTGCTGTTCGTTTGCATGCATGCCGTTTGTCAATATAGAGATAGTGGAGGTATCGGAGGATGCGGAGGTGATCTTCGGCTATATACGGTTGGAGGATGTGCCCAAGCTTATCACCAGCTGGGTCAATACCGAGAATCTTGTAACAATCCAGCATCGCCCGGTGGTGCAGATGCATGAGGGGGTATTTGATGCCATACTTACTTCGATCCGCGAGTATGAGACCGAGTGCAGTTACATTGATAGAGCCGGTGCCTCGACACCTGCGACCACCAATGCCGTCTACAGGTTGCTCGAACATGACATTATCGAGTGCCGGTGCCGTCTGATTATTGCCCAGGTATTGCGCTTCTATTATACCCGCATACGTATAGACAGCAGGGAGTATACACACCGCGACTATGTATTCCAGAGTTTCATGCTTTCGCTCTACAGTAATTTCCGCAAGCACCGCCACGTCTATTACTACGCACAGCGGTCGGGGTTGAGTCTCAAGTATTTTTCGACGGTGGTCAAGCAGATTTCGGGGGCGAGTCCGTCGGAATGGATAGAGCGTGTGGTGGTGGGAGAGGCGAAGTCGATGCTCTTGGAGCCGCATCGCACCATCAAGGGAATAGCCTCGTCCCTCAACTTCCCCGACACCCCGACGTTTACCAAATACTTCCAGCGCGTGACCGGCATGACCCCCAAGACATACCGCCGCAAGAGCGAGGAGTAAAGATAATCTAACCTTTCAATGCCCGGCGATATGAGTCTTCGGTACTTTTCATTTCACCTTGAGACAACGCCTTGTCTCCGGTTGCTCCATATTTCTCGGTGGTAAGGTCATTCTGACCGTATACGCCGAAAATTGCTATGCCAATAAGAGGGAGAGAATCATGACTCATTAAATATTTATTATCATTACTGTCCCGTTAAAATTTGAAAGAGTACAATGAAATTATTGAGATTTA
>CAZAWP010000043.1:0-5440 GCA_964488855.1 uncultured Sangeribacter sp.
TTTTTGTCTCATTTTATTTGGATTTTAATATAGTTCGTTAATAAAATGTGAAACCCGCTAACGCGGGTTTTCCCTCCGGAGTCGATAACTTAACGACGAATATTGCGCAGACCATGAGGCCCACTAACTCGGACGCACCGGACGGATATGTCGCAGGCCGGGAGGCCTACGATCCCAGCCACTCCTGACGAAAGGAAGTACAATAACAGGGGGTAGAGGCGCGTTTATACTCGGAGAGTTATATTATAGAAAAGGAAAGAGGTATCTTTCGTGCAGAGGACGGAAGTGATGACGATGGCAGTGCTGTCCTTAAGGGAGATGTTGATGTTAAAAGACAGAAAGAAACGTTACAAAAAAATTGAATTATTTTTTTAGGTGAAAGAAAAGTTGTATATTTGCATACCAATTTTGGGTTATGGAGAAAAATAACCGGATTTCTAAGGTCAAGAACGGAAGGAGAATCCGAGTTATCCTGTTGATAACCTGATAATAATAAACGAAGAACTGACCGATACACCATCGTTAGCAGCGATTTTGCAGACCGATATTCCAATCGTTCATGACCCGAATGCTGCGCGATACCGACATCGTTCAAGACTTAACAAACAAGAAATAAATAATAAATACATAACTGTAACAACACTATGATTTTCAAAAGTATGCTAAAAATGTCGCTTTGCGCGCTCGCTGTAGCCGCAGGCGTATCAGCGTATGCCGAGGGTCCGGTGACATTGAAAAGTGGTGCAACCACAGACTGGGCAGATTTTGCCGCAGTAATCAACGGCACCAAGACTGTTACCGCTACCGTCGACTCAACTCAGGCTGTAAAAACAGCATGGTCTAACTACATCACCGCAGCCGCCTCAGTAAAGAGCAAAAAAGCAAAGGTAGAGGCTCAGCAGGATATTATTGATGGCTGGGCTAAGAAATATAAAGCTGCCAATGACTCACTGACAGACTTAACCGCAGCAATGAATGCTGTTGAGCCGAAGACAGAGCAAGCCAACTTAAAATGGTTTACAGATAACTGGGATGCATTCGCGAAATTCCAACAGGCTTACGATGCTGATGAAACGGGAAAGGGAGCTACCAAAAACGTATGGTATTATTTCTCAGGCAAAACTGCTTCTCCTAAACTGACCTTGTCATTTATGGATCCAGGATCGACAACACCTGTAGCAGGTAAATCTTGGATTAAGGCTACTGAGGGAGAATATTATGAAGACATAGAGGCTAGTGACACTCAAAAAGTAGCGACTGTAGAAGTTTTCTTAGGATATAAAGAAGGGAGTACTACAGCATTCAATTATGGTACTACTGGTATGATGACTACCTCCTTCACATCCTCTACTCCTAAAGATGCAATATTGACATATGTAGCAAATGCTTTCACTGCTGCATCATCGCAAAGCAATACAAATGGTACCGTAGAGACAGAAGCATATACTAATGCTAAAAAGTTAGTAACTGACAAGACTGCTTGGAAGAATAAATTGATGCAGGAGCAAACTGCAGCCGAAGAAAAGTTACCTGCTTTACAGACAGCATTGACTAACGCTGAAACAACTCTCTCTACTGAGAAAGCTAACTGGGAATCCGCCAAAGAGACTTTCGATGCTCTTGTAGAGTCTGCTCAGGCTAACGCCAAGGACGATTATCAGGAGATCACTCTTACCGCCGATATTGATGCTAACGTAGCTATCACTGCTGATTTCGCAGGTACTATCTATGGTAATGGTAAAGTTATCAACGTTCCCGCAGGTACTACTCTCTTCAAGAACTTCAAGGGTATCCTTACCAATGCTGCTATCAATGGTTCGTTCGCAAGCCTCTACGTAGGCGCTACTTTCGCTGACGTTGCTGCTTGGACAGGTACTGCAGGTTCTCTGTACGATGAGCAGAACAATAAGACTTCATTCACCGATTTCCAGAAGCTCGGTTATGCTGCTCGTGCTTTCTTCGGTGCTAACCTCGCTACTAACAAGCTTACTCAGCTTACCAACGATACAAAGGTATTTGACCTCACTGTTTACACAGTAGCTAACAAAACTCAGAAAGCTACTCAGGCATACGTAAACCTCGTGGATGGAGTATTTAAAAATACAGCTGCTGTTACTATTCCTACTAACAACTTCGCAGTTATTCAGAACAACGACTTCGGTACCGGTGTAACCGTTCCTTCTAACGTTATCTACAACGGTGTTGCTGAGAACGTAACTCTTACAGATGGTGTTGCTTTCTACAGCCCCGTAAACTTCACTGCCAACAACTTGACTGTTGCAGGCAATGGTATCGCATTCAAAGAGGGTCCCAACACAACTTGTCTTCCCTTCGAGTTGAAACAGGAATATTTTGGCGAGGAGGACATCCTCAGTACTTACGATAAGGAGACCACTACTCAGTTCTGGTTTACTAAAGCTGAGACTGTAGCTGCCAATACCCCCGCACTCCTCAAACTTAAATCAGCTGTAACTCTCTCATCACTTAATGATGTTGAGTTCATGGCAACTCCCGATGCTACTCAGCTTATGTTTGACGAGGGTGCAGCTGACGAGGCAAGCAAGTCTTGCGGTACTTTCAAGAAAGCAAATGTTGATGAGGTACTCGGTGGTTCAGGCGCAAGCCAGGTATGGGGTCTTAAGGGTAATGACTTCGTTCCCGCTGTAGCTTCAGGTACTGGTGCTGCTACTTTCCCCGTATTCCGTATGGTTATCGCTTCTGCCAACACTCCCTCAGGTGCTTCTCTGAAGCCCGGTAAGGCTCCGGTTATGACCCGTAGCATCGTTATCACTGACGGTTTCGGTAACATCATCTCAGGTGATGACTTCACTACCGGTGTTGAGAGCGTAAGCAATGATGAGGCTGCTCTCAAGGTTGTAGGTGGTCAGGGTGTGATCAACATCACTTCTGAGGCTGACTACGGTAAGATTTCAGTTTACAACATCAACGGTGCTGTTGTTGAGGTGGCTGATGTTAATGCAGGTACTACCAGCGTTGAACTTCCTACCGGTGTTTACATCGTATTGGGTAAAAAGGTAATGGTTAAATAATCCGGATACGGATTCTAACCGACGTTTATAAATAAATCAAGAGGATGTGACAACAGAAACCATCCTCTTGATTTAACCAAACGAAAAGACAAACTTTTACATAATTTATTTTGTTATTAGATTATAAAGTCGTAATTTTGCTGATGCTCGGTCAATAATACCGCTCAGAAATTGAGACTAAAATTCTTATAACTAAAAAAACGACGATATATTATGAAATTCAAATACGAGAAACCCGAACTCGAAGAGGTTGAACTCTTGCTCGAAGGTTCTTCTTTCTGCGCCACCACCGGTGTAGACAAGAATCCTGATGGAGACGGTACAGGTGACGGCTGGGATTAATCCCCCGCGCACAATAATAAAAAATTACGCTGACTATTTTTTAGCCAGCGTTTTTTTATATATTTGGGAGGAAAAAAGTGTCCGGCCTTACCCTCCACGAGCTCCCGTCTCCGGAGGGGAAACCTGCGGAGCGGGTTTCACAGCTTATTAACCGCGGGTTACCCGAGCTTGGACATCCGTCAGGATGGGCAAGCGAGACTACCCGCGGTTAACCGGGGAAGGGTAAGCAACCTGCGGAGCGGGTTGCACTGCCCGACAGGGCAGTTTGGTTATCTCGTATAGCGCTCTGCTGTATATAGCATGCATATTATAGGCTATATGTCGTTTGAGCTCCCAGCTGCTACGCAGCGCAACCCGCGTCCGCAGGTTGTCCGCTACACCCACACCTTCCGCGGGTAGTCTCGCGCAATCCGCCTCCGGCAGCTTGCCCTCGGGCAACCCGCGGTTAATAAAATGTGAAACCCGCTACCGCGGGTTTTCCCTCCGGAGCCGATAACTCTACGATGGATATTGCGCAGGCCGGGAGGCCTACGATCCCAGCCACTCCTATCTGTGGAAAATATTTCTTCATACTTACTGATTTTCCGATTATTCCGATTATTCCGAAATGGCAGACAACTCGTCATATCAAAACGACACATACCGATCGGTAATTGAGCGTCACGGCTTCGCTGTCTCGAAGACGGCGGGGGCGAGTATGCGCCCGCTGATATGGGGCGGTCAGCACTGTGTCACGGTCGTGCCGCTGAGAGACAAACCGGCGGTCGGTGAACTCCTGATGTTCATGCAGACTCTACCGGATGAGAGTTCGAGGAGGCTTGTACACAGGTTGGTGGCGATCGAAGAGGATGGGAACCAACGAGTGTATCTGACCCGCGGCGACAACTGCATCACCTGCGAAAGGGTTAAACCCAACGAAATCATCGGCAAGGTATCTGAGATTCACCGCACAACGGGTTACCGTCCGTGGTATGCGCTACCTTGGCGAAAATTCAGCGTCCATAACCCCTCTTACCGCCTCTATACACGTCTATGGCTACTATCCTATCCTCTTCGCCGTCCTCTCTACCTCCTCCGCGGTCACCTCAAAGGATTATGCTCACGCCTCTTAAGAATAAGACATTAAATGAGAATAAGATATTAAATGGAACAACAATATATAATCGCTCAAAATGCATTAACGGTAAAAGTGCCTGATGGTGTTACGGCTTGGGAGGGAATCGAGTCACGATTCAGTCCTTTTTCCGTCGAGGGATCTTCCCTTGAGACATTATTTGCCGTGGATATTCAGGTTGGTGAATTGCCGACTGTGAACGGTGAACTTATCTATGAGCCGGAGACGTCGGGGATTGGGTTCATCGTGGCGCGGGCATACCGACAACACGACGAGTCACTGCTTATGGAGTTCATCGATGTCAATGACGGTTCCATACACCTGACGATGACTATGCCGGCAGCGCTCAACGAGGCGGACATCACTTTGGCAGCTAACGGAGATCCAAAAGACACATACTTCCTGGCGCATGCGCTGATGATGGCATATATGCTCGCTACCGCCGACAACGGTACGCTACTTATCCATTCGGCAACGGTGATATACCAAGGGGAGGCGTATCTATTCCAAGGACGCAGCGGCACAGGCAAAAGTACTCATGCTGCATTGTGGGTAAAGAATATCGAAGGCGCCGAACTCCTTAATGATGACAATCCGGTAATACGATTTAGCGAGGGAAAGGCAAATGTCTTCGGTTCGCCGTGGAGCGGCAAGACCCATTGCTACCGTAATCTCTCGGCACCGGTCGGTGCTTTCGTCCGTATCGTCCGCGACAGCGAGAACCAACTCGTTCCTCTCTCTCCGCTGAAAGGATACGCTTCGCTTACCACCTCAGTGCTATATCTCCCGTTTGTAAGTAAGCATGCGCGTGATATTCGTCATTCGTTGATCGAACGCTTAGTCACCCAAATCCCCTGCTACGAGATGCACTGCCGTCCGGACGCGGAGGCTGCGCTAACTTGCCAAAGGCAAGTTAGCGAATTAAGAAATTAAG
>CAZAWP010000043.1:5540-14414 GCA_964488855.1 uncultured Sangeribacter sp.
GACGCGGAGGCTGCGCTAACTTGCCAAAGGCAAGTTAGCGAATTAAGAAATTAAGAATTAAGAAATTAAGGATAGAAAAATGAAGATAAAGAAAGGATTTACGTTGCGCTCTGTTATGGGGCAGAACATAGTGATGGCTGAGGATGCCAATGCCGATACGTTCGGCAAACTCATCACCCTCAATTCGTCGGCAGCAATGCTCTGGGACGAACTGAAAGGGAAATCATTTGAGGTCGAGGATGCGGCAAAGCTACTCGTGGACCGCTACGTCATCGACACCGCCGAAGCACTCGCTGATGCGACCCATATTATCTCCCGCTTTAAAGAAAAAGGGCTTGTAGAGTAAAAGACAAGATCCGGCGAAGTAGCAGAAAACGGGCTTGTAGAGCAATATATGTTTGGTATTCTCGAAAAAAATTTGTAATTTTGCGGTGCTTTTCGGAAAAAGGCGCCTTGAACCGAGAGAGTTGCAGGGAGTGCCTTTGGGAAAAGTATCCGGCACGGGGGTTATCACCTCACCGGGTACTGAAAAGCCATTAATAAATTATTAACGCGGGCAAATACACGCATTTGCTCATAAAATCTCTCAATCATGCATCTGTCAACAGACGAAAAGAAAGAAATTTTCGAGACTTACGGTGGCGCAAGCACTAACACCGGTTCACCGGAGAGCCAGATCGCTCTCTTCTCAAAGCGTATCGCTCACCTCACCGAGCACCTTAAGAAGAATCACAAGGATTACGCTACAGCACGTGCCCTTAAGGCTCTCGTAGGTAAGCGTCGTAGCCTCCTCGACTATCTGATTCGTACAGACATCGAGCGCTATCGTGCTATCATCGCCAAGAAAGAGCTCGGTATCCGTAAATAATCCGGTCTCGAAATCAAATCCCATAAAAGCAGTGTCGATCCGTCGGCCCTGCTTTCGTTTTTTTAACAGATTTTAAAAATATTTACTCAGTTTCTTTTAGATACAGCGTTTAGTTACTATTTTTGCATTGCGTGGACAGACCATGCAAACATAGCGTACATTAAACGCTGAGCAAGGTCTAAACACGGGCAGAAATTGCGTGAGATATGATGGACAGGAGGTTTGAGCGGATACCGGTATGGTCGTTTACCATAGTCTGTACTCTGCTTATATTATGGCTGACATTGGTCCCCAAACCCTTGGGAGAACTTAAGGCACCCTTCTTTCCCGGCGCCGACAAATTAGCACATGCCATCATGTTCGGCGGCTTGGTACTATGCGCCGCCTTCGACCGCTACCGCAGCGGTCACCGCCTGACCGTCACCTTTCTGCTACTCGCCGCAGCGTGTGCAACACTCCTTGGCATCGTCATAGAGTTTATGCAACGTGCCATGCACGCCGGACGCGGCTTTGAGCTCGCCGACATGATCGCCGACTGCGCGGGAGCTTTCGTCGTAGCCATCGGCATTATCCTTTTCAAGAAGTAAATTATGATAGATAACCGGGATGACATGAGTAACGATTCGGAACAGAAAGAGGTCGGGTCTCCCGATCAGACTCCTAAAGTTACCCCCTCTTATACCGAAATAAAGGACCCTAAGGCGGAATCGCCCGAGGAACGAAAGCCGCCGCGCCGTCACCTCATACCCTGGGGATGGCTGCGCATACCGCTCAAGATAATTTTATGGCTCATTGTCATCGTCCTTCTTATACCGGTATTGCTATATATACCTCCCGTGCAGCGTTTTGTCAAGGATACCGCCTGCAAAATCGTCAATAAATCCACGGGCATGGATATCGCCATCGGTGAATTCCGCCTCGGCTTCCCCCTCAACGTGCGTCTCAACGATGTCGTGGTACTTGACCAGCACCGCGACACGATGGTCAGCGCCCGCAGCGCCATCGTGGACGTGAAACCGTTGCCGCTGCTCAAACTCGACGTGCAGCTCAAGCAGCTGCAACTGCTCGACGGCTACTACCGCATGGTGTCGCCCGACAGCTCGATGATACTCTCCGTGCGTGCCGGTCTTCTCAAGACCGACGACAAGGCCCGCGCCGACATCCGCACCATGGATATCAGCCTCAACAAGGCACTCCTGCGTGACGGTAACCTCTCCCTATATATGGATGTGTGGAAGAAGAAACCCACTCCCACCGACACCACCACAACAGCCATGACAATCTCGGCTGCCGATATAGTGATGGAGAACTTCACTTTCGGCATGTCGATGCTCCCGACTATCGACACCCTTAGCCTCGCCGCCAATAATATCCACCTGCGCAAGGGTGTGGTCAATTTAGCAAAGAATGAGGTGACATGGCGCAAGGTCAGCGTAGACGGAGGCAAGGCAGTGTACCTAACCCCTACGCCCGAGTATGTCAAGAGTCATCCCGCTCCGGTTACCGATACTGCCGAAGAGAGCGATGCAAGCGCACCAATGGTGATACGCGGCGACACGATCATGATCGACAACTTCGCCGCCCTTTATGGTGTCAAAGGCGCCCAGCCCCTCCCCGGATTCGACCCCTCTTATATCGAGGTCAGTGATGTAGCTGTCTCTATGATAGATTTCTACAACGAGGCATCGACGGTGTTGCTCCCCATCACCCGACTGCAGGCGAGCGAACGCAGCGGTCTGACTATCGTCGAGGGTAGCGGTACAATCGGTGTGGACTCCGTCGGACTCAAACTCCATGACGTAAAAATCAACACTCCTTATAGCCGCATAGCAGCCACTGCCAATGTACCGTTCGCACTCATGGCAATGGAGACGTCGTCGCCACCGATGTCCCTGACCGCCGATGCTCGCATCGGTGTCACCGACATCAACTGTTTCATGCCCGACATCAAGGAGTACACCTCGATTATACCCGCCGGCAAACCGATTGACCTCGTGGCGAATGCCGACGGCACACTTAGTCACCTTGTCATCAACAATCTTGACGCCCGTATCAGCGGAGTTCTCGCCCTGCGCGCAAAAGGATATGCCGACAATGTACTCGACTTGAAAAAACTTATAGCCTCTGTCAAATTTGACGGTGACCTTGCCGATCCCTCGATCGCTCACCGGTTCATCGGAGAGTCTGGGGTAAAAGTGCCGGCATTCAAGCTGACGGGCGAAGCGACGGCCCGTAATGAGAATTATGGGGCGGACTTCACCCTGCGCACCACCGCCGGTGACCTCGCCGCCAAGGGTCACGTAGGGATGAACTCCGAACGCTATAAGGCGGATGTTGCCGTAAATCATCTCAACGTAGCCGCTATCTATCCATCGTTGGGTATCGGGGAAGTGACCGCCTCGCTGAGTGCCGACGGCGCAGGCTTCGACCCGCTCAACGGCAAGGCACAGACCAACGTCGACCTCAACGTGTTGAGTCTGTATTATCAGAAGCAGCATCTGACCGACATCTCGCTCAAGGCACTGTTGGATCACAATACATTCAATATCTCGGGTCAGTCGCGCAACAAAGGGGCTCAATTCCTCCTCGACGGCAAGGGTTCGATCGAGCCTGACCTTTACACTGCAGACATCCGTCTCGACCTTCAGGATATAAATCTGGAGGAATTGGGCCTGTCGGAGACGATGAACAATGGTTCGGGTATCGTGCGCCTGACAGGTACGGCATCGCCCAAGCGGTGGCTATATGACGTAAACCTCGCCCTGGAGCAGATAGACTGGAACCTCCCCGGGCAGTATATACATCTCCCCAACGGTCTGACGGCTAACCTCAATTCGACTGAGAACACCACCGCCCTCACGGTCGATGCAGACCGCACGACGCTTAAGTTCTCCGCCCTCACCGGCATGGAGCGCCTGATTGATGACTTCACACAGCTGGGCGAAGTGGTAAACAAGCAGATAGCCGAGCGCTTTATCTCGGTCGATGAGATAACGAACTGTCTCCCGCCGTTCGCCCTCTCGGTGCGTGCGTCGGGTCGCGGCGTGCTTCAGCAGTTCCTCGCTCCCTCGGGCATGAGCATAGACACGGTCTACGGTATCATCGGCAAGGACTCGCTGCTAAAGGGTGCAGTAAACCTGCGCCGGTTCATGAGTTCGTCGATCAACATCGACACCGTAACCCTCAACCTCAAGCAACGCAACACCCTTCTTGATTACAAGCTGCATGTCGGCAACCGTCCGGGTACCCTCGACGAGTTCGCCAAGATCGATCTCAACGGCTACATCGGCACGGACCGACTCGCCCTCTCGCTGACGCAGCATAACCTCAAGGGAGAGATGGGTTACCGTTTGGGTTCGACGGTGGCACTGAGCGACTCCGTACTTTCGCTCCACTTCACACCGCTCAACTCGACGATCGCCTATCTTCCCTGGAAATTCAACGCCGACAACTTTGTAGACTTTAATATCTACAACCGCAAGATAGAGGCGAACCTTGAGGCTGAGAGCCGCGAGAGTTCGATAATGCTGCGCACGGAGCCCATTGATACCATCGGCACAGATCAGCTCCATGTCGTCCTCAAGAATATCAAGGTCGAGGACTTCCTGCGCATGTCGGTGTTCGCTCCCCCCATCACAGCGTCTATTAATTCGGATCTCAAGGTAATTTACACCGGTACTCGTTTGGAGGGTAACGGCACGTTAGGTATCAATCAACTGACGTATAATAAAAACAAGATAGGAGACTTTGATCTCGATCTCAGCGCCGGCATGTTGGGAGACCGTGATTCGGAAATCATGGCTGCCCTCAAGATCAACGGCAAACGCGCCTTGGGTGTATACGCAGCGTTGCGCAACGACTCCACGGGTGCTTTCGAACCGGACAGTGTCGGATTGAGGCTGATGCAATTCCCGTTAGAGATTGCCAACCCGTTCCTCGACAATATGGTCAAGCTGAAAGGCTCTCTCGACGGCGGTATGCGCATGCGCGGCAGCTTCACGAGTCCGGTGCTCAACGGCTACCTGAAGTTCGACAGCGTTTCGGTGCAGGTACCCATGATTGGCGCCGACCTCGCCCTCGACAATGACCCCATCAAGATCAAGGACAACATCATAGACTTCGGTCAGTTCGAGATCAAGGGTGCCAATGCCAATCCGTTGGTGCTGTCGGGTACTGTCGACGCTACTTCGTTTAGCAACATGGGCTTCGACATGAGTCTTGACGGTAATAATTTCCAGCTGATAGGCTCCAAGCGTAACAGCACAGCCGATCTGACGGGCAAGCTCTTCCTCGACCTCGGCGCGAAGGTACGCGGTCCGATGGAACACCTCGATGTCTCAGCCAATCTCAATATATTGGGTACCACTGATGTGCTCTATACCCTATCGACACCTCCCGACCAGATCGTGCAGTCCAACGCCAACGAGAGTATCGTCAAGTTTGTAAACTTCAACGACACGACGCAGGTTGTCAAGGCGGACTCCGTGGCTCAGGCGATGGCTATCCGCGTCACCGCCAAGGTAGCTATCTCGCCGGGAACGCGCGCTGCCGTCGATCTCTCCGGCTCGGGTAAGGTAGAGCTGCAGCCGACCGCCAACCTCACCTACTTCCAGAACTACATGGGCGACATGAGGCTTAACGGCAATGTAACACTCGGCGAGGGCTACGTAAGGTACTCGATACCGGTGATCGGTGAGAAACGCTTCCAGTTCGATCCCGCCAGCTATGTGAACTGGACGGGAAATGTGATGAACCCGCAGCTGCATATCATAGCCACTGACGAGATGAAGGCGAATGTGACCACCGACGGCAATTCGCGCCTTGTCAATTTCATCGTCGGGCTCAATGTGACCAATAACCTGAGCAGTCCGAAAGTGGCGTTCACTCTCTCGACCAACGACGATATCACCATCGAGAACGAACTTGCCTCCATGACGGCTGACCAGCGGCAGACGCAGGCGATGAACCTCCTCCTATACGGTCAGTACACGGGTCAGAATACCAAGGGTAATGCCAACCTCGGCGGCAACATGCTGTACAGCTTCCTTGAGTCACAGCTCAATTCGTGGGCTGCCAAGACTATCAAGGGCGTGGATCTGTCGTTTGGCATCGACCAGTATGACAAGACCACCAATGGTGTCTCAAACACCCAGACGAGCTACTCATATCAGGTATCGAAATCGCTGTTTAACAACCGCTTCAAGATTAACGTCGGCGGCAACTACTCTACCGACTCCTCGGCTGACGAGAATCTCTCGGACAACCTCATCAGCGACATCTCGGTGGAGTATATCCTCAAGCAGACTCAGGATCTGAGTATGTCGCTTAGCCTCTTCCGCCACACCGGCTACGAGAGTATCCTGGAGGGCGAGATAACAGAGACGGGCGTGGGCTTCCTCATGAAGCGCAAGCTCAACAATATGTTCCAGCTCTTCCTCTTCCACCGCAAGCATAAGAAGAAAGACTCCGAACTCCCGGTTGTCCCCGACTCTCTGTCTACCGCCATCACCGTTAAAGAAACCGACTCGATTCCTCAACACGATTCTTCAAAATGACACTGCGCAATAATGATCATAAACCGGCGCTAAGCGCGATGACAGTGCTGCTGCCATCCCTTATCGTCATGCTGTTGCTCTCGGCGGCATGCTCCACTACGCGGCGTATCCCCGAGGGGGAACTCCTCTACAACGGCATGTCGCTAAAGGTCAATCCGACCGACAAGGAGAAACTCCCCTCTGCCATGCTCTCGGATATCACTGACGCTGTCAATGTCAAGCCCAATAACCCATGGCCTCTTATCTCGCCTTATAAGCGTGATCCCCTCCCCTTGGGTCTGTGGGTTTATAATAACTGGAATGATTCTGCCAAGGGTCTCAAAGGGTGGCTGTATAAGAAATTGGCAAAGGAGCCGGTATTGGTATCTAAGGTTCGTGCCGATGCTCGTCTGCAGATGATGCAGGAGATTCTTGACAACAACGGCTATTTCGGCAGCACAGCCACAGTGAGGGTCGATACGATGAAAAATCCCAAGATCGCCACATTGCGCTACACTCTCGATGTGCCTCGTCCTTACCTGCTCGACTCCATCATCCTCCTGCCGCGTCCTGAGACTCAGCTCGACAGTTTCATCAACGCCATCGCCGGGCGAAGCAAGTATCTGGTCAAGGGTGAACGCTTCTGTGTGGATTCTCTTTCGGCTGAGCGCGTGCGTATAGCCAACTACCTGCGAAACCGTGGCTATTACTACTTTAAGCCGGAATATATAGAGTTTTTAGCCGATTCCATCATCACACCTCATGCGATAGCGCTCAAACTCACCAAGGCTATCAATATACCCCGCTTGGCAACTTTAAGGTATAAGACCGGGGAGATCACCACGACTGTCGAACGTCTCAACCCCAACCGTCCCGGCACTCCCGACACCATAAATACTGATCGTGGCACTTTAGTAGTTTACAAGCCTGCGAAGCTCCGCGAACATCTGGTGCCGTCAAATATCACCTTCCGCCACGATAAGTATTTCTCGGTACGCGATATGGACCGTACCCAGGAACGGTTGGCGCGCCTCGGTATCTTCAGCAATATACAGATTCAGCCCTATCCTGCCGACACGTCTGCCAACGACCCGCGTCTTAATGTCAATATCAACTGCCGTTTCGACCGACCGGTAGAGGCTTCGCTGCAGGTAAACGCCACCTCCAAGTCCAACAGCTATATCGGTCCGGGCCTTATTTTGGGTATCTCCAATAACAATGTATTCGGCGGTGCGGAGCGGTTATCGTTACAGCTTAATGCGAGCTATGAGTGGCAGACGGGTCGCGACTCAAAGAGCGTGTTCAACAGTTACGAGTTCGGTCTGACGGGTTCGTTGGCTTTCCCGCGACTGTTGGCGCCCAACTTCCTGCGACGCACCAACCGTGACCTCAACTGGACTACCATCGCCTTTGGTGCCGACATCATGAACCGTCCCCATTACTTCAAGTTGGCGGACTTCCACGCGGGTATCACATACGAGTGGCATCCCACCCGCAATGCCCTCAATCAGCTGACGCTCTTCAAGATGACGTATACCAAGCTGATGAAGACTACCGCTGAGTTTGACGAAATCATGAACCAGAACCCGGCGGTGGCTCTCAGTTTCCAGAGTCAGTATATTCCGGAGCTGTCATATACCTATACACTCGACAAGTTTTTAGAGCGCGAACGCATCAACGGCATCAACTTTACGGCAACATTCACCGAGGCGGGTAATGTTTTCGACGGCATCTATCGCCTGTGTGGAGCCAAGGGTGAGAAACGTCTCTTCGGTACTCCGTTCTCTCAGTTCGTCAAGGGTCAGGTACAGTTGGTTTACTCTCGTAGATTAATCCGTGGAACAGATCAATGGCTTGTCTCACGCATCCTTGTCGGTGCCGAGCATGCCTACGGCAATTCGCGGGAGGTACCCTATTCCGAGCAGTTCTACATCGGCGGTGCGAACTCCATCCGTGCGTTTACCGTCCGTTCGTTGGGTCCGGGTAGCTACCGCCCGCCGCGCGACCTCGCCAACGGCTATTTCGATCAGACCGGTACGTTTAAGTTGGAGCTTAATAGTGAGTACCGTTTCCCGATCGTGAGCGTGCTGCACGGTGCGGTGTTTGTGGATGCCGGTAACATCTGGCTTTTGAAAAATGACCCGTTGCGTCCCGGTGGTCAGCTGAAAGGTAAGACTTTCTTCAAAGACATAGCTTTGGGTACGGGTGTAGGTCTGCGTGTGGACATCGGTATGCTGGTGATTCGCGGCGACTTAGGTTACGGCCTCCACGCCCCCTACTACAACGGCACTCCCCACTACTTCAACATCGCCTTCAAGCACGCCTTCGCCTTCCACCTCGCCATCGGCTACCCCTTCTAATTCTAACCTACATGTGGATATATAAGGAAGAAGCAGATTTACTCACTCGTAAATCTACTTCTTTATTATAACCCTGGTGCCGGTAGAAACCTCAAGCGGCTTCGTGCCGACT
>CAZAWP010000044.1:0-8602 GCA_964488855.1 uncultured Sangeribacter sp.
AGGGCTTTGCCGGTGGCGTTGGTCTCGAACTTCTTGAAGTTCTTGATAAACATCTCGGCAAGATTCTTAGCCTTCTCATCCCACTCCTTGGGATCAGCGTAAGTGTCACGCGGATCGAGGATCTTGGGATCTACGCCCGGGAGCTCAGTCGGGATGACAAAGTCGAAGTAGGGGAGAACCTTGGTCGGAGCCTTGTCGATGTCACCGTTGAGGATGTCGTCGATGATACCACGGGTATCACGGATTGAGATACGCTTGCCGGTACCGTTCCAGCCGGTGTTTACGAGATAAGCGTGAGCACCTGAAGCCTTCATCTTCTTAACGAGCTCCTCAGCATACTTGGTAGGATGCAGAGAGAGGAATGCCTGACCGAAGCAAGCGGAGAATGTCGGAGTCGGCTCTGTTACGCCGCGCTCTGTACCTGCGAGCTTAGCGGTGAAACCTGACAGGAAGTAGTACTGTGCCTGCTCGTCGTTAAGGATAGCAACGGGAGGAAGTACGCCGAATGCGTCAGCCGAGAGGAAGATAACCTGCTTGGCAGCCGGGCCCTTAGATACGGGCTTAACGATGTTCTCGATGTGGAAGATCGGATAAGAAACACGAGTGTTCTCAGTCACGCTCTTGTCAGCGTAGTCGCAAGTGCCGTCCTCGGTAACTGTAACGTTCTCAAGGAGAGCGTCGCGGCGGATAGCGTTATAGATATCGGGCTCGCTTTCGGGGTCGAGGTTGATAACCTTAGCGTAGCAGCCACCCTCGTAGTTGAATACGCCCTCGTCGTCCCAACCGTGCTCATCGTCACCGATAAGTTTACGTTTCGGGTCGGTAGAAAGAGTAGTCTTGCCTGTACCTGAGAGACCGAAGAAGATTGCAGTAGAGGTCTCATCCATGTTGGTGTTGGCAGAGCAGTGCATAGAAGCGATGCCACGGAGAGGGTTGAAGTAGTTCATCATAGAGAACATACCTTTCTTCATCTCGCCACCGTACCAAGTGTTGAGGATAACCTGCTCGCGCTCCTTGATGTTGAAAGCCACGACAGTCTCAGAGTGGAGACCGAGCTCCTTGTAGTCCTCAACCTTAGCCTTCGAAGCGTTGAATACCACGAAGTCGGGAGTGAAGTCCTCGAGTTCCTCCTTGGTCGGACGGATAAACATGTTGGTCACGAAGTGAGCCTGCCATGCCACCTCCATGATGAAGCGAACTTTGAGACGAGTAGCGGGGTTAGCACCGCAATAGAGATCAACGACATAGAGCACCTTGTCAGAAAGTTCCTTTACGGCTTTCTCGCGGAGGTGATCCCAAACCTCGGTAGAGATGGGTTTGTTGTCGTTCTTGTATTCGTCGGTTGTCCACCATACAGTATCCTCGGTTACCTCATCCTTTACAAGATATTTATCCTTAGGAGAGCGACCGGTGTAAACGCCTGTGAAAACATCGACGGCGCCTGATTTGGTTTCTACACCTTTTTCGTAGCCTGTGAGGGCGGGGTTGGTCTCATCCTTGTAGAGCTCCTCGTAAGAGGGGTTGTGGATGATCTTCTTTACATCTTTAATTCCGTACTGGGAAAGATCGATTGTAGCCATAAAATTAATATAATTTTGGGTTTAGAAATTTTTTGAAAAGTATAATCCTTTATAAAAAGTATAATTATAAAAGTATAACCCTTTATAATATTTATTTTTTATAATATTAATATGTTGTTACAACTGTTATAGCAATGTTATGGAAAACATGTTGTAAAACATAAGAATATTTCGGGTTTAATTATAATGCGCGGCGGGGATTGCCGTTACTATAACACCGGGATGAAACTACCGGTAAGGTATCAGTAATTTAAGATACCGGTAATTTAAGATACCAGTAATTAAAGAACACCCGTACGCGTATCTTTTCTGTACAAAAATAATGAAAAAGAATGAAAAAGAGAGCCCGCAGAGGTTAAAACTTTTTAAAATAATTTCCGGGACATGCGATGTTAAATGTTGCGGAGGTGAGTTAAATAGCGCAAGATGAAATGTTAAAAGAGAGGGTATTTTTCAAGTGGTCTATTTTGCTACTATTTCTGAAACATTTAACACTTCTTTATAATTTTAGTTAATATTATTTTTGTGCCACAAACTTCTGCTACGGGCAGGGGTTGAATGAAACAGGACGCTACCCGAGTTTTTACGGGTATTGAAAAACTCCCCTGAGTGGCCGGAATGGACCGGTCATGACGGAAAAGAACAGACACCCGCCATGCGGGAATGAAACTAAAGTAAAAAAGAACTTTTTAGGTTAAAGAAAAGAAACTATGTGTAACCATCACCATGAAACTCAACTTCCATGATGAAATGCATAGTTGACTTATGACAGTCAAGATAATCGGCAGACACGGGTTGTTTGTCGCGACGGTTGTCGGATAGAGTTCCGCTGCCGTGGGTATCTGATTGTTTTCTGCTTTTGTGTGTGCGTATGTGCAGCCGGCAGGATGGGAATGACGCCCGGTCGCATGCGTGGATATGAAGGTAGAATTTTAGAGAGAAAATAAAATTATAATATCTAACCTTCATCATGTAATGAAACGAAAAATTTTTCTTTTGTGTTTGCTGGTTGTGCAGATGTTTGCATTCACAGCCATGGCAGCTCCCGCCAAGCGCACTATAAAGGGCGTTGTGGAGGATGAGACAGGAGAAGCGCTTATCGGCGCTACTATCCAAGTGGAGGGTACCTCGATCGGTGTCAGCGCCGATATGGACGGTAACTTCCAGATTCAGGCATCCGACGGTCAGACCCTTCTGGTCTCTTATATCGGATACGAACCCCAGAAAATCAAAGTTACAGCCGCTACCAACGACCTCAAGGTTATCATGCGTACCAACGAGGAGATGCTTGACGACGTTGTCGTTGTAGGTTACGGTACAATGAAAAAGAAAGACCTTACCGGTTCTATCACTCAGATCGACCCGAGCAAGATTGCCGACTCTAACCCGGCAAACGTTCAGGACCTTCTCCGCGGTACCGCAGGTCTTCAGATCGGTTACGATGCATCTGCCAAGGGTGGTGGTTCTATCGAGCTTCGCGGTAAGAACTCACTCGGTACAGGTTCTTCGCCCCTTATCATCCTCGATGGTATGCAGTTCTACGGCGAGCTCTCTGAGATCAACCCTGACGACATCAAGCAGATCGACGTACTCAAGGACTCTTCTTCAGCAGCTATCTACGGTGCCAAGGCAGCCAACGGTGTTATCATCATCACTACCAAGAAAGGTAACAACAACGGTCAGCCTACTGTAACCCTCAGCGCAAACTGGGGTATCAACACCAAGAGCGCCATGCGTACCATGATGAGCCCCGACAACTATCTCCGCTATCGTTCAGACTGGTTCAAGCGTGATACTTACGGCTTCGACGAGAACGGCGTATATCGCGATTATCAGGTAGGTACTACCGACGCAGGTTTCTTCGAGAACCCCAACGACCTCGGCCGTTACGGTGTATCAGTAGACGAGTGGTTGGCTTATAGCGGTAACTCATCTGACGATAACCTCCTCGAGGTATTCGGTAAGCGTATCTCTTTGGACAAGAACTCATCGACAGTTCTCGACAACTTCGTAAACGGTCGCACTTACGACTGGTATAACGATGCATTCCGCACCGGTATCAACCAGGACTACAACGTAAGCCTCGCCGGTGGTACTGACAAGATGAACTACTACATGTCTTTCGGTTACCTCCACAACCAGGGTGCTAAACGTGGTGACGACTATACTTCACTCCGCGCTTCAATGCGTATCAGCGGTAAGGTTACCAGCTGGTTGGAGGTTGGTGGTAACGCAAACTTCCAGAACCGTTCGGCTACAGATAACACCATTCCTATGGGTGGCAGCTACTGGGATGCCAACAACGTACGTTTCTCTCCCTTCTCTCAGAAATACAATGACGAGGGTGACCTTATCTTCTACCCCATGGGTGAGGACGGTGCACGCGGCGACGTTTATTCAAGCTATGACTTCCGCGAGCAGTATCACAAACGCAACTGGTCTACAGTAGTATTGAACTCTAAGTTCTATGTAAACCTTACACTCCCCGTTGGTATCTCTTACCAGTTCAACATCTCACCCCGTTATGAGTTCTATAACAACCGTGAGTTCTGGAGTGCGGACCTTCCCTATGTAGATCCCAAGTCTCGTGGTGTAAACCGTAACTGGCAGAAGAACTACGACTACTCACTCAACAACACCCTTAACTGGGATTACACCTTCAATGACCTGCACCATGTAATGGTTACATTGGCACAGGAGGCTGAGGAGCGTCGCGCATGGTCAGACGGTATCTACTCACGTTACATCACTCCGACTGACGCCCTTGGTTACCACAACACTCAGAACGGTGACAAAGAGCTCTCATCATTCAGCACCAACGACTGGCACTATACAGCTGACGCTCTCCTCGCACGTGCATTCTATAGCTACGACAACCGCTATATGGTCACAGCATCAATTCGTCGTGACGGTTACTCAGCATTCGGTCAGAACCATCCCCACGCAGTATTCCCCTCAGCAGCAGTAGCATGGACCGCTTCTAACGAGAAGTTCTTCGAGCCCATCGCTGATGCTTGGAACAACTTCAAGGTTCGTTTCAGCTGGGGTAAGAACGGTAACCGTGACATCGGTGACGTATACCGTGCACTTGCCAACCTCGGTTCAGGTGAGGGTAAGACTCAGGGTTATATCTCAACTGCTGACGGTAGCACCCTTGATATGAAGTACCTTATGATGGACCGTCTCGGTAACCCCAACCTCGAGTGGGAGAAGACAGAGGCTTACAACGTAGGTCTTGACTTCGGATTCCTCCGCAACCGCCTGTATGGTAACATCGACCTCTACTATAAGAAGACCAAGGATATGATCATGAGCATGCGTCTGCCTAACTTCTCAGGCTTCAGCACAATCACAACCAACATCGGTCAGGTTGATAACAAAGGTTTCGAGCTCTCTCTTAACTCTGTAAACATCACCAACCCCAACTTCGAGTGGACAACCAACTTCGTGCTCTCTTATAACGACAACCGCATCAAGCATATCAACTATGAAATGGAGGATATCCTTGACGAGGCAGGTAACGTAATCGGTCAGAAAGAGATGGACGACCAGAGCAACGGCTGGTTCATCGGTCACTCAATCGGTACAATCTGGACATACCGCGTAGACGGTATCTGGCAGGTAGACGAGGCTGATCAGGCTGCTCTCCTCAACCAGAAGCCCGGTGATCCCAAGGTTCGCAACAACTACACTGCTGACGACAAGATTTCATACGACGCAGAGGGTAACGAGATCCGCACTGCAGTTTACAATGACAAGGATAAAGAGTTCCTCGGAACAACCCGTCCCCCGATGTACCTCAGCATGCGAAACGACTTCACACTCTTCAAGGACTTCCTGATTTCGTTCTCACTCTACAGCTACTGCGGTCACAAGAGCACAGACGGTGCTTACCTCAACGACGATAACGGTGGTGACCTTATCACCAACGGTATGAACACTTGGGACAAGGATTACTGGACTCCCGAGAACCCGAGCAACACTTACGCTCGTCTCGGCGCCAAGGGTCCTGCCGGATGTACTTCACCCGCACGTATCCTCAACCGTAACTTCCTCCGTCTCTCTGACCTTACCTTCGGTTACACACTTCCTCAGAAGTGGACTCGTAAGGCTTACATGGAAAAAGTTCGTTTGACCTTCGGTATCAAGAACCTCTTCACCATCAGCTCAAGCAAGTGGGTATATGGTGACCCCGAGACCGGCGGCTACGCAACTCGTCAGTTCAACTTCGGTATCAACGTAACCTTCTAAGTAACTCGCAAAATACAGGATGAAGGTATTATAGAGGCTTTTTTGAAGTAGTTAAGCCGGCAAAGGTTCGGCTTAACACTTCAGAAATCCCCGATACCACCTAAAAAATCGAGTTACCCTAACAATCTAATAATTATTGCGAGTTACTAATCTCAACATCGTATACAAATGAAATCATATAATAAACTCACCAAGATAGCTGCTCCGGTATTGGCAGCCGTGATATTGGGAAGCTGTTCCGACGATTTCTTGAAGCCGGATCCCCAGTCATTGTTTGCTCCGGAGTCTACCTTTACAACTGAGTCAGGTCTTCAGGCAGCACTCGCCATCACAGACCGTCACCTCCGTCGTCACATGATCTCGGAGAACACCAATACAATTCCTCTGCTTACCGAGTATGAGTTCTCAGAGCTGATGTGCTGCGGTAAGACTGACTGGGGTTCAGGTTTCCAGGATAACTGGGCTGCCAACCTTACTCCGACATCATGGATGAACTCAGGCTTCAACGATGGTGCCATGGCAGGCTGGATGTGGTACAACATGTGGGACCACGTTAAATACGCTAATACTGTCCTTGACTACGTAGACAAAGTAGACGGTCTCGACGAGGATATCAAGAAGGAGTATAAAGGTCGTGGTTACTTCCACCGCGCTTGGGCTTACTACAACCTCGTATTCCAGTATGGTGACATACCTTTGGTAACATGTCTTCCCGAGTCTCCCAAGCAGGACTACCGTTCTGTTCCCAAGATCGAGATCATGAAGATGATGGCAGAGAACCTCAAGGATGCTTGCGAGTGGGTACCAGCCCAGAAAGATATGGCATACTACGGTATGATCAACAAAGAGGCATGTATGATGCTTTATGCAAAGGTGCTTCTTTCAATCGGCGAGTTCAAGCAGGCTGAGCAGGTTTGTACAGAGCTTATCTCTAACATGGGTCACAGCCTTATGCAGAACTCTTTCGGTTCTTTCGTAGAGACTGCTGCTCCCGAGACTTGGCCTATCCAGCGTAACGTTATCTGGGACCTTCACCGCCCCGAGAACAAGATCATCGCTGCCAACACAGAGACACTCCTCGGTATGCCTAACTGCACAGAGCAGTCATTCCAGAGCCACCCGATGATGCGTGTCGTTCATCCTCACTTCTCTAACACTGTAATCAAGGATAACAAGGGTGGTACTGAGGCTATCGTACGTAACACCAAGAAGGATGCAGATCCCAAGCTCGACTGGATCCGTGCTTTCGGTCGTGGTATCGGTATCTTCCGCAACACATACTTCATGCAGCACAGCCTTTGGGTTGTAAACGGTGTTGAGGATACTCAGGACCTCCGTCACAACAGCGCTACCGGTAACTGGGTAAATATGGAGGATCTGAAGGTTTCTAACCCCAAGTCAAAGAGCTTCGGCGAGAACCTTAATCTCTATGCTCCCGAGGATGTTGTAAACTCTAAGGGTAAGGTAACAATCAAGAAGGGTGACCTCCTCTGTACAGATACACTCCGCAGCTGGTTCGACTTCCCCTTGTACAAGTCTTACTACCGTTCGGCTTCTGACGATGAGAACATCGATTCTAACGACTATCCGGGTGCAACTACCGGTTCTAACGGTAACTTCTACCTCTATCGTCTCGCTGAGGCTTACCTCGTACGTGCTGAGGCATTGGTTCACCAGGGTAAGAACTCACAGGCTGCTGCCGACCTCAACGAGCTCCGTAAACGTGCACAGTGCTCACAGCTTTACACTACTGCAAACATCGGTGATGTAATGAACGAGCGTGCCCGCGAGCTCTTCCTCGAGGAGTTCCGTAAAGTTGAGCTTGTACGTACTTCTATGTGTCTCGCTCTGTCAGGTCAGCCCGATGAGTGGGGTAACACCTACAACATCAACACTTGGGACAAGCAGGAAGGTGTAGATGCAGCAGGCGGTAGCTACTGGTACCAGCGTCTCTACCACTACAGCTTCTATGGCCGTGGTAACGCAGGTGAGGTTATCAAATCAAATGGTAACGAGTATCGTTTCCGCATGGACAAGCATAACATGTACTGGCCCGTTCCCCACGATGCAGGTGTAGGTAACAAGAACCACCCCCTCTGGCAGAACTACGGCTACGACGGTTATGATCCCAACGTAGAGATGTGGGCTACTTGGCAGGAGGCTGATGAAGACTCTCACAAGTAATTTGCCAACCATAATAAGAGTGGACCTGATACGTCCACTCTTATACAATGTAATTTGGACAATTTGAAAATAGTTCTTTAATTGGTACACTAAGGGAGTGATTTCAGAGTGATTCTGCGGCGCTTCCGCCACAAAACAATAGTTTCATTCAAGAGCAGGTTTCGAAGTGATTCGAGACCTGCTTACTTTTTATATCCTTGTATAATATTGCTAATAATATCAATTTAATTGCTAAATAAATAGTAATAAATATTGCTATATAATATATTGAAAATATGAGCAATAATGTTAAAGATATAAAAATATTTGCTGTAAAATATAACATTAGTATGTTTAAATACGTTTATAGCAATGATGAAGAAAGTGATAGAATTAATATTAGTAGTTGCTGCACTTTTTATAAATCCGTTTAATGAAACTATTGACGCTTCTCAGCACAGCTCAGTGCGTCGTGAACATATAGCAGCAAAGGCTCCCGCTCGCGCCGGTAAGTCCGGTCATGGAAGTGCCGTCGAAACTTCGGGACCAAGGTTTGAAAAAGCCATCGAGATTATCAAAAAGTATGAGACCCTTCACAAGGCTTCAAA
>CAZAWP010000044.1:8702-14395 GCA_964488855.1 uncultured Sangeribacter sp.
ATCAAGCACGAGTACATGAGTTACTCCACCTACCGCGGCAGAGCCCACAAGATGCTTACCCAACGCCGCACTGAAGAGTTCGAGGCACTGTTCCACAATTAAGTGGAATGAACCCTACGATTCATTTTTTCGTTTAGTTATTGTATAATAGGACTATATCTCTGCGAAGAAATGAAAGATGTATTTGCAAAAGTAAATAGCGGAGCGGTAACTGCAATAACTTTATTTTCAGCTTCCGTAATTTTCTCGATTTCACAGGCACAAGCCGACAATAATAGCTCCAACACCTCCAATCCCGGAGGTGGGAACAAGTGTGTGACCTGTGTAAACGAAGTCGATGGTAATGAAGTCCAAACCATGGTGACCATGGTCTCCGATATGATCGATACGCATGATTGCATGATCGACAAAAATGAAGTCGCAGAGGATGTGAAAAAAAGTGAGTCGGAGGTGGCTCAGATTGTCAATGCCAATCCTCAGACCATCGTGCGGGAATGGAAGAAAGATCGTACCTACAGTACCATGCTTCCCACTGAAGACAGTTGGTGGCAAGTGTTCAACGACACCATACTCCTCCGTCTCCTAAGTATCGGCGAAAGCAACAACATGGATCTGCGTGCCGCCATGCAGCGTATCGAGGCGGCAAGACGAAGCCTCGATGCCATCAAGGGTGGATATTCACCGACAATCACCCTCAATGCCGGTTATAACAAGGCCCGTAACTCCGGAGATACCAACGGACTTGGACGCGCCACCAATACTTCGTATTTCGACTTGGGACTCGACTTCAACTGGGAGATAGACCTCTTCGGACGCATTCAGGCACAGTCCAAGCAAGGTAAGGCTCAGTATTTAGGTACCAAAGCCGAATATGAGGCAGCCATGATTTCCATGGCATCAAACATAGCATCAGCATATATCAACCTCCGCCTGACACAGGCACATATTGACCTCGCCCTTGAGGAGATAGGGGAGCAGGAGAAATTGGTGGCAATCACAGAGGCAAGATATAAGGCAGGGTTGGTGTCGAAGCTCGACATCGCCCAGTCACGCACCGTATTATATAATACCCAATCCACATTGCCGCAATTGGAGGCCGACGAACAGAATGCCATATCGACACTCACTACACTCCTGGCCCTCCCCGAGGAGACAGTCGCTGAAATCGTAGGCACCACCGGCAAACTCCCCGTTCCCTCAAACATGGTAGGCGTATATTGTCCCGCCGACATGCTCCGTCGCCGTCCCGACGTGGCACAGGCCGAGTATGAGGTCATGGAATACGCCGCAGCCGCCGGCATCGCCTCAAAAGACTGGTTGCCGACACTCACCCTCACCGGTAGTGTGGGAGTGGCGGCACACAATCTCAAAAATCTTTTCAACCGCAATTCGATAGAATACAATATAGCCCCGGAACTGTCTTGGACAGTCTTCGACGGACTCGTGCGCAACAACCGCATCGCCGAAGCCAAGGCGAACCTCGAGGCAGGTATCGACAACTACAAGCAGGTCGCCCTGACAGCCACCAACGAGGTTGCCATCGCCATGCGCAATTACAGTGCCACACAGCAGGAAATAGGACTCTTGCAAAAAGTCACCGAACAGAGCACCGAGTCACTCGACCTCGCCGTGAACCGCTATAAACAGGGACTCGACGCATACGTCAATGTAATGAACGCGCAGGAGAGCCGCATCAGCGCCCGCGTGTCGGAGTTGGAGGCAAAGGCATCAGCCCTTGATGCCCTCGTCAAAATATATACCGCCATGGGTGGCGCCCCCCTGCAGTCTGACAAATGAAAATACAGTCTGATAAATCAGAAAAAGACTGACAATGGAAAGCATCTACGCTCCGCCGATAATTATCTGACTGAGCTTATAATACCATATAGAAATACTACGGAAAAAGATAAGATATTATGAATAAGGGAATATACGCAGTGGCAGCATTGGCAATAACCGGAGTTATGCTGACAGGCTGCTCCAAAAAGGATAAGAAGCATCAAGCGGAGATGACTCCGACCGTTGAGGTGGCATATCCGGTAGTGGACTCGGTGGTCTTGCATCACGAGTATCCGGGACGCATCGCAGCCGGCAGCGAGGTCGATGTAGTGGCGGAAGTGAACGGCAGGATACTCAGCCGCAACTATGAGGAGGGGAGCTATGTGTCTAAGGGCGCCGTACTCTTCACCATCGAGACCGGACGCTACGCCGATGCCGTAAAGCAGGCAGAGGCATCCCTTGCCTCGGCACGCAGTCAGCACGACTATTCGCAGAAACAATATAAGGCAGTCACCGAAGCCTTGCAGTCGGGAGCAGTGTCGCAGATGGAAGTCAATCAGGCTCTCAACAACGTAAACGCAGCGCAGGCGTCGGTAAATTCGGCGCAGGCGCAGCTCGAGGATGCCCGGCGCAACCTCAACCACTGTACGGTACGCGCGCCGCAGTCGGGTAGAATCTCGGCAGCGGCGATGAGCGTCGGTAACTATGTCAGCGGCGAGGGGGCACCCGTCAAACTCGCCACCATCTATGATGATAAAGAGGTCAAGGCGACATTCAGCATCAACGACGCCTCCACCGGCACATTGACCGCCACCGAGCAGCAGGTAATGTATAAATCGATTCCCCTTGCCTTTGACGTAACCCTTTCAAAACCATATACCGCCGACCTGTACTATACCTCGCCGTCGGTCGATGCCTCTACCGGGACAGTGCTCCTTGAGGGTAAGGTCCGTAACGAGGATGGTGAACTCAAGGACGGCATGTATGTAAAAGTAAAACTGCCGGTAGGCGTTGCTCCTCAGGCAGTGCTTGTCAATGACGCATCCCTCTCAACCGACCAGCTCGGCAAATATCTATACGTAGTCAATGACTCCAACCGCATCGTGTATACACCGGTGCAGATAGGAGAGCTTTATCAGGATACCCTCCGCATCATCACCAAAGGACTCACCCCCAAAGACCGTTATGTGACCAAGGCAATGCTCACCGTCCGTGCCGGCGAGGAAGTAAAGCCCGTTTTAGCAGGTAAGACTGCAGCCAAGTAATGATTTTTAAGAGGAGCTGACTATGTTTTCAAATTTCTTTATAAAGCGACCGATTTTCGCGACGGTCATAGCGTTGCTGATGGTATTTGCGGGTGTATTGTGTCTCAACACGATGCCGGTGGCGCAATACCCTGATATAACCCCGCCGACCGTGATGGTCAGTGCGACGTACCCCGGCGCTAATGCCTCGACAGTGGCGCAGTCGATCGGTGTGCCCATCGAGCAGCAGGTGAACGGTACCGACGGCATGCTCTATATGAGTTCGACGTCGGGCGACGACGGTTCGTATTCGCTTACCATCACCTTTGAGAACGGCACCGACGTGGACCAGGCGGCAATCGACGTGCAGAACCGTGTGTCGATGGCACAGGGTACCCTCCCCAACGCCGTCATCGAACAGGGTATCAATGTGCGCAAGAACTCCACCAACCAGGTCCTCTTCGCCACCCTTGAGAGTGACGACCCGCAGCGTTATGACGCCCTCTATCTCACCAACTATGCCCAGCTCAATATCGTAGACCCGTTGAGCCGTGTGAAAGGAGTGGGTAACGTCGGCGCTTTCGGCTCCGGCGAGTACAGCATGCGTATATGGCTCGATGCCGACAAGATGCAGGCCCTCGGGGTGACCCCGGCAGAGGTGTCGGCGGCCGTACAGGCGCAGAACATGGAAGTGTCATCCGGTTCGGTAGGCGCAGCACCGACCAAGGGTGCCGATGATTTCAGCTATACCCTCGTCGTGGACGGACGTCTGTCGGAGGTCAGCCAGTTTGAAGACATAGTGATACGCACCACCGGCTCGGGAATCCTCCGCCTGAAGGATATAGCCAAGGTAGAGCTCGGCAGTTCGTCGTACTCGGGCGTGTCTAAAGTAAACGGCAAGGAGATTGCCCTGTTGGGTGTCTCGCAGTTGCCGGGAGCCAACGCCCTCGATGTCGCCGACGGTGCCATCAAGGAACTCGACCGCCTCTCGCAATACTTCCCCGACGGCGTGCATTACTCCGTGGTGATGAACTCCACCGACTACGTGCGCTCCTCAATCTCAAACGTATTGGTGACCCTCGTGGAGACCTCCCTCATCGTGATGGTGGTCATCCTCATCTTCCTCCAGAACTGGCGTGCCGTCATCATCCCGATGCTGACGATACCGGTCTCGCTTATAGGTACGTTTGCGGTGATGAAGATAATGGGCTTCAGTATCAACACCCTTACCCTTTTCGGACTTGTATTGGCGATAGCCATTGTGGTCGATGACGCGATAGTGGTCGTCGAGGACTGTTCGCGCCTTGTCGACCAGGGGGTGCTCAACCGCACCCAAGCAGCCGAGCAGGCGATGAAGGAGCTTACCGGGCCGGTAGTCGGCGAGGTATTGGTGCTTCTCTCCGTGTTTATCCCTACCGCCTTTGTCAGCGGTATCACCGGCGCACTGTATAAACAGTTCGCCCTCACGATTGCAGTTTCGACTGCCTTCTCCGGCTTCAACGCACTGACCCTCACGCCGGCGCTGTGCGCACTCTTCCTCACCCCGCGCAAGCCCGCCAAGTTCTTCCTCTACAAATGGTGGAATGCCGGCTGGGCAAAAGTCGTGGCGCTGTATAAGAAAATCATCGGCACCATGCTCAACCATGCGCGCTGGGCGCTCGCCATATTCTTGGTGCTCGCCGGTGCCGGTATCTACGCCTTTATCGAGTGGCCTACCAGTTATCTCCCATCGGAGGATATGGGTTACTTCATGACCTCGATCCAGCTGCCGCCGGGAGCATCCCTGTCGCGTACGGAGAAGATTGTAGCCGACCTCAGCGCCGAGGTACAGAAAGTCGAGAATGTCAAGGATGTCATCAGCATGGCGGGTAACTCCTTCTTAGGCGGCTCCGGCTCCAACATGGGCTCGCTCCTCGTAACCCTCGACCCGTACAGCAAACGTAAAGGGAAGGAGCGCACCATCAATGACATCATAGCCAAGGTCGATGAAATTTCGGCGCGCTATAACGAGGCGGAGATCTTCTCGATCAATCCGCCGGCAATCCCGGGTCTGGGTATCTCCTCCGGACTGTCAATGGAGCTTCTCGACATCTCCAACCTCGGCACTCAGGAGAATATGAAGGCACTGCGCGAGATCGAGGCAGCTGCCGCCAAAGACCCGCGTATCGCCTCGGTGACAAGTATGTTCCAGGGTACCGTGCCGCAGTATAAGCTCAACTTCGACCGCGACAAGCTCATGATGCAGGGTATCGGCATCGACGATGTTTATAATACACTGTCGGCATATACGGGTGATACATACGTCAATGACTTCATCGACTTCGGACGCAGTTTCCAGGTGACGATGAAAGGTAGCGGAGCGAGCCGTACCAACGTCGATAACCTCCGTACTCTGACCGTGCGCAATGCCGACGGCGAGATGGTGCCCTTCTCGAGCTTCATGACCATAGAGCCGGTGATGGGAGTCAGCAGCGTGTCGCGTTATAACATGTATCCGTCGGTATCACTTACCGCCAATGCCGCCAAGAATGTCAGTTCGTCGGAGGCAATCAAGGCGATGGAGGACATCGTCTATAATACCTTGGGCAAGACTTACGGCTACGCATGGACGGGTCAGGCGTATCAGGAGACACAGGCCGGCACCACCATCAGCTTCGTGTTTGTCTTCGC
>CAZAWP010000045.1:0-1271 GCA_964488855.1 uncultured Sangeribacter sp.
TAGCATTCATGGGTCTTGGTTGCTTAGTATAAATTAATTTTCAATAGTTACTTAACGGTGTAATACATAAAAAAACTGAAGATCAAAGTATCATTACTTAAATCTTCAGTTAGTATAATTATATGTTCAGGAGTTGCTCGCCGTGGGTCTTCGTCTTGATCTGCTTCGGGCCGATGATTTCTTCAACGGTGCCGTCTGGTGACAGGATAAAGGTTGTACGGATCGTACCCATATACTCTCTGCCTGCCATCTTTTTCAGTCCCCATACGCCGGCGGTCTCCACAAGTTTGTGGTCGGTATCAGCGATCAACGGAAAGGGTAGACTATATTTATCGACGAATTTACGGTGGGATTCCGGGGAATCCACCGAACAACCGATTATCTGATAACCCTTGTCAGCCAATGCCTGATAATTGTCACGAAGGCTGCATGCCTCGGCTGTGCATCCCGGAGTGTTATCTTTGGGATAAAAATACAAGGCTATCTTCTTACCGGGATAATCGCTTATGCGTATCTCCTTTCCTTCGGTATCCTTTCCCAACAGATCAGGAAATTTATCTCCTACATTCATAATTTTTTACTTGATAATAGAAGAGTGCTTATATAAAAAATCAATTATTTATAACTGTATTATATCGCTCCTCGATAACTTTCCAGTCCACTATATCCCACAATGCTTCCAAGGCATCTTTACGACGGTTCTGGAAGTCGAGATAATAGGCATGTTCCCAGACATCAAATGTCATCAATGGAGTGAGACCTGATTTAAGAGGAGTTCCCGCATTACTCTCTTTGGTAATAAAGAGCTTGCCATCTGCATCGGTTGATAGCCATACCCAGCCGGAGCCGAAAAGTCCAACACCGTTTGCTACAAATTCTTTCTTGAAGTCCTCGAAATCGCCGAACTGATCATCTATCTTGACGCGAAGGTCTCCGGTAGGTTCTTTCTTGCCGTCGGGAGAGAACTGGAAGAAATAGAAGATATGGTTCCACGCCTGCGAAGCAGCGTTAAACAGCGGACCATCCGATTTCTTTATTATTTCCTCGAGTTCCATGTCAGCATACTCTGTTCCCTCTATAAGAGTATTTAAAGTATCTATGTATGCCTTCTCATGTTTACCATAGTGAAAGTCGATGGTCACGGGTGAGATCGCCGGCTTTAATGCATCGGGCAAATAGGGGAGTCGGGGTTGTGTGAATTTCATAATATATAGTGTTTATAATTATTAATAATTTACCGAGTGTCTAAACCCTCGCTACCTTGATAACTC
>CAZAWP010000045.1:1371-14181 GCA_964488855.1 uncultured Sangeribacter sp.
AAGTTGGTAAACTGTAATTGGATATTCCAAGCCGAATTGGACCATCCCGCCTGTAATTTATAGAACGATTTTGTTTCCATCCATGTTCCGACCATACACCCGTCGGGATAACCCTGTGGTGAACAGTACAAACCACTCACATACCAATTATTAATGTAGTATGTAGCTTGTAAAGCACATAATATCTTCGTTTTATTAAAATCATACGGCATACCATTGTGTACAGAAGTACCGTTTACTTGGGCGGTGAGCTGTAATTTTCTTTTAAACAGACGTAAAGCAGCATAGATACCATAATTCCATTGTGAATAACCCCCGCCGGGTTGCCGGATTGTTCGGAGGATACCGTTTTCCCATGGCTGATAATCATAGACATAACGGTTACGAACTATCCATGTTGAGCCAAAAACAGACATACTGAAGTTCCCGTTTGGTATAAACGAGTAATTGACACCTGCATCATAACTGCTATATGGCGTAAGGTATGGGTTACCTGTATAACTCATCAAGGGATTACTTTGTATTATGGCTGATGAGCGGTAACTTGAGGATGGTATGGATTTCATGTGATGAAAATCTCCGCTAACCGAATGTTTTTCGGTCGGAGAATATTGGAGTGATAAATCAACCCATGGTGCAGCTGAATTTTCTTTTACATCTACATATTCCTGTCGGTCCAAATGGTATCCGAAACCTGCCAAACCATAGATCTTATCGTTTCCTATGCTATACTGTACTCCCGGACCAAAACGATAGACATGTGCATAGTCTTTCATGTTTGCGGTACCGGTATATGTAGTATTATTGGATGTGATGATGGTTTGGAACATTGCATTCAACTGTCCCCATTTGCCGAAGGAATGTCCGTATGTCAGTGTGGCTTTGAACTCATGGGAATCATCGGTTGCTCCGTTGGCGTATTCCTCCGATTTTCTTTCAGTATAATAGCTATGGCTATTGGTATGCGTATAGGCATATATGGGTGTGAAGGTTATTGAATTGTTGTCATTTAAAATAAAATTCCAATAACCTTCGTAAGAGACTGAATTGATCCGGGATGATGACTTGCTTGAATAGTCTGTACGATCAGCAATCTGTGGACTGTAATCAATATAACCTGACCGTTCATCAACGGGTGTTTTATTGAAGTCAGCGCCGAGGACGTTTAAAATTGTAATCTTGTCCGACGAATAAAGTGCTTTGAATGTTGGCCATGCCGTTGCGTCATACTTCTTGGCTTTCTCTTGAATAGAGTTACGCTCAAATGCGTTTAAAGAGCCGTCCGGCTGAGGCAAACGAAAAATCTCATAGGTATCGCTGCCACAATGTTTATCATTCAGATAGAAGAATCCGCCGGCTATATCGAATGTCATGCGTTTATATTGTAGTTTACCGAAGAGGCTGATCTGACCTGTATTGAAAGTTGTCTCCCATCCATAAAGCTTTAGATAGCCGCCGTACTCATATTTCTGCATCACGAAGTTTACAACATGAGGTTTCCCTTGAAACCTTGGATCGGCGGGATAATCATAATATTCTACCTTCTTAACATCCTGCATCCGCATGCCCGACAGGTCTTGTTCGGAAGCGGGAAGAAAATCGATGTATATATCAACTCCTTTTCCTCCCGGAGTCAGAATCTCATTCTTAGGGGTAACTCTAAGTTGCGGTATCGCCATGCGGTCAAGAAGCTCTGCGGCTGTCTGAGAAGCATTCTTTTGTTTTCCGGTAGGGATGTAAGTAGACACCTGTGCACCAAGTCTCTCGCTCCTTCCCTCCACGATCACCTCACCCAGCTCCCGAGCCTTAACCGAATCTGTCTTAATCCCCGGATTGCTTATTTCTGACTGCAGTTGTTCTTGTGCGAATCCCAGTAACGATGTAAAATATGTTACACACAATACTGTCATCCATGTAAGTACCTTCCACCTTATCATATTGACCTATAGTTTGTATTTATATTGGAGCCTATATATCCGCAAATTTAGATAATTTGATTCTTATAGTACTCAACAAATGTTGAAAAAGATAATTTAAAATCAATAAAAATATATTATGTATTTTACATTTATGTGAAATATTTGTTGTATATTTGTAGAAACAATATTAATAATATGAGTGAAGTAGAGTTACTCCTTTTGGATCAAACTGTTAATTGTACAGTTTACACTATTCAGTTTCTTTCTGATGATTTGAATGAATTTGAGAAATTCGTGGCAAAATTTGAGAATGAGGGTGAATACAATAAGGATTTCCGTATTATTGCTAAGTTTATAGATCAGATACTTGATTTTGGTGCTTTAGAGAGATACTTTCGCCCGGAAGGTAAAATGAAAGATTCACTTGTTGCACTACCCACTTTGAGATCAAAACTACGTTTATACGGTTTAAGACTTTCTGACAGAATTTTGATTCTTGGGAACGGTGATCATAAGAAAACCCGAACTTATGAAGAGGATGATACATTAAAAGGATATGTAATGACTTTACAGCGTTTCGATAAGTTACTAAAGGAAGGTATAGCTGACGGTAGTGTGATAATTACTGAGAACGAAATAGATACTGATAAAACTTTTGAATTATGAAAAGGGCTAAAATTTCATTGCGTGAGCTACTTGGTGAAATCAAGCCTGAAGAACGGGCTGAAGCTCGCCTTTCGTTTGAGATCTCCAATCGTCTTGATTACTTAATGCAGGAAAAAGGATTATCTAAGAAACAGTTAGCGGATGCTATAGGTAAACGACCAAGTGAAATAACAAGATGGTTAAGTGGAGAACATAATTTTACCATTTCTACACTTGCCTTGTTGTCCACTTTTTTCGGAAAGCCGATAATAACGATTGGAAATTAAATTTATTCCAAATCAATAATTAAGATAAAAAATGAGAGGTTCCAATAAGGACCTCTCATTTTTTATCTGATTTTCAATGTGATTTTTACTCGGATTTCTTGAAGTTGCGGACGCCGGTGGTGAGGAAGTTGGTGAAGGCGGAGACATTTTCGTTGTAACTGTAAGCACCGGTGAGCGGTTTACCATCGGCATCGACTGCCACATAGTAGGGTTGGGCGTTGGCGCCGAACTTATTACGCTCCAGGTAACTCCATTTGTCACCGTAGGTGCGTAGGGTACGACGCGTACCGTCGCGTTCCTCGACCTCGATGGGTTGAGGTAAAGGCTTCTTGTCATCGACCATCAAGGTCACTACTATATAGTCATCTTTCATGATGTCGCGGACGCGCGAATCTGTCCAAACGGCAGCCTCCATCTTGCGGCAATTAACGCAGCCATAACCGGAGAAGTCTATAAGAACAGGCTTATTCTGTGCTCGCCCCATCTCCATCGCCAACTCAAAGTCATTGGTGTGAGCCTCAAACGAATCCTCATATAAGGAGAAATCCTGAGTAGTCATCGGAGGTGTGAAAGCACTTATAGCCTTTAACGGAGCTCCCCACAGTCCGGGAATCATATACACGGTAAAGGCGAGGGTAATAACAGCCAGTGAGAATCTTCCGACACCAATCTTCTCCAATTTAGAGTCATGCGGGAATGTAATCTTACCCAAAAGATAAGCTCCCAAGAGTCCGAAGATTACTATCCACAGCGCCACAAACACCTCACGGTCGAGTATTCTCCACCCGTAGGCAAGATCTGCAACCGACAGGAATTTGAGGGCAAGAGCCAATTCAAGGAAACCCAAGACTACCTTGACACTGTTCATCCATGCTCCCGCTTTAGGACGAGACTGGAGCAATGAGGGGAATAGTGCAAAGAGGGTAAACGGAAGGGCAAGTGCGAGGGCGAAGCCAAACATGCCCACCGCCGGTGAAATGAAGTTGGAAGTGGCGGCAGCCTCAACCAACAGTGTTCCGATAATCGGACCGGTACAACTGAATGACACCAACGCCAAGGTAAATGCCATGAAGAAAATGCTCAGCAATCCTGTCGTCTTATCGACCTTGGCATCAATCTTGTTTGCCCACGACGAAGGAAGAGTTATCTCAAAACCTCCCAAGAATGAGAAGCCGAAGATTACCAACAACAGGAAGAAAAGGAGATTGAAGAGGGCAGAGGTCGCTAATTCATTAAGAGCAGACGCTCCGAATATTATCGTAATCAATAATCCCAAAACTACATAGATTACAATAATCGATGCTCCGTAGGTGACAGCCTTCGTGATGGCACTCCGGCGTGAGGCTCCTTTCTGTTTCAGGAAGAAGCTGACAGTGGTAGGAATCATAGGCCACACACAGGGAGTCAGGAGAGCTATCAGTCCACCGATAAATCCGGCAATAAAGATATAAAGAAGGCTACGCTCCTGCTGTGTGGGGGCTTCGGAGAATTGTGCCATCTCCGCCTCCACATTATCCCACCATGAACCCCTTACTCCTTTAAGGTCGGTATCACCGGGAACTAACGGTGCCGTTGCCGACTGTAACGAATCGGTAAATTCTGCAATCTCGGTCGCCTCAGGGTTGAGGCTTTTTGTCTCCGGGTTTGTCTCCGGGTTTGTCTTCGGGTTTGCATCAGCAGTTTTATCAGTCTTTAAAAGAGCAGCCGGAACGGTACCTGTAAATAATTTGGAACCGAATACCTGAAAACACCCTGTATCGTTACACGCCTGTCCTTTAACATCTATGTTTACCGAATATTTCTCGGCGGTAGGTTTAATTTTCTGAGTAAACGTCACCTTACCGTCATAATAATGTTCGTCGACTTCAAAGATGTCATTATACTCTACCTTATATTTCTTATCAGCTGTAACAGTACCTACAAGTTCGCAACCCTTTGTGTCGAAGTTGAACACAAGGGGACCGGCTCCACCTTCGGGATTATCCACCGCATAAAGGTGAAAGCCCGGGGCAATTTCTGCTGTGATAGTGACCGACGGATGGTCTGTGCCGTCATCGAGTAATTTATAACTCCAATTGACCTCAGCTCCAAATACGTTGAGACTTATTATTACGGATAGAAGAAATGTGATTAATCTGCTATTCATCGCTTCATTATTAATTTAAAAATCCGATATGGAAATTGATTTGTAAATATATTACAAAAATCCTATATTTGCAATAATAAAGCTCTTATCCACGAGCTCTTGCAGCTGCAAACTACTTACAACCTTATCTAATATCCAATATGAAACACTTGTTATTAGGCGATGAAGCCTTTGCTCAGGGAGCCCTTGATGCAGGACTGTCGGGTGCATACGCATATCCCGGTACACCCTCCACTGAGATAATGGAGTATATCCAGAAGTCACCTATTGCCCGTGAACGGAAAATCCATAATCATTGGTCCTCTAACGAAAAGACTGCCGTCGAGGAAGCCTTAGGGATGTCGTATTGCGGTAAACGTGCCATAACTTCGATGAAGCATGTGGGTGTGAACGTAGCCGCCGATCCTTTTGTAAACGGTGCCATGACCGGTGCCAACGGTGGTCTTTTGATTGTCGCAGCCGATGATCCGTCCATGCATTCCTCGCAGAATGAACAGGATTCACGGTTCTATGCCGATTTCGCCATGATGCCATGCCTCGAACCCTCCAATCATCAGGAAGCATACGATATGGCATCCGCAGGTTTTGAGATCTCTGAGAAATTCGGTATACCTGTCATGATACGCTTCGTGACAAGACTTAGCCATTCACGCTCAGTCGTAAATGCAATTGACAACCCCGAACCGGAGAACAGTCTTCATTATCCACGAAACCCCAAGCAGTGGGTTCTTATGCCGGCAATGTCGCGCGTGCGCAACAAACAGTTGATTGCAGACCGCGAACTTTTCGAGAAGGCTTCCGAAGAGTCACCTTTCAATTTTATGACAGGAGGGGATAATGCTTCGATGGGAATTGTAGTATCCGGTATCGCCTATAACTATCTTGCGGAAGTATTTCCCGAAGGAATCCCTTTCCCGACTCTCAAAATTTCACAGTATCCTCTGCCTGAGAAACAGATCCGCGAACTCTATGAACGATGTGATAGTCTTCTTGTACTTGAGGAAGGACAGCCGTTTATCGAGGGGAAAATCAAAGGTCTGTTAAAACATAATAAGCCTGTCTACGGCAAATTATCGGGAGAAGTTGTACGGACCGGTGAACTGACTCCTGACGAAGTAAGAAAGACTGTCAAGAAATTGCAACCCGACTGTTTGAAAGAGACAATAGAGCTGCATGCTCCTTCTGAAGTGGTCGTAAATCGTCCGCCGGCTCTTTGTCAGGGTTGTGGTCACCGTGATGTTTACCACGCACTTAATGATGCCTTAGCACAATATGAGAGTCCAAAAGTATTCGGCGACATCGGATGTTATACATTAGGTTTCCTCAAACCCTTCAATGCCATTGATACGTGTGTGGATATGGGTGCATCCATCACAATGGCGAAAGGTGCAGCAGATGCCGGTCAATTCCCGTCGGTTGCCATAATCGGCGACTCTACTTTCACTCATTCCGGAATGACCGGTCTCCTCGATGCTGTGAACGAGGACACAAATATGGTGGTAATAATCTCCGATAACCTCACTACCGGTATGACAGGAGGTCAGGATTCACAGGGAACAGGTAAGTTGGAAGATATTTGCCTCGGTCTCGGTGTTGCTCCTGAACACTTACATACCATTGACTCCCTTCCCAAAAATCATGACGAGATGATGCGTCTCTTTAAGGATGCCATAGATTATGACGGTCTGTCGGTAATCATCTCCCGCAGGGAATGTATCCAGACGGCTCGCCGAAAGAAATGATTTCCACTATTAAAAGAATAACCATGAAAACAGATATAATATTGGCAGGCGTTGGTGGTCAGGGTATCCTCTCTATTGCCACAATCCTCGGCGCTGCCGCCATGAGTGATAACCTTTATATTAAACAGGCTGAGGTTCACGGTATGAGCCAGCGCGGTGGTGACGTACAGTCTAATCTACGTATTAGTTCTTCGCCTATTGCTTCCGACCTCATTTCATTAGGTCAGGCAGACCTTATACTCTCCCTCGAACCGATGGAGGCTCTCCGCTATGTTCAGTACCTGAATCCACAGGGATGGATCGTGACCAACTCCGAACCGTTCACCAATCTCGATAACTATCCGCAGATGGAGGTGATAATGGAGGAATTATCCCGTTATCCAAATGTCAAGTGTTTTAACATGGATGCCACAGCCAAGGAGGTGGCTTCCGCCCGTTGCAGCAATATGGTGCTTCTCGGTGCCGGTGCTCCGTTTATCGACATGCCGGTGGAGAAAATTGAAGATGCCATCCGTAAGGTTTTCGCTGCCAAGGGCGAGAAGATAGTGGAGGCTAACATCGCAGCTTTCCGCGCCGGATTGAATTTCAACGGACAGTAACCGGCAGCTCCTTCATAACAGCAAGAGTAATTACTTATCGTCAGCAAGTGTTTACTATTAAGTAAAAGCAATAAACCTTAAAATCAAAAATATCATATTCACCAAGACTATATTGATATGTTTCCCATAGACCATGACAAACTCAATGACGCGATAAAAGAAACGGGAATAATAGACCTCGAAAGCGCCACGATACGCCAGATCGGAGCGTTAGCCGAAAATGTGGAGCAGCGAGCCGGTGAGACAATGGTGCACCTTGAGATCGGTAACCCGGGTCTCGAAGCGGAGGCTCTCGGCGTGGAAGCTGAAATAGCGGCTCTCCGCAATGGTGTCGCCAACAAATATCCAAATATCAGCGGTATTCCGTCATTAAAGGAAGCCGGTAGCACTTTTATCAAGGCATTTCTTGACGTGGAGGTTAATCCCAAGGGTATAGTTCCCACTGTCGGCTCGATGCAGGGTAGTTTCACTCTGTTCCTTCTACTCGCCCAACGTCTGCCGGGTAAGGATACCATCCTGTTCCTTAATCCGGGCTTCCCCGCACAACGCAATCAGGCGAAACTTCTCGGCATCAAGGACGAGGCTTTCGATATATACGCCTACCGAGGAGAAAAGATGCGCGACAAGCTCGAAGAAGTGCTTAAAAAAGGGAATATCACGGCGCTTATCTATAGTAATCCCAACAATCCGGCGTGGACCAACCTCACCGATGTCGAATTGAAGATTATCGGTGAACTCGCTACAAAATATGATGTGATTGTTCTCGAAGATCTTGCCTATATAGGTATGGATTACCGCGTGGATTACAGCACTCCGTACGAGCCACCCTTTATCAATACTGTTGCCAAATATACCGACAACTATATTTTGCTCCTCTCGGGTTCCAAGATATTCAGCTATGCCGGCCAGCGAATTGCCTTGGTTGCCATGAGCGAGGCTGTATATAACCGTAAATATCCTTTCTTTAGGGAATTTTACGAGATGCCGGCCTTTGGTGATGCATACATCTTCGGCGTCCTTTATTGCGCATCATCCGGCACTTCGCACAGCGCGCAGTATGCTTTGGCTGCCATGCTCAAAGGTGCTGCTGACGGGTCTGTGAAGTTCATGCAGAACTGCCGCGAATATGCACGCAGGGCAGAGGTGGCGAAACGGATATTCCGCGACAATGGATTCCACATCGTCTACAGCAAGGATGGTGACGAAGATATTTCCGACGGTTTCTTCTTCACTATCGGCTACGAAGGACTCTCCGGCGCCGAACTCCAGCACGAACTTATGCGATACGGCGTATCGGCTATTTCACTTGCCACTACCGGATCCGATCAGCCAGGGGTCAGAGCCTGCGTTTCATTAATAAATAGTGACGAGGATTTTGACCGCATGAACCGTTTCCTGAAGAAATTTAACGAAGATCATTCTAAATGAATAAGATTCCCTATATGACGGCGGATGAGGCCGTCCAACTTATCGAGAACGAGGACCATGTATATATACAGGGTTCGACGTCCGTTCCCGAAGTTCTTGTTGAAGCACTCGCACGGCGTGGTCATGAGTTGCGACATGTGACCATATACTCCGCTTTTTCGGTAACCCATCATGAGTCGCCTCTGTGTAAACCGGAATTTAAGGAAAGTTTCCTTATCGACAGCTTCTTCGTCTCCAAGACCTTCCGCCGCTGGATTGATGAGGGATACGGTACCATGACCCCGAGGTTTTTGGGCGAAGTACCGGCTCTCTTCCGCGACGGCACCTGTCGCGTAGATGTAGCACTTATCAACTGCTCCGCACCCAATGCCGAGGGTTACGTTAGCTTCGGTATCTCGGCAGACCTTGCCACTTCGGCGGTGGAGTGTGCCGACGTTGTTATCGCTCAGATAAACCCTAACGTACCTTTCCTCTATGGTGACGCAGTCATTCATCTTTCGCAGTTGTCTGCAGCCGTCATCGTCGATCAACCGCTCGTGGAGGTACCGACACCCGAACCCACCGAAAAAGAGATCTGCATCGGCGAGTATGTAGCCGAGCGGATACCCGATGGAGCCACGCTACAGATTGGTGTAGGAGGCATACCGAATGCTGTTTTAAGGGCTTTGTCTTCACATAAGCATCTCGGTCTGCATACCGAGGCGATGACTGACGGTGTGTTGCCGCTGCTGCAGTCCGGCGTGATTGATAATTCGGAGAAGAGGGTATTACCGGGTAAGTCATTGGCATGTCTTGCCTTAGGTTCGAAGGCTATGTACGATTATATGGACGGCAATCCGGACTTCATCTTTAAGGATGTGGCATGGACCAATGATCCTTTCGTCATAGCGCAGAACCCCAAGGTTACATCTATCAATTCATGTCTTGAGATCGACCTCACGGGACAGATTTGTGCGGATTCTATCGGCACGTCAATATATTCGGGTGTCGGGGGACAACATGATTTCGTCTATGGAGCTTCACGCAGCGAAGGAGGTTTGTCATTCTTGGTAATGCTTGCTACCACCAGTAAAGGGTCGAACAAGATCAAGCCTGTATTGACTCCGGGAGCGGGAGTAGTGACAACACGCTTCCAGACTAATTTTGTAGTAACTGAATATGGTATCGCCGACCTGCGGGGTAAGAACCTTGCTCAGCGTGCACGCCTTATGATAAACCTTGCGGCACCGGAATTCCGCGAAGAACTTGAACGGGCTGCCGCCGAACGATTCGGTTATTCTTTCCTTCGCCTCAAATAAGGAATAAATGATGGTATATTAAAACATGATGGTATATGAAAAATAGGGATGCGGGTAATCGCGTCCCTATTTTCTTGTCTTTAGAATATCGACCAATTTGTCAATATCAAATCCCTCAAGGGTTGTTACCACCACGTCCGAATATGGGGCGATAACTTCTGCTGGGAGTGTACCGGCTACTCCTACAACGTATGCACCGGCAGCCCGTCCTGCGATCACACCTTGCAACGAGTCCTCAAATACTACGCAATGATTCGGGGCACATCCCGCCAACTTGGCACCAAGCAGGTAACCTTCGGGATCCGGCTTCGACTTGGTGACATTATCACCGGTAATGACAGCGGTAAACAGATCACGCATCCCCGGAATATGTTCCCAAAGATGACTCATCTTAATTTCGTTGCTGCTCGTCACCAATACTGCAGGTATGTCACGTTCCTTTAGACCTTCAAGCAATTCTTTTGCGCCGGGAGTATACTGATAAATTATCTTGCCCTCGCGTTCATAAAGTGCTTCTTCGACCTGAGCCCTGACTTCAGGGTCCGGATAATAATGTCCCAATATTGCTTCGAGGGTAGTACCTTTAATTTTTATAGCAAAATTTTCAACCCCTGTCGGAAAAAGATCGTTAATCTCACTCCATATTTTAGTATATATTGACTCACTGTCTATCAGTACGCCGTCAAGGTCAAAGAGAAAACCAACCTTGATATTTTCGTTGTTATTCATGTCTGCTCCTGTCATTTCATCCGAATTTCATGCGCAAATATAGTAAAAAAGAGTTATATTTGTAAGTTGCTAAAGAAATTATGATTGATGATACATGACGTAAACTTACGATTGAGTCCAAAGGAGGCTTCTGACGATCAAACGATCTATGCAGCCGCTCTCCGTAAAGCCGGATTAAAGGATGATCAGGTGGGGGAGTGGCGTGTGGTACGCCGTTCTATAGACGCCCGTAAGTCACCGGTGGTCATCAATCTTATGGTTAAGATTGCCACTGCCGATGATCATCTTGCTCCGGTTGTAGAAATCGCTCCATATAAACATGTAGATGCAGAATCCCCGACAATTGTAATCGTGGGTGCCGGCCCCGCAGGATTATTTGCAGCCCTCAAGGCGTTGCAATGCGGTATCAAGCCCATAATCCTCGAACGAGGCAAGGACGTGGATTCGCGCCGTCTCGATTTAGCAAATATCTCCCGCTCGGGCAAGATAAACCCTCAGTCCAATTACTGTTTCGGCGAGGGTGGTGCCGGCGCATACAGTGACGGAAAACTTTTCACCCGTAGCAAGAAACGTGGTAATGTTAATGAGGTATTGAAGATGTTGGTCGACCACGGTGCCAAAACCGAAATCATGATTGACTCGCATCCTCATATCGGTTCGGATGTACTACCGAAGGTTATACGCAATATCCGCGAGACAATTTTGAGTCACGGAGGAGAAATCCATTTCAACACCCGAGCAGACAAGCTGATCATCGACAACAATAAGGCGGTTGGTGTCATAGATTCGGAAGGGAATGAATATAAGGGCGCGGTACTGTTGGCAACCGGTCACAGTGCCCGCGATACTATCATGAATCTTCATGAGAATGGGGTGAAAATGGAACCTAAAGGTTTTGCTGTCGGCGTACGTCTGGAGCATCCGCAGTCACTCATAGATTCTTTGCAGTATCATACAAAGGGGAACCGCAATCCCTATCTACCGGCTGCCGAATATTCTTTTGTCAGTCAGGAGGAGGGTAGAGGTGTATATTCCTTCTGCATGTGCCCCGGTGGTGTCATCGTTCCCGCCGGTAGTGACAGCGGTGAATTGGTGGTTAATGGCATGTCTGCCTCGGCGCGTGCCGGCGATTTGGCAAACTCGGGTATAGTAGTGGAAATACGTCCCGGAGATTTTCCGGAATATACTAAATACGGTGAACTGGAACTTCTGAAATTTCAGCATGACCTGGAGAGACGGTTCTACGAAATGAGTGGCAACTCGATCGTGGCACCGGCCCAGCGCGTACCGGATTTTGTCAAAGGGAAGCTGTCTGAATCTCTTCCCAAAACCACATACGCTCCCGGCGTGCAGAAGGGGGATTTCAACGAACTCTTCCCTCCGTTCATCTCCACGCGCCTTAAAAGCGGCTTGGAGAGCTTTAACCGCAAGTGCAAGGGGTTTGTCTGCAATGATGCGGTTATGATAGGTTTGGAATCTCGTACTTCGTGTCCGATCCGCATACCTCGCGACAAGGAGACTTACGAACACGTGGAGATCGAAAACCTGTATCCTGCTGGTGAAGGCGCCGGTTATGCCGGTGGTATCACCTCGGCAGCTCTTGACGGTCAGAAATGTGTCGAGGCATACGCCAATAAACTCAGGCAACGCACATGTTCTGCTGCATGCACATTACCTGATAAAACTAAACAAGGGATGGAGGTATTGAGAAGCTCTAACACTTGATAACAATTTAGACAATGGCAAATATCATAAATATAGAAACTTCGGGCAAGATCTGTTCTGTGGCACTGACCAAGGATGGTGTCCTTGAGTTGGACTTGCAGGATGATGCCGGAATGCGACATGCCGAAAAACTTGCACCTTTCGTAGAGAAATGTATGCAGGAGCTCAGGCGTAAAGGTGAAAAGTTAGATGCGGTCGCTGTCAGCATCGGTCCCGGTTCGTATACAGGGCTTCGCATCGGGCTGTCTCTTGCCAAGGGTCTTGCATTCGCCTGCGATGTCCCACTGATTGG
>CAZAWP010000046.1:0-14154 GCA_964488855.1 uncultured Sangeribacter sp.
CAATCTGCTGCTTGACCTGGGCGTTGTCGGTGAACTCAACCTTACCCAAATGGATAAACTTAGCCCCGATCCATATGGCGGCAAATACGATGACGGCGAGGGTGAGGATATATGACAGTATCTTTTTAGATTTATGATTCATGATTTTATAATTTTAAACTGATGCAATTCTATCGCACGGTTGGTAATTCAGGATTTAAGTTATAATCCACTTAGGTTATATTTTGCCCGAAGTGTAAAGAAGTTTATAATAATAGTAGATAATGCCGATGCGGGCATTGACGAGTTGCTGCTGTGCGTCGAGGAGGGAGTTGGCGGCATCGAGCATGTCTGTGATGAGCGCCATATCGGCATTATAGCGCGTTGAGACGATGCCATAGTTGCGCATGGCGAGTTCGACGCTCTTCTCCTGTGTCTTCAGTTCCTCATACGCCTCCAAATAGCGGGTATAGTCGGCGCGGACACCCATCTCTATATTTTCACCGAGGGCTTGATACTCCTCAACCGCCTTTTGCGTAGCCGCCTTGCTGCGCGCAAGCGATTTATTTGTCTTATAGAGCGAAGAAATATTGTAGCTGACACCTACACCTACCCACCAGTAGCTGAGGTTACGGTTGATCGGTGGTATCTCAACGAGTATCGGTCCGTCGAGAGTCCAACCTGCCTGTAGTCCGACCTTGGGCAAGCGCTCGGAGCGCACGAGCTTCTCCGCCTTGGTATTGATATTGACGGCGTTCTTAGCAAGGTTCAGCGCCGGCGCGGAGGTAGCCTCCTGCTGCCAGTAGGTCTCCTCCCGCATTGGAAGTGAGCGGGTCAAAATGGTGGAGTCCGGGATGACGACAGTACCGTCGGGCAAACCGGCAACCGTCACTAAGTTATTGTTAAGGATGGTGAGGGTGTTATCGAGCTTGATGAGCTGCAATTTAAGGTTGGAGACCAGCAGTTCGTAGCGCGTAATATCATTTTGGAGCGCCGTTCCATGTTCGTATCGCGCCTGCATTTCGGCGAGCACTTTCTCCGCACGGTCAAGGTTAGTCTCTACAACCTTGCGCAGGTTGTTGCACTTATAAATATCGAGATAAAAGCCGGTGAGCTGAAAGCGGATGTCGTCCTGCTTCATGTCTGCGGCGAACCGGGCCGCGGTCGATTTTAGTTCGGCGAGTTCGATGGCGGCTGTCACTGCTCCACCGGTATATACCGGCTGCTCGACGTTGAGTCCGATTCCGGTGCTCAGGTGTGGAATCTTGGCTATTTCATAGTTGCTGAAATCGCGTTTGGTGGTGAAGCCGTCGCCGATGAAGCCTACCGAGAGGTTGGCGTTGATTTCCGGTAACCGTCCCGCGCGAGCGACGCGTATCTCATCGGCGGCTTCCTGACGGGCGGTCGAATATGGACGGAGCTGAGCACTGTTGCGCTCTGCCGACTCGAAGATCTCCTCGAGAGTCAGCATAGTCTGACAATGCCCAACCGTCGCGAGACCCGCTGCGGCACACAGTGACACAGCGAGCAATCGTAGATTGTTCATAACGTTGTGATAGGAAGTTAAATGGAATGTTTTACTCTTACCAGAGTAGTTTACTATTGGATAGATGTACTCTAAAAGAGTAGTTTACTATTATTATAGGGCATTAGACATCACTTACACATTGGAAGTAGTTGTCTCTTATCTTAATAATTAATATGCCCTATCAGTATTTTAAGTGGCTATTTATTTGGTGCCACTGTCAGATAATTAAATGGAAGCGGTACTTTTCCAGTTCTCGAGAAAACCCCAGTTCATCACGACGGGGTGCTGATAAATCTTGACACTTTTCTTAAACATAAACAGCGTGACTCTGTGTGAATCACGCTGCAAAACTAATAAATTTTTCTGACCCCCGCAAGTCAGGGGCCCGGGATCGTAGGCCTCCCGGCCTGCGACGGGATCTCCGTGCACCTATAGATGGGTGTTACTTACTTCTCGCCGTGGCACTCCTCGCCGGCCTGCTCGCAGCAGCCGGTTTTGGCGGAGGGACAGGCACCGGTGTTGGCTCCGCCGCAGGTGTCGGCATCATCGCAGAGGATGGTCGCCTTGTATTTGATTTTGTCGAAGGCCTTGACGAGGTTGTCCTCGTTGGTCTTGTCGGCATCATAGACGACTGTCACCACCTGACCCTCAAGGTCGGTAGTGATCTCATGGACACCCTTCTCAAAACGGATGTTCTTTTTGATCTTGTTCTCACAGTTGCTGCAAGACATCTGCGGCTCAGTAGTGACGCGCAGAGTCTTGAACGTCTTCGCCGAACCGGTGAGCGTCACCAGCGCCATCGCAGCCAATAAAAGTATCTTTCTCATATTATTATCTTTATTACCCCTCGCTGAAGCTCGGGTCTACTCAAAAATTACTTATTACTTAATCACTCTGACCTCTGAATTTACTTAAAGTCTGCCGAGGTTGAAGCGGATGCCGATGTAGGCCATCGCGCCGTGGATCGGTCCCCAGACGGTCGTGGGGTCGAAATAGCTGCTCCAGGGGTCTACACTCCATACGACCGGATTCTTCTGCCTGAAGTTGGTCAGGTTTTCACCGCCGGCATAAATCGAGAAATGGCGGAACCAGCGCGTCACCTGAAAGTTCAACTGCGGAAACGCCTTAAACCGCTCACCCCAGCTCATCTTGCCGTCGGGCAATGCGTAAGGAGCCGGCAAGCGACCACCGCCGTTCATCTGAAACGTTACGTCGAACTGCCACAACTCCAACGGTGTGGAGTAAGAAGCCGTAAGCAGCGCCTTGTAGCGGCTCGTAAGCGGTTTTTCGAGCAATACGCCGCCGTATGTCGATTTAACGTCGTTAAGACGGTAAGCGCCCGTCACAGACAACCCGAAAGGTGACTCCCACGTAAGGTCAGTCTGGAAGGTATGCGAATACGACTTGCCCTGCAGTTGGGCGATCGTCAGGAAGCCCGGCGCGGAGTCGTAATCGACTATCGCCTGCGAACGGAAATCGGTATAGAAGTACTCGGCGTTGAGTATAAGCTTATGACGACCGAGGCTGAGGGAGTAGTCGGCGGAAGCGCCGAAATTCCACGCCTCCTCCTGTTTGAGGCTTTCGACGACCATCGTCCGTCCCGAGGCAAGGAGATTGTTGTACTCCGCCCACGGATGCACGGTGCGGTAACCTTTGCCTGCCGAGGCGCGCAGATTCAGTCGCTCGACCGGAGTATACTTTATGTTGAAACGCGGTGTGACGAACCATTTGTACATGCTGCTGTAATCACCACGGACACCCGCCATGACAATCAGGCGATCGTTTAGATTATAGGTGTACTGCGCATACATGCCACCGACCCCTTCCCGATCGTTGATGCGCTGCGGAAGAGCTGCGGCATCATGCGTAGTCTTAACGTTCTGACCGAGATAATCATAGTTGAAACTCAGACCTGCCGACAGGTTGTGATATTCACCCAAATCGGTCTCATACATCAACTGTGCATACGCTGCCTTCTCGTTTACATCATACCCCTTTCTGCCGAATGAAGCATCGAGCTGATGCATATTTAACGCACCGATGAAAGCAATATTGCCATTACGCTCCGGATCGATGACGTATGCGTGCTTCATATAACCCTCGTAACGGCGGGTGTAAAGATTGATAAGGAAAGGTGCATCATTTAGGTGCGGATTTGACTGTAGGCTTGATGGAGTGGTCATAACTTCGGGAGTGGTATGAGCTGCAATATGCGTCTGTCCCGCCTTACTTTTCTCATTGATGAGGGAGAGGCCGCCGTGGAAGATATACCTCCCCGCGCGCCATTGCCAGCGGTTGTTGAGGTTGATCTGACGGATGTCGGGCATGTCGGCGAAACCGTCATTATTGCCGTCGTGAGCGCCGAAACGATCCTCGAAGTGACCCATTATTTCGGTGGTCAGTCCCTCCTTGATATGGACGTTGCCCTCTGCGTTAAGTTCGAGTTTGAGGTCGGAGTCGAAGTAGGCGTTGGCAGTGAATCCAGGGTCATTCTGCGGTTTGAGGTACTCGATGTTGATTTGGCCCGTGATGGACTCGTAGCCGTTCTTGACGGTACTGCAACCTTTGGAGACGGAGATACTTTTCATCCAGGGTCCCGGGACGTAGCGGAAAGCATACGATGAGGCAGCACCGCGGAATGCTGGCATTGACTCGGTAAGCATCTGCACGTACGTGCCGCTCAGTCCGAGCAGTTTGATCTGTCGAGCGCCGGTGGCAGCGTCGGAATAACTCACATCTACGGACGGCGAAGTGGTGAAACTCTCCCCGAGATTGCAACAGGCAGCCTTGAACAGTTCCGCCTGATTGATGAGGTAATTGTTCTCCACACTCATCGACTTGCCGGCTCCGCGCTTCTTCTGCTTGACCACAAACTCCTCCAACTCCGCGGAGAAGACAGTATCATTTACCACCTTCACGGAGTTTCCTATTTTCCCATCTTTTCCATCGGAAGAAGGTTTGTTTATCTCTGCTTGAGAAGCAGCGGAGGAAGGAGTGTTTATCATCGTGTGAGAAGCTGCGGAGGAAGCGGGTGTTATGGCACCCTGAGCGCTTGCCGCTGCAGACAAACACCCTCCCACAGTCATCATCCCGACAACTGCAGTACCCCAATGTATCCCGTTAAATCCTATCTTATTGCTTAATTTCACTATTTGTTATGCTTTTATCTTACTCTGGTAATTCGCCTGCAAAATTAGCAAATCCTCCCAGTCCCACCAAACCGCCCCGCTTAATTCCCGCTCCCTCCTGCGCTTCGCTATGGGCTACGCAACACTCTTTCGCTTCGCTCGGAGCACATGTGAGCAGCACGGACACCTGCGCCAGAATCTTTACAGCCGTATCGTTGTGTAGTGGCTCTCGTATTCCTGCATGAATGTCGGCTCCTCCGGGTTGAGGATCTCTGCGTAGTTAACCCTGACGGCGTTACCGCTGTCGACAAACTCCGCCCCCGAACACTCCTTGGCGAGCGCCTTCCAGTCCTGCGAATAGCAGTTATACTGCCAGACGTAAGTACCCTCAACCCAGCCGTTACTGTTGCGCTTCTCGGACATGATGATAGTGAGGACACCATTGTGGTCTTCGATCCCTTCGACATACATGTCGTAATCCTCCTCCATCCCCGTACGGTTGAGACTCATATCATCCTCCGTATTCGTCACACTGTCATACTCAAACAGCCGCGAAGAGTACCCATATTGAGTGTCCGAAGTCCGATAATTATACCAAATCTTCTTCCCGTCCGCGCGCACCAGATTGACCTCCTGCGCCTTCAGGTCGTCCAACTTCCGCCGATACCGACTCTCCTGCAAGCTAAACACCTCGTCCTCCCCCGCCGACTCCGCCGACTCCGCCGTGCTCACCGCGTCCGCTGCCCTTTCCGTCACTATCGTTTCCCCCGTCCTCGGGTACTCCGCCTCATACCCACCGCTTTTCTTGCTACCGCAAGACACGACGGTCAGCCCAAGGACGGCTGTCAAGCCGATACAAACACTAAATCTGCAAGAATTATTTATGATAGAAATTAGATTTTTCATACATTAATAAAATCAATAAGTAAATTAGCGGCAAAGTCGGTAAATCGCCCTTTTCAGCCAACACTAAAACAGCTTAATGTCTTCCGGATTTACCGACTCGAACCACTGGCTCAAGCGCTGGCGAGCGCTCTCTTGTGTTTTAGGTGAAATATTATCCCAAATCGCTTTTACTACCGTCAGCAGCGCGGTCAAGTCATCGGCATATCCTCCCGGAAGAAAATCGGGAATAAAATCTGTGGGACATATGAAATATCCTAACGCGCCGAAAACAGCAATCTTATCCTTAAGCGGCACCTCCTTATCCATAATGGCGTAATATAGAATAAGTACCGCATAGAGCACCTTAACACCTGCCGACTTAGCAACGTCGGTAATCTTTATGAATAATTTCTCAGGCGAATAAAACTTCGTATACAAATCCGCCACCGCCACACTAAACTTCTTAGCCATAACAATATACAATTATAAATCTATACCCCATGCATCAGGAGTGGCTGGGATCGTAGGCGTCCTCGCCTGCGACAGAATCCTCCCCCGCCGACTTCATCGCAGTCACCATTTCCTCCGCCCTCGGATACTCCGCCTCATAGCCATCTCTTTTCTTGTCACCGCAAGACACAGAGGTCAGTCCAAGGACAGCAGCCATGCCGGTAAAGATAATGACTCTACATGAATTATTTATTCTATATCATATTTTTTAATATCTTTCTATTAATGAAAATTATTGTATACACAGTTTTAAAAGGTATCTATATCACTATTTTTGAAACAGTAAATATATAGCAAAGACCTTACTATTAACGTAAGGTCTTTGAATTTAATTTAACTAATAGATTTTTAATGATTACTTATTTATATCCACTTTATTAATAATTACTGCAAATTAAGAGGATTACCACCTACTGCCAATGGAGAAAACGTAAGTGTTACCTAAATCGTTCCATATACTTATCTCCGGTTTTCCGGGTGCGGTATAGGTCCAATCCTGTCCCCTGTTTCCTTTACCACCATAACTTTCTCGATAACCTAATGCCTTAAGTTGCTTTGACCATGTGGTAAATCCAGCTCTTGCATATACATGAAATTGCAATTGGATAGAAGTTCCGCTTACCGTTAGCACGCATATACTTGATTTGGCGTTCTCAGGAGAAGGAGAATACTCTATTCCATTCCCATATTGTTCATGTATCACTCTACAATTTTTAGACATTACATAGGTTTCCGAGGAGTTGTAATCCGATCCTTCTTCGGTAAATCTATATACATATCCTGCTGCATCAAGCATATCTGCAATTGGTTGCACATTATATGATGACATGGCTTTCTGATATGCTTTCAGGATAGTACTTGCTGCCGGTGCCTGAGCATGCCCAATACCCATGATGGTTAGTAGCATTACGCCAAGAATAATAATCTTTTTCATATTATTTTAAATTCAATTAGGGTTTAACATACGGCTCTGCATTGATTGACTCTTCTTCTGCAACTTCATATGCAACTTCTGCAACTTCAGCTGTATCTTCATCCGTTTCGTTAGCCTTTTCGTCCTTAGAAGATTCTACTTCTATTTTAGGACGTTTGAAGATGTAATAGATTGCAGATGTACGGGTATTTGGCTGTAGTCCGGTAACATATTTTTCATTACCAAAATTGGGATGTACAGTTTCATTTAATGTATATATATTAACTAATTCCCATCCGTTTTCACCCAATGACTTTAAAGAATCTTGCATTCTCTCTTCAGGAAAAATTCTATCATAAAACTTGGAATATGAATTACCATAAAACCTTACAGTCTGATACTCCCACTTTTGCAGCTCTTCTTGTTTAGGTTTACATGAGATGAAACCTAAGCCAATAATGAGAGCGACCATTGTAAAACATACAATTTTTTTCATGATCTATTATATTTGTTAAGTAATGAATCTTTTGAATAACCGGCGATAAACCACTACTTTTTCAAATCGTCTGCTGTAATTTTTATGGCAAAGACGAAGTCACCGTTGGGGTTATAATAATTATAGTAGCAGATGATGCCCTCTTCAAGCAACTTTATCTCCGGATCATCGGGAACGGCCTTGACTAATGCTAATATGGCTTCTTTAGCAGCGTCAATCTGTTCCGGAGATGGTTTCTCGATAGGAAGAATGTAGGAGTAACGATATACAATAGTATAATTGTCACTGTCAAATGTAACCTCATCAAGCATCATATTATCATTTACTTGTGACGGCAAATAACTACTCATTTGCTCTACCCTCTCCTTTGCTTCCTTGATAGCTTCCTCGGAGGGAGCTTTCTTGCTACATGCGGTCATGATAATACTCATGATTATCACAATCGAAGACACTAAAATTGATTTTTTCATATCGTATCTTTGTAAAAGTTATAATTTCCGTATTAATGTCACATTATATGACTTATTCTTAATATTTCCGTATGTACCGGTCATTTCTTCTCCGACTTCAGCCCAGTCAGAAGACAAATCAAAATGACCGTTATACTTTCCTTTATCGTATTCATCAAACTCAAACCCAACAGTATGATTTCCTCCCACATCCCCTTTCAGAGTCAGGATTTTATCCGGACCTTGACTTGTATAATAAAGCGCACCGACAGCTTTAGAAGTGCTGAGATCGTACGCAATAGTCATTACTATAGGATACTTCCCAATAGTTCCTTTATACCGTTCTATTTTAGTATTAGAGGCATTCAATCCATACGATTTACGCAATTTATTTACCGCGTCATCTACAGAGCTGTAGGATGAAGATGCTTTTTTAGTTGAGGATGACGTAGTGGAAGACTTAGCAGCCTTAGACGAACTTTTATCTACAGAGTTTGACTTTGTTACCACTCCCTGTATCTTATCAGTCGATCCTGTAGTTTTCTTAACAATCTGAGTCTTGTAATTTGCAGCCGTTTTCTCACCACCGGGAGTATCACTAAATTTCTTTTCAGGCGCCATTTGCACTTGTCCTATAAGAATCAATCCATTATTTGTAATAGAATTTTCTCCAATTGATATTTCATGGGGTATGATTTCATTATTGCAATAAGATACGGATGTTTTCCTCTTGTATAAAGATAAATTCTTGAGGTTGTTTTTATGTTCCTTGTTGATTAATTTGAGTGCAGATTTATTTTCGGGCGACTTCTCATACACATAACTATTGAGCATGACATCGGGAGCGCCGAAATCAAGGAGATTGAAATAACCAATTTCCTTATAATCTTCGTTATCAACAATATTTTTTAGGCAATTCTTTACCTTAAGTTTAGTCTTTTGTTTAGATTTATGTTTGTTCTCTTTATCACATCTCTGTGTAGCCGCCTCTACTCTCCCGTAATTGTCGGTTGTCCATGTACTTTCATCAAAGACGTACGTTGTGGAAGGTCGTCCGTTCAGGTTCATTAAATTTATATCATCCACATACAAAATATTTGATTCTAACGTACCCAGTTTTTCATTGCCCGACTTTATTTCCACCGTCTTACCGTTAGAGGTAAATGTAACAAATCTGGGATTTACAAGTCGCTGTTTCTTTGGTAACTTGTTTCGATGTGAATCAGCATTAATACCCCAGTAATACAGATGTTTGGTATCTTGTCGTAATTCGGGTACAGTTATAGTATTATAATACACTCTAACCATCTCAGGATGATTATTAAGCACTGTAGCTATCCTGGGATTTGATTGTATATCCTTATTTAAGGAATCCAATAAATTAATATTATCAATAACATTTATGGAATCAAGCACTACCGAACTTAATACCTCATTTATATTATGCACCTGTTTGGGGGCTGCGACGGAGTCTATGTATGCCTGTGCATATTTATCTATCTGCGCCTCTCCGACTTTGCTAAGGGAGATATTTTTCTTTTGATGGAAATAAGATTCCGCCTGATCATAAAGCAATGGAGCAATCTCAGGATAAGAAGTCCAGTACTTATCTCTGTTAGGGTAGTTTGAGGGTGCCCGGTCGAGGAAACTTCTGTCAATATGGACATTTTTCAACTCTTTAGCTTTATCTTTCAAATCGCTCTCACGTTTTGCCCCTACTACAGAGTCCCATAACCAGCTACCGATGGATCCAAGACGATTCTCATTATAATTTAATACTTTATTTACCTCACCATAGATTGTATTCTTGATCTCTCCTTTAATCTGATCTACTAACCAATCTACAATCTGACCTTGCGTAGTCAGCGGCAATATCAATGACATTGCCAAAAAAGTATTCTTAATATTTTTATTATCTAATGATTTCATGACAGCGGGATTATTTGAGCGAATTATCTATGTTAGAAGTAATAGAGTTGGAATAATTTGCAAAACTTGTCAGCAGTTTTTTCTGTACATCCTCCATATATTGTTTTCGCGACGAAAATTCGCTACTTACTAAATCCTCTATCACAAACCAATCACCTATTCCTTTGGAAATCAATCCCACAGCAGGACCGAAAAGAAAACCGAGCACACTGGTTCCGGTAGATACATTTTGTCTCGATTGGACAAACTGTTCTCTCGCTTCGGCTATTCCCATTAGAGACTCAATAGATGCTTTTGAGTTAAGGTTCATTACCGGCACAGTGTAAGAAAATTTCGGATATGATTTCTTGCCGGCAGCGATAAAGTAATCTTGCCGTGCACTATTGATCTGTTCGCCAAATCTATTTATTTCGTTCTGCAAACGATTCTGTATCTGTTTAACCGGGAAACACGCAGTTACCAAACGTTGATATTGCTCGGCTGCCGTATATGCATTGTCGGGCACAATACCTATTTCTGAGTAAGCACTATTAAGAGCTTTATGACCTTCCACAAAATAAGTCCAGACTATTTCCTCTACCATATATTTCATTCGTTCGGCAAGTGCTCGCTCATACTGCTTATACCGGGATAAATTGTTATCGAGTATACCGGCAATTTCTGCTGACCTGCTCCCTATTTCTGCGGAAATTGTGTCGTGATACGCATACGGTAAATTATCATCGACATATACCAATTCTTCAACAGACAGATCCTTGAGGTTATTGATAAGCGCAGTCGTTATAAAGTCAGTCAGAAGTTCCGAACGATGAGGAAACATTTCAACATATTTACTGAACTGCTCAGCAGTAAGTCCACGGACTTCGTTTAATATTTCGTTTTCCTTTTGTATTAATGCGTCGGAAAGTAGTTCGGAAATTACTAATGAATTAACTGAATTCTTCCAGAACTTAAGTTCCTCATAGGAGTAATCGTTTAAATCTATTTCACTGCAGAAGGCATCAACCACTAATACCTCATTTTCCTTAGATTTATCCGCCTCCTTTAATATAAGGGGAATATTGCGGGAGTAAATAGCTTTGCTCACTTCGGAGGTCACGGCAGCTGACGCACTTAAGCTACTCAACCCCACCAAACCACTTATTAATGTGATTATAGGACGATTCATTATATGATGTTCGTTAGTTTTAATATTAATTATCAGTATATAACCTTACATGATTGCCGATAGAACAATGATACTCCTTATTTCGGGCATAACAAAGGATTAGTTTTATCTACCCGGTATCATAGTCGGAACAAGCTCGCCCAAACAGCGGATTTTCCTTGATTAGACGTTTTTGAGTCATTTTATATGATGTGATTTATATTAGCTGATCAATACATAGACTCCTCTCATACAGACACAAACTACATAACACCTCGCATGAACTAAATAATACATAATCTTAACCAACCTCAATAAACTACTAATTAATCTCCCATAAATTGATCTCATCTAATTAAGACTTGATGATTAATCTTTAATTCTGTCATTTTCGAGTTGATCTATCAGGATTTAATATTGAAATTATTAATAATTCAAGTTACGTAAGTTTGTTAAGCGCCTTAACACCACTTAACAAACTTACGAAACATGAATTAAGAAGTTAAATTATGAGATTTTGTTCTTTTTTATCCCATGAAGGCACCGCATCCGTCGGTGTCGTCATCGAAATCTTCATCTCGATCAAACATCTCGTCGAGAATATCATCCTCATCATAAGGACAATCGTCATCATCATAATAGTTTTTTGCCATAATCTTGAATCTTTAATTAAATTATTGTTTTTTGATTTTATATCATCTATCATTTGGGTATATTGGAGAAATCACGATTTCCCCAATAGATGGTTAGGATTCTTGACACTCTGTCTTATGTATGCGATCTGGATAACAGCCGGGATTGTTACTCGGTATGCCGGTCCAGCTATATCTACTGCTGTCCATAATGCAGTTAATGCCCAACCAACCGGACCTAGCATTATTGAAGTAAGTCGTGTCAGAGTTGCGTTCATTGCTAATGATAGACCTCTATTGAATAGAATTTTAATCACTGCATTTACAACAGAAACAAGAAGTATGTAGCTTTTGAATCCTCCTGCTTTCCATGCAATCATAAGAGTTGCTGTAGCGGCCTGGCGAGTGAAGTTGGTTGTGGGATATCCAAGTTCCTGGAGCATCCTTTTCAAATCCTCATCAGAAGCTTTACTTAAGGAATCGTTGAATAACTTCTGAAGAATATATTGTTCGATTTGTTCGTTATTGTTGCCTGAGTTGAAACTCACTTTGTTTCGTTTTGCTACATCACGAAGGATTTCAGAGTATTTAGGACCTTTCCCTCGAAAAATATTTACTATACTATTACCCCCGAATAAACGAAACTCGTTAATTACTTCAGGAAGCATGAGTTTTATATTATTTGGATAGTATAGCTTATAACTCTCAGTCTTAGAAAGCTGTTCTGTTACTCGGAATTTTCCATCCTTGTCTTTTACTATTATATCGCACAGAAGACGAAGATCGTCGTTTGATGCTGATTTTAGAAACTCTAATTCGTCCATTTAAGAAATTATTAGTTGCCTCCTGATTCCCTAATTTGGCGGTTCTGTTTTGGCATAAGAAAAGAGGGGAATTTATCTCACCTCAAACATAGTAAGACATGCTCGCCAAAGCCTACATGATGTATTTATACATGAATAAATAAACTGCCCTTTTACGTCAGCTTAAGTAATGTTACGGTTTGCCGCCTTTATACTTGCAAGACAAAACAGAAAGAGCATTAATCTTAATTACTTCAGCGTGCTATTGAATTGGCTATACGTCTTATTGTGAAAGAGAGTTTGACACTTTTCTTATCCTACGGTATTTCTCCTCCGCTTGGATGATGCTTAGAAACTATTTTCTTGATTAGTCTCTCTTGGAGACATTATAGATTTAAGATGTTGTTTAGATTTGCAATCATAAAATAATATAAACACCTTCTTACATACTCATATTTTATTATCTAATATTACCAAAAGTACTTCAGCCTCCTCATACACCGATTAATTTATTGTAGAATATGAGTGACTCATTTATTTGTCCTTAATTTTGGACACATCAAGCATGGAACCGACCAAACTGAGTAAAACTTTTCCCGTGACATATACGCAAGTTATTCCTACTTCAGCTGCCAAGCTTAAAATTTCACTACGATCTAAGTTAAAGGTTCCTTTAGTAGTTTTAACTTCGTATAAATTTGTACTCTCAATATAGTCACCCTTTCCAAAGTTAGTTCCATGTACATAGCGACCAAAAGGAACGCCTGATTTTATATTCAATATTTTTGCTTTCATATTATTTAGTTACTACCTTTATGTAGTATATAATATCCTTATATAGTATAAGAGTATATGTGATATGAGTTTTGAATTAAATTAGTAACAATTAGTCTTCTTATAAACAGATAGAATAAGTGTTCATATTTGGATCTATCTCTGCACCCCAATCGTCACAAACTTCTCTTATCGCATCCCATATTTCCTCCTCGCAAAGCCCCCAATCGTCCATATCATCAATTGTGATGTCTATACAAAAGCCACCTCCTTCGTGATAATATTCGTATGAGAAATCCCATTCATCAAGGGCTTCTTTCACGTCATTTAAGAACTCTCTTTCAGTTTTATTCATATTATAAGTTTTAATTTATCCTTGATGACAGGTATAGATTAATCATAGATATCTATACGTCAGTTAAGGAATATATCATGCCGGCTAAGCTCCGCCGGAATCGGGCGGTGAGGGTTTATGTAGGGGTATGCAAAAGGCGCGGAGCTTGATTATTGCCCACGCTCTCGTTTCTGAGTATCGCCAAACACTCGACCGGAAGAACGGAAGAAAATAACCACCCCGCGCCGCTGACGTATATGATGCGGTCACAGGATATAGCCCGGCATGGCGGTCGGCAGAACCGACGCTATGCACGCTATCCTGAGCCGTAAACATAGACGATTACGACATGCTGGGGCACTCTTCGCTATTGTTCTCCGGTTAATAAAGTTGGCGATTTTAGAAACGGAACATAAGCTAAATGCCTTTTGCCTCGTTGGGATTTCTCCCCCAACGATGTGCAAATATAGCAATTTCTCTGTGAGTACCCAACTACGGGGTGGTTATTTTTTTCATGTTCTTTGTGTTAAAGTGATTAATAACAAAAAGTGATTAATAACAAAAGAGGGGTATTTATCTTACCGGTATCATAGTCGGAACAGGCTCGCCAAAGCCTACAGCATGAATGATGGTGGTAAAATAAAATG
>CAZAWP010000047.1:0-3487 GCA_964488855.1 uncultured Sangeribacter sp.
TATCCCAAAAATAACTAAGTTTTATCTATTCATTAATTCTCAATAGTTACTTATAACTTGCATATTAAGGGGATAATTATTTTCTTTGTAAAAAATTTATCAGTAATTAACTAATTTTTCTAAAGTTAGATACATTACAATACGATAAAATTGCGAAACAATAAATTTGTAGGTATTGCGAACTAACAAATTCAGGAAACAATTTTTAATCCAATAATATGCGATTTTTCTCAAAACTATCAATTATTATCGGTATTCTTTGCGGCATTTTACATGTTTATGCTGCTGATACCGATCCGTTTGTTGTAATTCATTGCGAGTCTCCCGGTTCATTGGTGTTATCTAATGAGTCACGTATAGCTACGAACTTAAAAGTCACCGGTGAAATAGATGCCCGGGATATAGCTAAACTTGGAGCTGTAACCATTAATGTGACTCAAATCCTGGATTTGTCAGAGACCAATATCCATGGCTATTATGGTAAAGAGGGAACACTGCTTGATTTATCCCCCAGTTGGATAGTTGGTGATCGACCTACGGTGGATTATCCCGCCAATACATTTCCTGTAAACGCCTTTGCTGAGGTTCGGGACAACTCTTTATCAAAGTATGTTCGCGGAAGTGCCTCCTTGCGTAAACTGATACTTCCCGCCACTCTCACCGGCTTTATGACAGATGCACTTGGTGATTGTTACGGGCTTGTAGAACTCGTTGCACCGGCAAATTCAACTACCATCAAGAGTGAGGATCACATAGTATATTCGTATGATGGCAAGACCCTTCTTGCCGTGGCTCCCTCTTTTTATGGCGATTTGATTGTCAAGGAGAGTGTGACGACAATTGCAGAGGGTGCCTTCTACGGGATGAAGCCGGCATCGGTGACTTTTAAGTCATCGAGTATGCCTATATTCGGGGAGAAAAATGATATCGATGCTGCTTACATCATTGCGCCCAATCCTGAAAGCTACAAGCAGAAATTTCCCGAAATAGACTGTTTCTCCTCAATGGAGACCATTACGGTGAATAACACCGTGCCGGGCCAACTCCTCACGATGATAGGTAATCAAGGATATGGCAGGTCTGATGTACGGGCTTTAAAAGTTACGGGTACGTTAAATTATGACGATTTTGAGCAAGTAACAAGTCTCCCGAATCTCCATATTGCAGACTTATCAGAAGCAACAGTTACCATGACGGCTTACAAGGATTTTACCTTCACCAATCCATCGGTAACTCAATTTAAATTTCCTCGATTCTCCAATACGGCGTATGGTTCGGTATTTGCCCTTTCTATAAGCAGTTCAGCGCGCTTGTATGGAGATCTGGTAGTACCGGAAGGAACCTATACCTTTGCAAGTTCTTCGCCCCGTTTTACTTCAGCAGTCTTCCCTTCGACATTGTCCTCCATGGATTCATGGGTATTCAGCGAGATGAGCTGTATCCGTTCAGCCGACTTCTCCAAATGTCGCCAACTGACTACAGTATCCGGTTTTAACAACGCGGGTAGCCTTACGGAGGTAAAGTTGCCTGAGGGATTACAGAAAATATCAGGATTAGGAGGACCAATCCGGTCCATCAATCTTCCTAATACTATTAAAGATATAATATCTCAGGGCGGCTGGGAGATCGAAAAGCTTATACTTCCCTCAGCATTGACATATCTGAATATCGCGTCGCTTCCCTGCGTTAAGGAGATAGACTGTTCGCAAGCGAAATCGCTAAGTGAGCTATATGGATTAGGGAATACTCCACGCCTTAAGAAACTTGATCTTCGCGAGGCTCCTATCACATTTGCACGAATCTTTCAGGCAAACTGGACACTCTCCAATTCAGCGAAGAATAAACCGCAGAGACTTGTCGTTACCGGCGGGTCACCGAATGCCGCGGTATCCGTGGCAGGTATTGAGGAGTTACTTCTCCCCTCCACACTGACTACTCTTGAAGGTATCAATCTTTGTGCCAATCTAAAGACACTTGACCTGATGCAGTGCTTCCGTTTAAAAACCATCAAGGGTATTGAGGATTGCACTGCCCTCGAGACAGTGAAACTTCCCGAATCGGTCTCTTCAATAGAAGGCTTCAATAACTGTCCGGCGCTTAAGAACTTTAGTATAGCTGCGACCGTCCCCCCGGTTGTGACTACTAATCCGGACTTGAATCCTATGGATTTCTCACAAATATCATTGACCATTCCCTCGGGAACAATGGGAGCATACCGCATGGCTGACGGCTGGGAAAAATGTAAGGAGATAAACGATAACGCATACCGTGTATCTGTAAATATGGATGAATTGAATGCCAAGTACGACCAGACATCCAAACTTCTGATTTATGGTGCAGGTGTATATCCGGCAGGAACCGAGGCTACCTTGGATGCCTATCCCTTCGATAGATTTGAAGTGGGTGGCTGGTGGATTGATGACATGAAATACTTTGTCAATCCATATACCTTTACTGTCAATAGTAATGTGTCCGTATATCCTGCATACACCATGGATCAGAATAATTCCGATATTCTGATGACCCTCGAGATACCCGTAGGTCAGACATTCAAACTTTCGGTATCTTCCGATCATGCGTATGATATAATCGTAGATGGAGGTATCTATGCTCAATATAAGGGTAACGGAAATATGGTCAAGGAAACCTTCCCCATCTATATGAATGCCGGCACTCATGCTGTATCTATTAATGGTGAAAATCTGGCTATAAGTTTCGGTGAACCACAGTTTACCCAAAGAAACGATATATTCACTATTACCGCATTTGATGTAAAGAGCAAATATGTTATCACAGACTTGACAGCTAAATATTTCGATGTTGAGGAACTTGACCTGTCCGGTTGCTTTAATTTAAGGAACATTGAGATTGAGGATAACTGTGTTGTAAATAATCTTAAGGCTCAGAATAGTCCGGCTTTAAAATATCTGCTCTGCACAGGTGCTACGGTTCACAATGTTGATGTCACTTCATGTAACCTCCTGATTGATGTGAGTGCCAACAAGTGTGAGATGCAGACTTTTGCTTGTAAAGGATCAGGTGTAAGATCAGTATCCCTCAATAACAATAATCTCAAGAAACTGGACTTCACACGTTGCCCCTATGTTGCGCAAGTATTCGCTAACAACAATGAACTGACTGAGTTTACTATGACTTCCACGGTATGTTATGGTCTATATCTGGACAATAACCCGATGGCATTCTCGACTCTGACTTCATTGATGTACAATATCTATGTGGAGCAATGGTCTTTATATGGTGACCAAAAGTATGTCTTGGACTTCAAGGTTGATACAGACGAAATCAATTCAACCGGATACTGCGACCTTTCTGCCCAGATGTTCCCGCCCCAGTGCACAACACGCACACAGGTAATGATTAATGGCGAACCCGCTATTGACTCCGATGGATTGGGTCTCATAAAGATTCCTTACGGTGAAAATGAGATTCGTCTTACGAATGAGTTCTATCACCTTGTGGAATACGT
>CAZAWP010000047.1:3587-5528 GCA_964488855.1 uncultured Sangeribacter sp.
ACGGAAAATACCAATCCGCGTAAAATTTATATTAAGTAATTAAGATAAATTGGATATACAAAATCCATAGATATATAATGTTACATAACTGCCTCCCCGAAGATTGGAAACTACTTCGGGGAGGCATCTTTATTTACGGTTGAAATAAGTTCTTCGTACGCTGTTGCTCGTAAATTCGTTTATGATTGAAATAAGTTTCTCACAGCCTATCACTCATAAATCATTTCGACGTGGCCGATGGCGAGATCGGCGCTTAGGAGTACGGGAATCCTGTCGTTGCGACTTACTTCGGCATGAACCTTATAACCGCAGTATGCTCCCTCATATTCGTACTCAAAGGAGGCTGAATATGTCATGAAGCAGCCGTAAGTGGATTTGCCGTTATAGGTAACAGTTACGGAACCGCTATAACCACCCGTGATCGGAATGGTTTCCTGCTGACCGGGGGACATGTTCTCGAAATCAATTTCATGGAAATAGTAGAACATGCCAAGCATGTCAGCTGTAATCGTTACAGCCTCCATCGTCTGCGGATCAGCACTAAGTTCACCCTGACCTGCAATATTCTTGTAATTGGCAGGATTTGAAGCATCAAAGCCCTCTCTGCGGTATTCCATTACTTTTGGTTTCAGATACCAGCCGTTTTCATAATTTACAGTCTCATGCGAGTAGGGAGTACTCGGTGACATAGTGGCATTAAGCGTGTCACTGACGCAGAATATCCGTCCCTCCCACGGGATCGAATTACCGTCGAGTGTGGCATTAAATTGATTACCCTCTGAAGACAAAGTAACCTTACCGTGACCAATGGCTATGTCTATAAGGCCCCAGTGATAATGAACTTTGTATGGTAATTCCTGATACGGGATACGAACCTGCGCGGCCACCGAAACAAAGGTGAACAGGGCTAAAAATAGAAATAACTGCTTTTTCATTATGGTATTATTTATATATGACTTAAAGTAATATCTGAAATTAAAACCCGTGTGCGAAAGATGATTAATGTTTAGCAACATTATCTGAGGGGGCAACTCGCATTGACGAAGTCTTTGAGGCGCTCAAATCAGGACTGAGGTCGCGGCTCAGATGTGCGAAAATGAGGGTGATTACTGCCAACACCATCAGTGTTATAGCCGTCGAATGCAAAACATTACCGAGTCCCACCAACGGACTGACCACGGCACCAAAGATATAACCGGCAACTCCAATCATAGCCGAAGCATCTCCGGCACAGTCGCGGCCCTCGTTCATCGCCAACGTATTACCCACGGTAAAGAGCATACCCAAGGAGAACAACATCGGGAGATTGAGTGCCTCGTATACCCATACATTATCTATGAGGAAGAAAGCCAAGAGCTGAACAGCAACTGTACATACCAATATCCGGGCGCCCCATACAGCCGCACGTTTGAGCGGTTTAAACTTGAGGGCCGTCATGGCACCGGAAACCACGAATATAGCATTAAAGCCCATAAAGAGACCGAACTGCAGCTGCGTGTATCCGTAATGAGTCTGGATGATGAACGGAGCGGAAGATATATAAGCGAACAGTACTCCTAAAGCGGCACCTTTCAACAAAGTGTGGATTACGAAATGCGCATTTTTTACAAGTACCACATAATTTTTGAATGCTGTTCCGAAATGACCGGTGACGCGGCGTGATACCGGTAATGATTCTTTATATGCCGGCGACATAAGTAGGAGGAGAGCGCTGAATCCGAATAGGATCCAGAAGATACCCTGCCATCCGATTGAACGGGCCACGAGACCACCGATTACAGGAGCCGATGCAGGGGCGAAACCGTTTATTGCTCCGATAAGCGCCATCATCTTTGCCAATGCCCTACCTTGATATAGGTCTGCCGGAATGGTGCGGGCAAGGAAATATCCACCCGAAGCGCCGAGACCTTGGATAAGACGCCAGAAGAGAAATTCATGGAT
>CAZAWP010000047.1:5628-14063 GCA_964488855.1 uncultured Sangeribacter sp.
GGATCGAGAATAGTCAATCGTTTACCGAAAAGGTACGCGCCTCCCACTCCTGCGAGTGTGGCAACGCCTGCCATGGCATCGCTGCGATGATGCCACGCGTTCGAGATTAGGGCAAGACTCCCGGTTCGCTTTCCGGTGGCATGAGCATACCTGAAAAGACACTCCTTGGTAATGATTGACACAATTATCACTATTACTGCGATAATATTGGGTCGCTCGATTCTCTGACCATTGATAAACGAAATGATTGATTCAACGCCATCATACGCAATATGGACAGCTACTGCAAGGAGCCCTAACGAGATAATGAAGGCTGCTAAAGTCTCAAATTTACCATAACCATACGGATACCGTTTATCGGAGGATTTGATGGCGATACCGGTAAATATAAGAAGTATAATATCGGACGAAGAATCGGTCAGCGAATGATACCCGTCAGCAGTCAAAGCTTCAGATTGACCTATGATACCTCCTATGAGTTTAACGAGCATCAGGCTGAGATTGACACACAGCATTACTATGGCAACCTTACGGATTACCTTAGTATCCTCGCGATAGCCAACGTCATTTATATGTTGAAGTAAAGAGTGAGTATGTTCAGACTTATCTTGTGACATTTCTCTTAAGCAATACAGATTGAAGAACCTATACAATATACCTCTTATATATTATATAATACCTATTATTTCTCCGGATTAGATTATATGATCCGGATTAGATATTTGGAGATATATTATTGTGTCTTCTTTATATTAACAACAGTATTGTAAGTAATGTTATAAAGAAAGCTGGTGAAAAAAATAATATAAAAAGTTGTCAATTTATTTCGCTGATTTACAATAGAATATAAAATTTTTGAAAAAAGAATTAATTTTTTCAAAACAATCTCACCTCAATAATGTTTTATAGGTATAACATCAATAAACAACAATATGAAAACTACTGAATCATTTAAAAATCGTCTCCTTGGTTTACAGGGTAATTTATTAAGTTTTGCTTATCAGCTCACCACAAACCGTGAGGAAGCTCAGGATCTTCTTCAGGACACTACGCTGAAAGCTCTTGATAACGAAGACAAGTACGTAGATAACGTGAACTTCAAAGGTTGTATCTTCACTATCATGCGTAACATCTACAACAACAATTACCGTCAGACAGTACGCAAGGCTACTGTAATCGACCAGACCGAGGATCTCTATCACCTCAACATATCTCAGGATTCAGGTCTGGACACTCCCGAGGGTTCTGTAGCAGTAAAAGAGATTTCTGCCGCTCTCAACGAGTTCTCTGATGAGTACCGCATCCCGTTCAACATGTATGTTGCCGGTTACAAATACAACGAGATCGCAGAGAAGATGAATCTTCCCTTAGGCACAGTTAAGAGCCGCATCTTCTTCGCTCGTAAACGCCTCCGCGAACAGCTTAAGGATTATAAGTAAATAGCTGCCGGTATTCGAAGTACTACCGATTAATCCACGCAGACTCATAATTGCCTGTCCATAGCGCCATGACATGCGCTGACAGTCGCGGGCAACAGTTATAACGATAAATGTTTGTTTATTAGATGTTTTCAGGGAATCGCATACTTTTGCGGTTCCCTGATTTTTTATTTATATTTGCAATCAAATTATCTATGCCCTATTCACTATCCTAAACTTAAAGTATTATGAATAAATCTCTCTCCCTGCTTTTATTTATATTAATTGTATCTTTTGGAGGCTCCGCCCAAGAACTTTCGTCGCAATATCTCCAATATGTGGATTCGGCGGATTACTACTTGAAGAAGAAAGATTGGGAAATGTCGGAGGTTTATCTCATCAAGGCATTAAAAACCGAACCCGCTAATAAAAGCAATTATCTTTTATGGTCGAACTTGGGCACAGCCCGTATGGAGCGAGGTGATACCGATGGTGCGTTGCTGGCATTTGAAATAGGATTGACCACCGTTCCGAAGTCGGTCACCATGCTTACAAATCGAGCCCGAACCTATCTTCAGGCAAACAGGATTGATGAGGCGGTCGCCGACCTCGAGACTGTTTTATCTATCGACAGTATAGCCGAGTTTCCACTACGTATGACGGCAGCCCTCGCTTTGGAGAAAGGTGATTTGCCATTAGCCGGAAAACGATACCGCACATTGGCGACTCATTATCCCAAGGACAACAGTGGACTTATCGGATTGGCAAAAGTTAGTCAGATAGAAGGAAAATTTGAAGAGGCATCAAAATATTATGAAGAAGCAGCTAAAGTAGAGACGCTGGACGAAGATTCGGAGGCTCAGTTTGTTTATGCAATGATTAAACTGAATAAACTTAATGAAGCTAAAGAGAGATTAGTAATGTCGCTCGAAAAGTATCCTCGGTGCGGTAATCTCTATCTGATGCGTGGTTTGATACACCAACTTCAGTACCAGACCGATTTGGCTCAACTTGACCGCAAATTAGCATTGGAATATGGTGCAGATTCCGCTATGGTAAACTCTCTGATACCACCACGCAAAAAGTAATATAAAAGTGAAGAAGAATACTTAGGTAAATGTTAGGATACTAATGTAATTGTAAAGAGAGAAGTACCGTATGTAAAAAGAAAGTCAGGAGTACCCTAACGAATACTCCTGACTTTTTTAGTATAAAATAGTATTTCAGAAAATACTGTTTCTAAAATTATTTCTTGGATTTAACTGCTGCCTCTTCGATGGGGAGACAAGCTTTGTAATTGACAATGTATTTGTCAAAGCCGGCAACCTCTTCAGGTGTCGGAGAAATCTCCTCACCTACCGCACCGGCGAAGACATCCTCTTCGAGGTACTCGGGAAGTGCCTTGTTGTCCTTGTTATTGATGAGGTAATTGGCAAGGAGTGCCATACCCCATGCACCTCCTTCACCGGCAGTTTCCATTACAGAAATCGGTGAATTGAGGGCTGCTGCAAGGATTCGCTGACCTACACCTTTGGTCTTGAAGAGACCGCCATGACCGGTGATACGCTCAACCTTGATTTTTTCGTCATTGAAGAGAATATCGTTACCAATCTTAAGCACTGCAACGGCTCCGTGGAGATGAGCACGCATGAAGTTGGCAAGATTGAAATTATCCTCAACGCTGCGAACGAACAAAGGTCTACCCTCTTCGAGTCCGGTTACGGGTTCGCCGGAGAAATAGTTGAACGAAATCAATCCACCGCAATCCGTATCACCTGCCAAGGCATTGTTGTACAGTTTGCCGTAAATTTCATTCATATCAACCTCCATGCCCATGAGACGGGAATACTCGGCAAAAATCTTAACCCAGGCATTCAGGTCTGAAGTACAGTTGTTGCAGTGAACCATGGCAACCAAGCTACCGTCGGGTGTGGTTACCATATCGATCATCTCGTAAGGCTTGGACAACTCCTTGTCCACTACAATCATGGAGAACGATGAAGTTCCCGCAGAAACGTTACCGGTACCAACCTTAACGGCATTTGTAGCCACCATGCCTGTTCCGGCATCACCCTCCGGCGGACAGAAAGGAGCACCCGGTTCGAGAGTACCTGAGGGATCAAGTAACTTGGCACCCTTTTCAGTCAGATGACCGGCATCTTCACCGGCATTGAGTGATTTCGGGAGGATATCCTCAAGTTTCCAAGAGAAACCGTAAGGCTTGATCAACTCATCAAACTTCGCAACCATAGTTGCGTCATAGTTCTTGGTTGCAGGATCTACAGGAATCATACCCGAAGCATCTCCGACACCAAGCACTTTCTCGCCGGTGAGCATCCAGTGAACATATCCGGCAAGAGTGGTGAGAAAATCAATTTCTGTAATATGTTTCTCATTGTTGAGGATTGCCTGATATAGATGCGAAATGCTCCAGCGGAGAGGTATGTTGTAGTTGAAGAGTTCGGAGAGTGCGGCTGCAGCCTTACCTGTGTTAGTATTACGCCATGTGCGGAACGGCACGAGGATATTGTTATCCTTATCGAATGCCATGTAACCGTGCATCATCGCGCTCACACCGATGGCTCCGAGCTTCTTGATCTCAACACCATACTTAGTCTTGACATCATTAGCAAGATCCTTATAACAATCCTGAATACCGGTCCATATCGACTCAATGCTGTAAGTCCAGAGGCCATCGACGAGCTTGTTTTCCCACTCGTGACTTCCCTGAGCTATCGGAGTATTATCAGGTGCTATGAGGACTGCCTTGATGCGGGTAGAGCCTAACTCGATACCGAGAGCGGCTTTACCTTCAATTATAGCTTGTTTAGCGTCCATAATTTATAAATTATTCAGGATTTATAAATTACATCAAGGCCTTGTTGAGCATGTAGTAAACCTCGTTCCAACGGATACGATCCTTGAATGAAGGAATGGTAGTATCCTTGTCGATATGAAGCATCTCGATACCTGCGATCTCTGCGTAATCTTCCCAGAACTCCGGAGTGATGTCGTATGAGAAGCAAGAGTGGTGTGTACCACCTGCAAGGATCCAAGCTGCTGCACCAACCTCGAAGTTAGGCATCGGTATCCAAAGAGCCGAAGCAACCGGAAGTTTGGGAAGAGGTTTAGACTTGATGCACTCTACATCATTTACGATAAGGCGGAAACGATTTCCGAGGTCTACAACAGTTGCAGTTACACCGTTGCCTGGCTTAGAGGTAAATACAAGACGGGCAGTCATAGCCTTACGGACACCGATACCGAGGAAGTGAACCTCAAGTTTAGGCTGCTCCTCAGCAATGAGGGGAGAAACCTCAAGCATGTGTGCCTGAAGGATTGAGCTGTTGGCTCCCTCGAAGTTAAGAGTATAGTCCTCGAGGAACGAGCAACCACCCTTCATACCCTGAGTCATGAACCATACGGTACGTGAAAGGGCTGCCGATTTCCAGTCACCCTCTGCACCGAAGCCGTAACCCTCTGCCATAAGACGCTGTGAGGCAAGACCCGGAATCTGGTCGAATCCGAGGAAGTTGGGATCGTTGATATCTTTAGTACCGAGGTCATCGAAGTTGGTTGTAAATGCCTTGGCACCCTTGGCTGTCAGGACAGCACGGAGAGTAAGCTCTGCGTGAGCGGCATTATAGACAACCTTATAATCGTCTGAAGCAGGATCCTCCATCTTGGGATCATGCTGATAGAGTTTGAAGTACTCGGCAACGAGAGCCTTGATGTCCTCATCCTTGATTTTCTTGTGGTAATCCATCACAGTGCTTACGGGGCAGTAATCAACGTGATAGCCGAGACGCTGCTCAGCCTCAACCTTGTCACCGTCAGTAACGGCAACATTGTTCATCTGATCACCGAATCGCAGGATAAGCATATCCTGAGAGTCAGCCCATGCAGCACAAACGCGCTCCCACACAGCGATCTTCTTGAGAGTCTCCTCGTCTTTCCAGTGACCTACGACTACCTTACGGCGAAGCCGCATGCGGGTCATGATATGACCGAACTCACGGTCGCCATGTGCACTCTGGTTAAGGTTCATGAAGTCCATGTCCATGGTATCCCAAGGAATCTCGGCGTTATATTGAGTGTGGAAGTGGAGCAACGGTTTGTGGAGCTGCTGCAGACCGTGGATCCACATCTTGGCAGGCGAGAAAGTGTGCATCCATGTGATGATACCTACGCAACGGTTGTCGTTGTTGGCGGCACGCATGATATCTGAAACCTCCTTTGAGCTGTTGGCTGTACCTTTGTACACCACCTTTACGGGGAGTTTGCCTGAATTATTCAAGCCCTCTACCATCTCTTTAGAGTGCGCGTCTACTGATACAACAGCGTCACCTCCGTATAAAAGCTGGGCACCTGTCACCCACCAAATCTCGTACTCTTTAAATCCGTTCATTTGATTATTATATTAATTGGTTTATTTCTTGGTTAATTATATATATCTATTACTTTATTTCTTTTTTTGACCGTAATACGCATTGGGACCATGCTTGCGCGAGAAATGTTTCTCGATGAGCAGAGGATTCATGGTCAGATTGGGATTTACGGTGTAGGCGATGCTTGCCATCTTGGCTATCTGCTCCAGCACTACTGCATTGTGTACAGCCTCGTGCGGTGTCTTACCCCAGGTGAAAGGACCGTGGTTTTTAACGAGCACGCCGGGTGTATGATTGGGATTCATGAACTCAAATCGTTTCACAATTACATTTCCGGTCTCGAGTTCATAGTCACCCTCAACCTCAACGCGGGTCATATCGTCTGTGCAAGGAATCGCCTCATGGAAATAGTCTGCGTGTGTTGTTCCGATGTTGGGAAGATCTATACCGGCCTGCGCCCAAGCGGTTGCGTATGTCGAATGTGTATGTACGACACCGCCGATTTCAGGGAAAGCACGATATAACGCCAAGTGTGTCGGTGTATCTGACGAAGGTCTCAAGTCACCCTCTACGACTTCACCGGTTGCGAGATCCACTACTACCATGTCGGAAGCTTTCATCTCATCATAGCTTACACCCGATGGCTTAATAACTACGAGACCTTTTTCACGGTCGATTCCTGACACGTTACCCCAGGTAAAGATTACCAAACCGTGTTTCACGAGATCCAGATTGGCATGAAACACTTTTTCTTTAAGTTCTTCAAGCATATTGATTAATATCTGTTTTTCCTATCGTTACTACAAGCAAAAATCGTTTAGGTTTTTACCTGCCTGCTAAATATATAATATTTTAACCAAAAGATGACAAAACTCTCAATTGGTTAAGACATTTTCACTAACCGGCGGTTGATATCTATATAGTCGAGCACCGCGGCGCGAGCTCATCTTATCAATCAGATCGGTTTCTACAATCTCCTTTATATCCTGCAAGTGACGCCTGAAATTACGTTTATCTACCTTATAACCCATGATTATCTCATACAGGTTCTGAAGTTGAGATAGTGTAAAATACATAGGCAACAGTTTAAAAAGGATCGGGTTCGGGTATATACGTATACTCTTACGAATCTTCTTTAGAGCCACCTCCACCATCACCGAGTGATCGAAACATAAATCGGGAATTTCCGGAACATCGACCCAAAAGGCGTTGTGTCTCTTAAGGCTCTCACTGTTGGTGTTGCTTATATTGACAATCGTAGAGAACGCAACCGAAATTACCCGGGTTTCGGGCTCTCGATCCACTTCACCGAAAGTCTCGATCTGACACATCTCGACATCCTCGATACCGGTCAGCTGTCTGAGAACCCTTTGGGCAGCCTGTGCTACCCCCTCGTCGGCACCCACAAAACCTCCGGCTAAAGATAGCTGTCCTTTTGCCGGTTCAAATGCGCGTGGGATAAGCAGCAATTTCAATCCGGTGGTGTCGATACCAAACACTATGCAGTCCACACTTACATAATGACGGGCTTGAGAGGTGTAATAATCAGTCATGGATGACTCTTCAGAAGTTAATCTCCGCATATTGCGGACCGTTGGTGAGAAGGGCAATGGTCAGATTACCCTTCCCTATGATTAGCAATCGTTATGATTAGTAATCGCTATTATTAGTAATCGTTATACCTGATTACCAGAAGTACCAGTAGAACGCTGCTGTGATACCGAGGATGATTACTGAGTTGATAACATCCCATGAGTTCCAGCTGGCACGTGTAGCGGCACGCTGCTCTGGAGTAGATGTGCCGAATACGAGACCTTTGATTTTCTCGGGATCCGGAGCCTTGGTGAAGAGGCTGACAACGATCACGACGAGAACGCAGAACAACAGCATCCAGCCACAGAAGAACAGCCAGTTCATATCGTAGAACAGATACTTGAACAAGTTATGGTGTGCGAGGTCGGCGGGAGTTGTAGAATACCAGATCTTGGCACTGAGGCGCATCAGACCGATAAGAAGACCGGCGATAAGACCCCACATACCACCCTTGGCGGTTGCGCGTTTCCAGCATACACCCATTAGGAATGCCGCAGCAATACCGGGTGCGAGCACGGACTGAACATCCTGCAAGTATAGGTAAAGCACATCACCTACAGAACGCATTACGGGAATCCAGAGGATACCTAAGATCACGATAACAACTGTAGCAGCCTGACCGATCTTTACAAGTTTCTTCTGCGGAGTATTGGGGCTGAAACGTTTGTAGAAGTCGATGGTGAAGAGGGCTGCCGATGAGTTGAAGAGAGATGCCAATGATGACATCAGTGCTGCAAGGATACCGCAAACGATAAGACCCTTGATACCGGCGGGGAGAAGTTTGGCGACGAGTGTGGGGAACGCTGCATCGCTGTTTACGTTACCATTGGCGAGCATGGGGAGGAACGAACCGGTCTTCTGATGAAGGGCGAATGCAATCATACCCGGGATGAGGAACAGGAATACAGGGAGAAGCTTGAGGTAAGCACCGAAGATGGTACCGCGGCGAGCCTCTTTCTCATTCTTACCCGATAGGACACGCTGTACGATGAACTGGTCGGTACACCAGTACCAGAAACCGATAACAGCCGAACCG
>CAZAWP010000048.1:0-13956 GCA_964488855.1 uncultured Sangeribacter sp.
CACCCATCAGACGTGTAGAGACACCCCATGAGTTTGCCCATACGTATTCGGGCTTATTCTCCTTGTTCATGAAAGTCACATCAAACGCCTTGGCAAAGTTCTGGCCAAGGTTATGGCTTGTGCCAGCCTGAAGAGCCTTGCCATCCTGCATCATAGCCTCGATCGAATAGGTATTGAGGGCACCGGCGAAACGCTCGTTAGGACTCTTCACACCCATGATGACCGGCATAGCCATATAACGACGGGCGAAGTCTGCGTAAACGTTGATCATCTCTACTGTACGGGCCTCAGACTCCTCGGCTGTGGCGTGAGCGCAGTGACCCTCCTGCCAGAGGAACTCTGAAGTACGCAGGAACATGCGGGTACGCATCTCCCAGCGCATCACATTTGCCCACTGGTTGATGAGCAGCGGAAGGTCGCGGTATGAGTGGATCCAGTTCTTATATGTACCCCAGATGATAGTCTCGGAGGTAGGACGGATTATATATTCTTCTTCGAGTTTAGCTTCGGGATCAACGATTACACCGGAGCCGTCAGGATCGTTCTTGAGACGATAGTGAGTGACTACGGCGCACTCCTTGGCAAAACCCTCCACGTGCTCAGCCTCGCGGCATAGGTACGATTTGGGGATAAGCAAGGGGAAGTAGGCATTCTGCACACCGGTCTCCTTAAACATCGTATCGAGCTGATGCTGCATTTTCTCCCAGATGGCGTAACCGTAGGGTTTGATTACCATACATCCGCGAACCGGTGACTGCTCGGCAAGATCCGCCTTTACAACCAGCTCGTTATACCATTGAGAATAATTATCTGAACGTTTAGTAAGATTCTTAAGTTCCTTAGCCATGATGTATATAAATTATCTGATACGATCTGACGATGAAATCAGTTTTTGATCTTTATTGATGAGATTATAGGCGAACACCTCGCCAAAGAATGCAATCAGAGGTGCGAACGCGAGCGATGACCAGCTGACCTGCGCAGGTTCGTAGGCGTAAAAGCCGTAATAACAAGCGATGCATACTACGGCCACGAGGAAAAGTATCGAGATGAGACAACCTCTCTTCTGTGCACGCAGATTTCGGAACATGAAGATATTGATAAGCGGCAGTATAGCGCTCATGAGGCTGACTACAAACAGAATCCATGTACGAAGCATGTAACCCGACGGTACACCTTTATCTGCAATACCTTCAGTCGAAAAACCTAAAGTGGTGAAATTTAATGAATAATCGGTAAGCTGCACCTGTCCTAATGACATGAATGTAAAAGCCATCATAACCACACCGGCTACGAGGAGCAGAACCGATTGCCAACGTTGAATAACCATATTGTTGATTTATTTAGAAGGTCCGGAAAGTCTTGACCACCTACAAAATTAATTTTTTATATGCAATTTACAAAATTTAATATGTTTGCCATCCCCTAAAACTATCAAACCTTACATTTATACATTATATTTGTAGGGAATATAATATTTAAGAGAATTAATCTGTATAGATTTTAGACAATAAGACTTGTTGATAAGATATGAGTGCTACTATACCATTGGCGGAAAGACTGCGACCATCGACTCTCGACGGTTATATAGGGCAAACGAAATTAGTCGGACCGGAGGGAATTATACATAAGATGATTGACACGGGCAATGTCAATTCGTTCATATTGTGGGGTCCTCCGGGAGTTGGAAAGACGACATTGGCGCGCATAGTAGCCAACAGTATCAATGTGCCCTTCTATACCCTCAGTGCCGTTACGTCGGGAGTTAAGGAAGTCCGGGAGGTTTTACAGAAATGTGAGGCGGATGCCCGCTCTATCTTCGTGAACGGTCGTCCTATCCTTTTTATCGACGAAATTCACCGGTTTAACAAGGCACAACAGGATTCATTGTTGGGAGCAGTCGAGAACGGAACAGTAACGCTTATCGGTGCGACGACCGAGAACCCCTCTTTTGAGGTTATCCGTCCTCTTCTCTCGCGCGTGCAAGTATATACTCTCGATCCTTTGGATGACGCTGATCTGCAAAGATTGCTTGACAATGCCATCGCCACCGATCCCATATTACTCAAACGCAAATTCAATATCGAGGAGACAGGAGCATTATTCAGACACGCGGGTGGTGATGCCCGCAAGCTGCTGAACATCATAGATCTTATCGAACAGTCTACTCCGGCTGACGAAGAAGTTGTAATCAATGACAAGATTGTCACCGAGCGACTGCAGAAAAATATGTCGGCTTACGATAAGAATGGGGAACTCCATTATGATATCATATCGGCGTTTATAAAATCGGTTCGCGGAAGTGACGCTCAGGGTGCTGTCTATTGGCTGGCGCGAATGGTGGCCGGAGGCGAAGATCCGGCATTTATCGCCCGTCGTTTGGTCATACTTGCCGCCGAGGACATTGGTCTTGCCAATCCCAATGCGCTCCTTCTCGCCAATGCCACATTTGATGCGTTGCAGAAGATCGGTTGGCCCGAGGGAAGGATAATCCTGTCCGAGTGCACTATCTATCTCGCCAATTCGCCCAAGAGTAATAGTGCTTATGTAGCAATTGCAAATGCGTTGTCGGAGGTAAATCGCTCCGGAAACTTGCCTGTGCCTTTACATCTGCGCAATGCTCCTACCAAACTCATGAAAGATATGGGTTATCATGAAGGGTATAAATATGCTCATGATTATAAAGATAATTATGTGGAGCAACAATATCTCCCTGATGGAGTGGTAGATAAAACATATTGGGTTCCCGGCAAAAACCAATCGGAGATGAATATGCAGTCGCGCCTTGATGCTCTTAAGAAAAATCAATCATAGTGCAAGATAGAGGATATTAATATTTACCAATCCCCGATGTTAAAGAATTGAAGTAAATTTTTTATAAAGTTTGGAAATATTATCAGATTATATAGTTAAAATTGATTATCTTTGCAACCAAAATCGTGAAGCAAATCAATATGCCCCTGTTTCGGTGGTCAGACGCCGACCTCAAATATTGCAAAATAGTGTAATAGAGCGGTATTAAGGCATATTACTGCATATTGAAACGAAAAATAAACCGTTAGAACATGGGAATTTTTTCACTGACACAAGAAATTGCGATGGACCTTGGTACAGCCAATTCCATCATCATTCATAATGACCAGATTGTCGTGGATCAGCCGAGTGTGGTAGCGATCGAGAACAAGACCGACAAACTTCTGGCAGTAGGTACAATGGCACACCAGATGGAGGGTAAGGAACCTCCCGGCATCCGTACTATCCGTCCCCTTCGTGACGGAGTAATCGCGGACTTCAACGCAGCCGAGCAGATGATACGCGGCATGGTGAAGATGGTTAGCTCCAAGCGCAGATGGTTCGCCCCTTCGCTCAGAATGGTGGTATGTATCCCCTCCGGTTCAACAGAGGTTGAGATCCGTGCCGTGCGCGACTCCTCCGAACATGCCGGTGGCCGTGACGTATATATGATTTACGAACCGATGGCAGCTGCCTTAGGTATCGGACTTGATGTTGAGGCGCCTGATGGCAACATGATCGTCGATATAGGAGGCGGTTCAACAGAGATTGCCGTAATCTCATTGGGTGGTATCGTATCTAATAAGAGTATCCGTATTGCCGGTAACGCTCTTACCGCTGACATCCAAGAGCACATGGAGCGTGTACATAACCTCAAGGTCGGTACCACAATGGCCGAGAGGATTAAGATAGAAGTGGGTTCGGCGCTCGCCAACCTCGATGATGCTCCGGAACCCTTTGTAGTGGCAGGTCCCAACAAACTGACATCACTTCCTATGGAGGTGCATGTGACTCATGAGGAGATCTCGCACTGCATCGACAAGACCATCGCCAAGATGGAAGATGCCATCCTGTCAGCCCTCAATCAGACACCACCTGAGTTATATGCCGATATCGTGCGTAACGGTATCTATCTTGCCGGTGGAGGTGCGCTGCTGAGAGGACTTGCCAAGCGATTCACCGACAGATTCCATATCGAGTTTAAGATTCCGGAAGATCCGCTGCATGCAGTGGCACTCGGAACAGGTGTGGCATTGAAGAATATCAACCGATTCTCGTTCCTGATTCGTTAAAGTTAAACAGACCCATCCTGTCTTTCGGGCAGGATGGGTTCAAGTGTTTAGGTAGCCCAACATCAGACGGCTATTATGAAAAATCTGCTAAATTTCATAATGCGTTACGCGGCATGGTTTGTCTTTGCATTCTATGTCGTGATAAGCTGTATACTGTTGGCATCGGGGTCGAGTTGGCACGGAGCTATCTATTTGAGTTCGGCAAATGCAGTTACAGGCAGTGTTTACGAAGCGGCATCGGGTGTAACCGGATATTTCCACCTCCGCAGTATCAACGAGAGTCTGCAGGCAAGCAATGCTGCGCTGCAAAATGAGGTACTCAATCTCAAAAACCAGTTGGCGGAGTATGAAGTGCTCCTGTCAGATACACTGCTTGACAACAGTTTCAAAGACCGTTTCGATTATGTGGCAGCTGGTGTTATCAACAATAATACCCGTCATCCGCGCAACTTCTTTACGATCAACAAAGGATTGGCAGACGGCGTGCAGCCCGGCATGGGTGTCGTGGATCAGAATGGTGTGGTAGGTATTGTAAATGTCGCCTCGAAGCATACTGCGCGAATTATCTCACTGCTCAATGAGACACAGCATTTCTCGGTGAAATTGAAGGACACTCATTACATCGGTTCGTTGTCATGGAAGGGAAGTGATCCGACGGTAGCCTATTTTGAGGAGGTGCCCCGGCATGCCAAGTACGCCATCGGCGATACTATAGTGACCTCGGGTTACTCCACCACTTTCCCGGAGGGTATGCCCGTGGGCAGAATCATAAGCAGGGTCAGAGGTGCTGATGACAGCTTCTTTTCGTTTAAAGTACGGCTGTTCCCTGATTTCCGTTCACTGAGTACGGTGCGCGTAATCGTCGATTCGTATAAGAACGAAATAGACTCCCTGTCATCATTTGATAATATCATACCTGAGAAGTAATGGCAAAGGATATAGCTATCAATACATTGATACTGTGCATACTTATCCTTGCGCAGGTTTTTATCTTCAATCATATCATCCTGTTTAATGTAGCGGTGGGATTTGTATTTATATATTCGATACTTACCCTGCCGATGAAATTAAACAGCAGTATCGTGCTGACCATAGCCTTTTTAGCGGGATTGGCAGTCGATATATTATCTGATACACCGGGAGTCAATTCATTGGCATGTACGTTGATGGCGGGTTGCCGCAAACGGGTGATGTTTGCATATATATCACGCGACGACCGCACCAAAGATATACAACCGTCAATCCGCACCATGGGCTTTGCCACATACTCAAAATATCTGCTCACATTGTCGGCATTATACTGCGTGTTCGTATTCATGATTGAATATGCAAACTTCGTAGCTCCGGTGCAATTGCTGATAATGATAATTTCAAGCAGTCTATTGACGTTTATACTTCTGATGGCGATTGATTCATTTGTCGCCGCGATTTCAACCAAGAAGTAGATTATAGCATTCTACACTCACTACACTTGTAGCAAAGGATGTTTAGATGAGCAAGGATTATAAGTTAGAAAAACGAAAATATGTAATAGGCGGCTTCATCACACTCATAGTCATCATCTATCTTGTAAGATTATTTAATCTGCAGGTCGGTGATGATAAGTATAAGGAGAGTGCCGAAAGCAATGCCTTTTTACGCCGCGTAATATATCCGGCCCGAGGATTGGTATATGATCGGGAGGGTCGTCTCACTGTCTATAATAAACCGGCATACGATGTAATGCTCATTCCCAAGGATGTCGGCAAGTTCGATACCCTCGAGTTGTGTAAAGTCTTGGGTATTACCACCGACGTGCTCAAGGAGAAGTGGGAGGATATGAAGAATCCCCGCAAGAATCCGGGATACTCGGCATATACACCGCAGAAACTGCTCAGTCATCTCTCGCAGGAAGATTACGGGAGACTGCAGGAGAAACTGTATCTGTTCCCCGGTTTCTTCGTGCAGAAGCGTACGGTACGTGAATATGTCTATCCTGCCGGTGCCAACGTGTTGGGAAACATCCGTGAGGTATCTGCCAATGATATAGAGAGAGACCGTTACTACCGTCGCGGAGACTATACGGGTGACTTAGGTATCGAGAAAAGTTACGAGCCGGCTTTACGCGGGACGAAAGGTGTCGAGATTCTCATGCGAGATGCCTTGGGACGTATCAAAGGTAAGTATGAGAACGGCGTTCATGACGTGGCTCCTGTATCCGGTCATAATCTGACCCTGTCGCTCGACATGGAGCTGCAGGAATATGGCGAACGATTGATGGCGGGTAAAATCGGGGCAATTGTGGCGATAGAACCCCAGACAGGAGAAATATTATGCTTGGTCTCCGCTCCGAGTTATGATCCCTCCTTACTTGTAGGTCGTGAACGAGGCAAGAATTATGGTAAGTTGGTGACCGACCCGCTTAAACCACTGTATGATCGCGGTCTTCAGGGTGCCTATCCTCCCGGGTCGACATTCAAACCCACTCAGGGTCTTATCTTCCTCCAGGAGGGTATTGTGAATCTTTCTACCATGTACCCCTGCTATCATGGTTACGTAAACGGTCTGCGGGTGGGATGTCATGGACATGCCTCTCCTATCGCTCTAAAACCGGCATTGCAGACATCATGTAACGCTTACTTCTGCTGGGGTCTGAAGAATATGATAGATAAACGTGGCACTACCCCGACCAAGCAGCTTGAGAAGTGGAAGAATTATATGGTAGAGATGGGATATGGATACAGATTAGGCGTCGACCTTCCTCATGAGTCGCGCGGATTTATCCCGAATCCGGAGTTTTACAGCAAGAGTTTCCGCGGTCGTAACTGGAGTGCCAACTCTATAATCTCGATCGCAATCGGTCAAGGTGAGATTATGGCAACACCTCTTCAGATCGCCAATCTGTGCGCTACCATCGCCAACCGAGGCTATTTCTATACTCCCCACGTGGTCAAAGAGATTTCCGACAGTACCATTGATGCAAAATATAAGGAAAAGCATCAGCCGAGCATCAAGCGGGAGTACTATGAAGCAGTTGCCGAGGGTATGCGTATGGCTGTTACAGGTGGTACATGTAGGATCGCCAACTTGACAGACATAGAGGTGTGCGGTAAGACGGGAACGGCTCAGAACCCTCATGGTAAAGACCACTCTGCGTTTATAGGATTTGCTCCCTATCACGATCCCAAGATTGCAGTCTGCGTATATGTCGAGAATGCAGGATTTGGCGCCACGTACGGAGTGCCTATCGGCAGTTTGATTATGGAGAAATATCTGACCGGTAAAATCAGAGATTCCCGGAAATATCTCGAAGAACGAATGTTAAATTCAAATACAATTATCAGCAGTGGTGTCAAGAAACACTGATTCGGGGGTATCGGTATTCAAATCGATCGATTGGGTCACCATAATCATATATATGATTTTGGTGACAGCCGGTGCTATAAGCATATATGCCGCGAGCTATGATTTCGACAATGCAAGTCTCTTCGACTTTAAGGAGTTTTCAGGAAAGCAGATACTCTGGATTGGTCTTTCGCTCGTCATAGGTTTCTGTATACTCCTTGTAGATTACCGGATATTCAAGACATACGCGTATCCAATCTATATATTTGTGTTAGGAGTGCTATTGCTAACGATTTTTATCGCTCCTGACATTAAAGGGTCTCATTCGTGGTTGGTATTCGGCCCGGTCAGCCTGCAACCAGCCGAGTTCGGAAAATTTGCCACGGCGTTGGCGTTGGCAAAACTCTTCGACAGCTATAACTTCTCGCTTAACGAGAAACTAAGCAATTATGGCAGGGCGCTCATAATTATATTTCTTCCGATTATACTTATTCTATTGCAGAGTGAGACGGGTTCGGCGTTGGTTTATATCAGCTTCATCTTTGTGCTCTATCGCGAGGGGATGAGTGGCTTGGTGCTGTTTTCGGTAGTGTGTGCCGTGACCTTCTTTGTGGTGGCGGTCAAATATGTTGAGCCACTGATATTAGGAATGCCGGCGGGGGAATTTGCCGTTTTTGTCATGATCATGACTATCTATGCACTCTTTCTCCTCTTCTATTGCAAGGATATAATCATCGGCAGGAACGTGATTTTAGGATTTATCGGAAGTGCCATAGTAGTGACAATATTGTCACTCTGCGGCATCAGCATCAATGGACTGATTTATTTCCTCGTCGTTCTTGCGGCAGCCGTAATTTACACCATAATCATGATGTTCAGGCATCATATAGGTAAATACCTTGTGACAATAGCTTTCGCCGTCGTGTCGGTGGGCTTCCTTTTCAGTGTAAATTATGTCTTCGGTAATATCCTTGAGCCGCATCAGCAGCAGCGTATCAAAGTAGCATTGGGTATTGAGGATAATGTAAAAGGATCGGGTTACAACGTAAACCAGTCCAAAATAGCCATAGGTTCGGGGGGCGTTACCGGTAAAGGTTTTCTTAACGGAACGCAGACCAAACTCAAGTATGTACCCGAGCAGCACACCGACTTTATCTTCTGCACGATCGGCGAAGAAGAGGGATTTGTCGGAGCGGCAGGCGTGTTGATATTATACTTGGCGCTGATACTGCGGATTATACATCTTGCAGAGAGGCAACGGACGCCCTTCGAACGTGTATATGCCTATTGCGTGGTCTCGATATTGATATTCCATTTGGCTATTAATGTCGGTATGGTGATAGGGTTATGTCCGGTAATAGGCATTCCGCTACCATTCTTCAGTTACGGGGGTTCATCGTTATGGGGATTCACCATACTCCTCTTCATACTGCTTCGTCTCGATGCTTCGCGCAAGGAGAGGATGGATTAGAAACTGTACGAGGGAATAATAAATTTAACTAAAAATTTGTTATAACAATAGGATGTGATAAATCTATATAAAAATATAACATTAATCCGAATAATTATATAACTCAAATATTATGGCAAACAAAAGAGAATTCAAGAAGTATGTAGACGCACTCGGCTCAAGTGTGTGCGAGGAGATGATGACCTCTTATTATAATGTAGAGGGAGCAGACAAGAAGAAGATTGCTGCAGCTATCGAGAAAGTACTCGCAGCTATCGGCAAAGCTAAGGACAATGCTAATGTGTACTTTGACCGTGGCGTACGTGCTTTTGAAGACCACAAGGCTTACTCTAAGGCTAAGCAGACTTTCTTCAAGAACCTTTTCAACAAGATTACTACTGAGTTCGGTGAGGACATCAACCTTGCACTCAAGGATTTCAATGCAGCTCTCCCCGCTTCTGCCAAGGCTGCTAACAAAGAAGCTGCAGAAGCATAATGGAGCCGAATTTCTCGGAAGTAATATCTGAGAAAAGAGCTTTAAAGTAAAAATAATTGACGGAGCACAAGAAATTGTAGCTCCGTTAATTGTTAATACGTCAGCAGTACTTGATAAAATAAGAATGAACATGTGGAAATTTTTGTTGAAATTATTCGGTTGGAAAGTTTGTATTACAGCGCCCCGGCGTGACAAATGCGTCATCTGTGTGGCTCCGCATACAACAAACTGGGATTTTATATTAGGACTCTTTGCCTACAGATCATTAGGAAGAAAGGCTAATTTCCTTATGAAGGAATTTTGGTTCTTCTTCCCCCTCAAGTATCTGTTAAAGGCATTGGGCGGTATCCCCGTGCCATCCAAAAAGAAAGGAGACCTCACCGAATCATTGATACAAAGATTTAACGAGAGTTCATATATCAACTTGGCAGTGACACCCGAGGGCACACGCTCGTATCAGAAAAAATGGAGAACTGGTTTCCTCTATATAGCATACGGTGCTAAGGTGCCTATACAATTGGGCGTCATAGATTATGAAAATAAAAAGATAATCATAGAGGAGGAATTTAAACCCTGCGGAGATATAGAGAAAGATATGGCATTCGTCAAATCTTACTACTCTAAATTTCCTAATGCTGCTAAATATCCCGATAAATTCGGATTATAATAAAACATCATGATAACAAAAGATTTAAACGTATGCCTTCTGCCCCTTGAAATCAAATGGGGTGACAAGGAGGCAAATCTCAATACACTTAAGGAGGCAATGGCTCAGGTGCATCCGGATACCGATTTAGTGATACTGCCCGAGACATTCTCAACAGGCTTTCCGGTAGGTATGGATAAAGAGGCTATTCGTCCATACGCCGAACGAAATACCGGTGCGACGATAGATTTGTTGAAAGAACTCGCCCATAAATATAATGTCGCGATTGCCGGAAGTTATATCGCCGATTCGGGCGGCTCGCTCTACAATCGAGGTTTCTTTATCGAGCCGTCGGGGGATGAATCCTTTGCAGATAAGAAGCACCTGTTTACAATGGGGGGTGAAGATAAAATATTCTCAAAAGGACACACTCGTATGTCGGTAAGATACCGCGGCTGGAATATAGCCATGGTTATATGTTACGATCTACGCTTCCCCGTCTGGTGTCGTAATATCAATAATCAATACGATATGATGTGTGTTGTGGCGAACTGGCCCATACCCCGAGTAAACGTTTGGAGCGCGCTCCTGCCGGCACGTGCGATTGAAAATTCGGCATACGTTTGTGCCGTCAATTGTTTCGGTAAAGACACATCGGGAGTAGAATATGACGGTAAGTCGGCGGTCATTGACTTTAAGGGAAAATGGTTGGGCGTTGAGGCTCAGACCAATATACCGGGAGCTCCCCTATTCATTTATGCGACCCTGCAGCGTGATGCCTTGGAGAAATTCCGTCAGAAATTTCCGGTAGGTGCCGATGCAGACGCTTTTGAATTAAAAGACTAAAGGAGCGTAAAAAGATTTTAATATGGGAGTGGAGATAGAACACAAATATCTTGTCACTAATGACAGGTATAAAGAGATGGCGGAGTCATCGGCAGAAATCGTACAAGGTTATCTGAATCGGACGCCGGAACGAACCGTCAGAGTCCGCATATATGGCTCGGAGGCTTTTATTACCGTCAAAGGGAAGAATAAAGGTGATACTCGATTGGAGTTTGAATATCCGATACCTGTTGAGGACGCAGAGCAGATGTTGCAGATGGCAGAGGGAAAAGTTCTCCGAAAGATACGGTACCGCGTACCTTACGAGGGAAATGTATGGGAGGTCGATGAATTTAAGGGAGCTGAGGAAGGACTTGTCTTGGCTGAGATAGAGATACCTTATTCTGATTATCACTATAAACTCCCATCTTTTGTAGGAGAAAATGTAACAGGTGACCGACGGTATTATAATTCTACCCTATCGGCAGGCTAAAGCGCCGCTGTTAGCTAAGAGCTACATGGCGGTCTAAGAGCATTGCGGATAGCATCAACCGATTTCAGATGCTGTTTGTTATATAAGTAAACGTACAGAGATTACTTATATTTATAGATAACAAATATTGAAATTGGCATATTTTTTGCTAATTGTTAATTGAAATAATAAGGTAATACAATTGCGGTTCCTCCGTAATTGTATATCACTACGGTATATCAAAATATAATTATAAAGACATGAATATCAAACCATTATTTGACCGTGTTTTGATAGAACCCACGGCAGCAGAGGAAGTTACTATGTCGGGTATTTATATCCCTGACAGCGCAAAAGAGAAACCGCTCAGAGGTAAAGTTATCGCAGTCGGCAACGGCACCAAGGATGAGGAGATGATTCTCAAAGTTGGTGACGAGGTGCTCTACGGTAAATATAGCGGTAATGAATTGGAGCTTGACGGCACCAAATATCTCATGATGCGTCAGAGTGATGTTCTTGCTGTCATCGGATAAACACACTCTTAAGAGTAAGAAAAGATAGAATAAAGATTAAAAAGTCATGGCAAAGGAAATAAAATTTAATATTAAGGCACGCGAAGAACTCAAGAATGGTGTCGATGCACTTGCAGACGCCGTAAAGGTTACATTAGGTCCCAAAGGCCGTAATGTTATTATTGAGAAGAAATTCGGTGCTCCTCATATCACAAAGGATGGTGTAACAGTGGCTCGTGAGATCGAGCTCGAAAATCCTTTTGAGAACATGGGTGCCCAGCTCGTCAAGGAGGTTGCTTCCAAGACAGGAGATCAGGCCGGTGACGGTACTACAACAGCAACCGTCCTTGCTCAGGCTATCATCAACGTAGGTCTCAAGAATGTCACCGCCGGTGCAAATCCGATGGATCTGAAGCGCGGTATCGACAAAGCCGTTTCTAAGGTTGTCGAGGGTATCAAGGCTCAGAGTCAGGAAGTAGGCGACGATATGGATAAGATCGAGAACATTGCCCGCATTTCTGCAAACAATGACGAGGAGATCGGTCGTCTGATCGCCGAGGCTATGAAGAAAGTAAAGAAAGAGGGAGTTATTACCGTCGAGGAGGCCAAGGGAACCGAGACTACCGTCGATATTGTCGAGGGTATGCAGTTTGACCGTGGTTACATCTCTCCCTATTTCGTTACCGATACCGAGAAGATGGAGTGCGAGATGGATTCTCCCTATATCCTTCTCTACGATAAGAAGATTTCCAACCTTAAGGATCTTCTTCCTATCCTCGAATCTTCGGCTCAGTCCGGTCGTCCGCTCCTTATTATCGCTGAGGATGTAGATAACGAGGCTCTTGCCACTCTGGTACTCAACCGTATCCGTGGCAGCCTCAAGATCTGTGCAGTAAAGGCTCCCGGTTTTGGTGACCGCCGTAAGGAAATGCTTGAGGATATAGCCGTTCTTACAGGTGGTACAGTAATCAGCGAAATCAAGGGTATGCAGCTCTCACAGGCTTCTATCAAGGATCTCGGAACCGCTGAAAAGGTAACCGTAAACAAGGATAATACAATCATCGTGAACGGTGCCGGCAGCAAGGAAGCTATCCAGGATCGTGTAAACCAGATCAAGGCTCAGATCGAGACAACTACTTCCAACTACGACAAGGAGAAACTCCACGAGCGTCTCGCTAAGTTGGCAGGTGGTGTAGCCGTTCTTTACATCGGTGCTCCCTCTGAGGTTGAGATGAAGGAGAAGAAGGATCGTGTAGATGACGCTCTCTCAGCAACTCGTGCAGCTATCGCCGAGGGTATCGTTCCCGGTGGTGGTGTTGCTTACATCCGTTGCGTAGAGTCTCTTGAGGAACTCAAGGGTGACAATGATGATGAGAACACCGGTATTGCTATCATTCGTCGTGCCATCGAGGAACCCATGCGTCAGATCATGAAGAATGCCGGCGTAGAGGGAGCCGTAATCCTCCAGAAGGTTAAGGATGGTAAAGGAGACTATGGATTCAACGCCCGCACTGACACATTTGAGAATTTCTTCGAGACAGGTGTGATCGATCCTGCCAAGGTAACCCGTGTGGCTCTTGAGAACGCTGCCAGCATCGCCGGTATGTTCCTCACCACTGAGTGTGTCATCGCCGACAAGAAGGAAGATACACCCGCCGCACCGATGGCAAATCCCGGAATGGGCGGCATGGGCATGATGTAAAAATAAGATCAATAGAAACAGGAATGATGAATAATGTATAATCAATAATGAATAGGATATTTGCGTTTACATTATTCTAAATTCTAAAAAACAAGAAGTCGTCTCCGGTTGTCGGAAACGACTTCTCTTTTTTTCCATATAATACTTATCATTTTTATCAGTATAATAGTAATAATTTTTATCCGTAAAATACTTATTACTTTTATACGAACATAGATTTCTTTTTTGACCGCAAAATTTATGTAAAAATTTTTCAAATTAAATTAACAGCATATCAGCCGGTTAGGATAGAGATAAAATTTTTTTGTAAAATATTTTGCGAAAAGATTTGGAGAATTAAAAAAATGGTTGTAACTTTGCATCGCAATCGGGAAAACGAGAGCAGAACAAAAAACTGCGAAAATAGCTCAGTTGGTAGAGCACGACCTTGCCAAGGTCGGGGTC
>CAZAWP010000049.1:0-3460 GCA_964488855.1 uncultured Sangeribacter sp.
CATATCCTCAAGCGCGCCGGACTCGATGTCGGGCTCGCCGGCAATGTCGGTCAGAGCCTGGCTCTGCAGGTAGCGCGGTCCGACCATAAGTATTACGTCGTGGAGCTATCAAGCTTCCAGCTTGAAAACATGTACGATTTCAAGGCTCACATCGCTGTGATACTCAACATCACCCCCGACCACATGGACCGCTATGACCATAAGATGGAGAACTATGTGGCTGCCAAATTCCGCATCCTGCAGAACCAGACAGCCGAGGATTATTTCATCTACTGGCAGGAGGATCCGGTCATCATGGAGCAGATACGTCAGCTTCAGATCGAGAGCATGCAGATGCCGTTCAGCCATTTCTACGAGGATGGGAGCAAGGCATACGAGGAGGACGGCATAATCCGCTTCATCACCCCCGGCGAAGTGTGGGAGATTCCCCGCGACAAACTCTCGCTCACCGGTCTACATAACCTCTATAACAGCATGGCAGCGGGTCTGTCGGCTTCGCTGCTCGACATACGCAACGAGGACATACGCACCGCAATGGAGGACTTTGAATCGGTGGAGCACCGCCTCGAATATGTCGATACAATCGACGGCGTGCGCTACGTAAATGACTCGAAGGCGACCAATGTCAATTCGACATGGTATGCCTTGGAGAGCATGACCTCCCCGACCGTCCTCATCTTGGGGGGCAAGGATAAAGGGAACGATTACTCCGAAATAGCCGACCTTGTCCATGAGCGCGTCAAGGCTATCGTCTGCATGGGTAAGGACAACGGCAAGCTCTTGGAGTTCTTTGGAGACTACGGTATCCCGGTAGTCGATACCCATTCGGTGACCGACGCAGTGGCGGAGTGCCGCCGCCTCGCCTCTGAGGGAGACACCGTGCTGCTCTCGCCCTGCTGCGCGAGCTTTGACCTCTTCAGCAGCTATGAGGACCGCGGCAGGCAGTTTAAAGCCGCTGTGCGCGCTCTCAAGGGGTAAGAAACCCCTCTCCTATTTTTCCCTGTGCGGGATTACAATCATCTCTTCAATAACTACAAACTAAGCAAACTAATCTCTCCTGACAATGCAAGAGAACGAAACCACCACTCTCGAAGGCATCACCATACGCCGGACGGTCGACGGGCGCGTCGTAGACAATACGCAGACCATTGAAGACGAGGCACCCTCTCGCCGTCGTCGCAACACCACCCCCGAGAAACCGCGCAAGAGCGGCTCGGACGGCTATATCTGGGGTATTTACCTCACACTGCTCGTCATAAGCGTCGTCGAACTCTTCTCCGCCTCCAGTTCGGAGGTCAGCGGCGCCAACGTCTACAGTCCCCTTATCCGTCACGGCATCTTCCTGATAATCGGCTTGGGCATAGTGCTGATGTTCGAGCGCATCCATTTTGTGCATTTCCGCCGGTGGGCGATGATTTTCGCCGTCTTCTCCTTAGGACTGCTGATACTGTCGTCGGTGGCGGGTGTGTCGATCAACGGTGCTCAGCGCGCGCTGCGTGTGGCGGGCTTCACCATACAGCCGGCTGAGATGGTCAAACTGTCGGTGATTCTTCTGCTTGCCTCGATTCTGTCGCGAAACCAGCAACCCGGAGGCGTCACCACCAAAGGAGTCATCACCTGCGCCATCGCGGTGTTGGTATTCGGCGGATGCCTGTGGAAGAATGGTCTCACCAACATGATCCTGCTGATGGGTGTGAGCGTGAGCATGCTGCTGATCGGCGGCATCGAATGGCGTAAGTTCGGCATGGTGTTGGCGGTCTATGCGGTAGCCGGAGGCATGCTTTTCGCTGTCAAATATATCACCCCCTCACACTCCGAATTTGACGAAGTGGACTCGACCGAGGTCGTAAGCTCGGGTCGTGCCGACACCCACAAGGGACGTATCGGGCGCTGGCTCAAGGGCACCTCGCCGGAGGATAAGATGGATGACCTGAACCGTCAGGTAATCTTCTCGAACTTCGCTCAGGCTAACGGCGGCGTGATGGGTCAGGGACCGGGTAACTCACGCGAGAGTGCGCGACTCCCCCTCGCCTTCTCGGACTACATCTTCTCCATCATCGTTGAGGATACCGGTCTGGTGGGTGGTTCGCTGCTGTTAGTGCTTTACCTCCTCTTGGTGGCGCGTGCAGGACGCATAGCCTACAAATGCTCGCGGGCATTCCCGGCTTTCCTCATATTGGGGTGCGCGGTGCTGATAGTCATGCAGGCGTTGGTGCACATGGCTATCGTCACGGGACTCTTCCCTGTATCGGGCCAGCCGTTGCCCTTCATCTCAAAGGGTGGAACCTCGGTACTGGTGATGTCGGCGGCAATCGGCATGATGCTCTCTGTGAGCCGTTACGCAGTCACCAACGGCAATAAGAAAGATATCAAGGCAGAGCTGCGTCAGCTACCTGAAGATATGCAGGCAGCCAACTACAGCTCGGGCAATTAATGAGATAAAAATGGCAAAATATAGATTTCTGATAAGCGGCGGCGGTACGGGAGGACATATCTTCCCGGCGCTGTCGATAGCAAATGCGCTGAGGCGCAGGTATGATTGCGACATCCTCTTTGTAGGGGCAGACAACCGCATGGAGATGGAGCGCGTGCCGGCAGCCGGCTACGACATCGTAGGGTTGCCCATCGCGGGTTTTGACCGCAAGAATCCCCTGCGCAACATAAAGGTGCTATACAAGCTCTGGCGCAGCATGCGTCAGGCATCCAAGATCGTGCGCGACTTCCGCCCCGACATCGCCATCGGTGTGGGTGGCTACGCCTCGGGCGCCGCTCTCAAGGCGGCACAGAAAGCCGGGGTGCCTACGCTTATCCAGGAACAGAACTCTTACGCCGGTGTCACCAACAAGCTGTTGGCAAAGAATGCGGACTGCATCTGCGTGGCATATCCGGGGATGGAACGCTTCTTCCCCGCCGACAAGCTCGTCATGACCGGTAATCCGGTACGCAAGGAACTTGCCGATAAAGCCTACGACAAGGGAGCTGCGCGCAGACAGTTCGGTCTCGATGCCGACAAGCCTACCCTTCTCGTCACGGGTGGCAGCCTCGGTGCCCTTACCATCAACGAAGCGTTGGAGAGCGGCATAAAGAAACTTGCGGATAAAGGTATTCAGGTCATCTGGCAGACCGGCAAACGGTTCGGCAACCGCGGTCAGGAGGCAGCCAAAGGGCTTTCGGGCGTATGGGTGGATAACTTCATCACCGACATGGGCGCGGCGTACGCAGCCGCAGATTTAGTAGTGGCACGCGCCGGGGCGAGCACGATCTCCGAACTCGAACTGCTCGGTAAGGCAGCCATACTCGTGCCGTCGCCCAACGTCGCCGAGGATCATCAGACCAAGAATGCCTTGGCGCTGTCGGAGCGCAATGCCGCCCGCCTCATACGCGATGACGAGGCCCGCGCCAAACTTACCGACGCTATCATAGAGCTGATGGGGCAACCCGACCAACTCAAGAAGATTGG
>CAZAWP010000049.1:3560-9998 GCA_964488855.1 uncultured Sangeribacter sp.
AGAGAAGAGAAGAGAAATGAGCACATTACCCGAGAAAATATATTTCGTTGGAGCCGGCGGAATCGGCATGGCAAACCTTGTGCGCTATTACCTGCGTCATGGAGTCAAGGTCGCCGGCTATGACCGCACCTCTACCCTACTGACCGACCATCTCACCGAGGAGGGAGCGATCCTGACGTTTGAGGATTCAGTCGCCAATATCCCCGAGGACATGCGCGGCAGCGACACACTGGTAGTCTATACACCGGCAGTGCCTCCGACCAACGCCATCCTCTCCTATTTCCGCGCCAACGGCAACCGCGTCATCAAGCGAGCCGCCCTCCTGGGCGAAATCACCCGCACGAGCGACTCCATCTGCGTGGCGGGTTCGCACGGCAAGACGACAACCTCGTCGATGATCGCCAACATCCTGCGTCAGAGCAAAGTCGGCTGCACAGCCTTTTTAGGAGGCGTTTTACGCAACACCGAGTCCAACCTCGTGCTGCAGGAGGAATCGCCTGTCACCGTCATCGAGGCTGACGAATATGACCGTTCGTTCCATAACCTCACACCCCATATAGCCGTAATCACCTCGACCGATCCGGACCACCTCGACATCTACGGCGACGAGGAGCATTACTTGGAGGCATTCAGCTATTTCACCTCGCTGATACGTCCGGGGGGGTATCTGATACTTCACACCGGTCTGAAGATGAAGCCGGAAGCGGGACCTGAGGTCAAGGTCGAGACCTACAGCGGCGGCAGCGACGGAGACTGGCACAGTGACAACATCCGCTACGGCAAGGGTAAACTGACAGTCGACATCATCGGGCCCGGTGTCGAGATCAAGGATATTTCGTTAGGGGTACCCGTTGAAATCAATATTGACAACGCAGTGGCAGCCGCAGCAGCCTCAATAGCTGCCGGAGCGACGCCGGAGGAGGTAAAACACGGACTTGAGGACTTCAAGGGTGCCCACCGCCGCTTTGAGGTGCTGCTCGACGGCACTCAGCCCGACGGTCATGTGCTCATAGACGATTATGCCCATTCGCCCAACGAGATACGCGCTTCGATACGGTCGGTGCGGAAGCTATATGAGGACTACCCTATCACCGTCATCTTCCAACCCCATCTCTACAGCCGCACACGTGATTTCGCCCCCGATTTTGCCGCTGCGCTCAGCGAAGCCGACACTGTCATCATGCCCGAAATATACCCGGCACGCGAGGAACCCATCCCCGGTATCTCGTCGCACACGATTCTTGACAGCGTAAAAAGTGCTGAAAAAATTTATTGTGAGCGAAAAGATTTGCTAAATCTATTGAAAAATAGTAACTTTGGCTTGCTGATGACTCTGGGGGCGGCGGATCTTGATGTGCTGCTTCCGGAGATTCGGTGTATCATGACCGGAAAAGAGTCGCCAATGGGCTGAAAAAAGCTCTACCAAAGGATTAAAAACCGCACCGGACAGCCTGAAACTGCGCCGGACAATTAATATGAAACCGATATATCGCCGGATATTGAAGATAAGCGCCCTCGCAGTGCTGCTCGGCTATGTTGCCGTGGCGGCTGTATGGGCGCGTCATGAAGCGGCTCATGATACCTGCCGTGCCATCGACATCACCGTCGAGGGCACCTCCGGACTGGACACTATCGTGCGACACGGTATCGAGAGGGAGCTCAAGAAATATCCGCGCAAGCTCGTCGGGGCGCAGTTGGCTCAGCTCAACACCGTCGAACTGCAGCAGTATCTGGAGCGCCACAACAACTTCGAGAGCGTGGACTGCATGATTTCTGCCGGTGGACATCTCAAGATACATATCGTGCCCTTAGTGCCGATAATGCGTGTGTTTTCGGGCAACAAGAGCTATTACATCAACCGCGCCGGCAAGTTTATCGAGTCACACGCCGATTACTATACCGACGTGCCGATCGTGCGGGGCAATTTCTCCAAGAGCTTCCCACCATCAGCGGTAATACCGTTGGTGCGGATGATCAGCGAGAACCCTGAGCTTCGCGACCTGACCGGCATGATCGAGGCCCGGGACAGCCGCAACCTGCTGCTGATACCGCGCATCCAGGGTCAGGTAATCAACATGGGCGACACTTCGCGTCTGGACGAGAAAAACCGTCTTCTGACACTCTTCTACCGCAAAGTGCTGCCGTATAAGGGTTGGAACGAATATGACACCATCAGCGTCAAATATAAGGGTCAGGTAGTAGCCACGCGGCGTATTAAACCCGTCGCACCGGTGGTATCGGAGGATATCGACGATATCGAGATCGAGGAGGCTACCTTACCGCAGATCGAACCCGCGGCTGCCACTCCGACACCGGCTCCGGCGGGATAACAACGCACCTATAAGCATGGGCATCTAAAAGAGGAAATCTATGAATCAGGACAGATATGTTGCCGCCATCGAGGTGAGCAGCAGCAAAATAATAGGAGTAGTGGGGAGAACCCGAGGCATCGGGCACCTCGAGATTATCGCTGTGGAGCAGGAGAAGGGTGTAGAGTTCTCCCGTTACGGCATCATCCAGAATCTCGAGGAGGCATCGCTGCGCGTGGCGCGTATCATCGAGAAGCTGGAGCACAACCCGAGTGTCTCGCCGCGTCGCATACGGGGTGTGTTCACCGGATTGTCGGGGCGCTCGATGCGCAATATGACAGTCGTCATGGCAGAGACCCTGCCGGTCGATACCGAAATCACCGACGACATCATCGACAGACTGCGTGAGCGCGCCATGGCTACCGCCACCGACAACGGCATCGAGGTCATCGACGTGATACCGCGCTCGTATAAGGTAGGGCGTACGGTGACTCCAAATCCCCGCGGTGCGGTAGGAGACAGCATCGAGGCAACCTACGACCTGATAGTAGCCCGCAAGGAGATGCGCCGCAACCTCGAGCGCACCATCCCCGATAAATTGGGAATCGAGATTGACGGTCTTGTGGTCACGGCTCTCGCCGCCGGTCAGATCGTGCTCAGCGAGGAGGAGAAACGCCTCGGGTGCATGCTGGTCGATATGGGCGCCGAGACAACCACCGTCACAATATACCGCAACGGTCACCTGGAGTATTATGCGACATTGCCGCTGGGTGGACGCAACATCACCCGCGACCTGACCTCTCTCAGCCTGCTTGAGGAGCGCGCCGAGGAGATCAAGATTGCCTCGGGCAATGCCATAAACCGCGAGATCTCATCAAGCACAAATATCAACGGTATCCGCATGACCGATGTCGCCAACCGGACAGTGGCACGCGCCGAGGAGATCGTAGCCAATATCATCGAGCAGATCCATTACGACGGGCTGACCGAAAAGGATCTCCCGGGAGGCATCGTGTGCATCGGGGGAGGTGCCAAGCTCAACGGATTGCTTGAGCTGTTGGCACAAAAGAGCGACCTCAAGGTCAGACGCGGTCAGTTGCCCGCATATATCCGTGTGGCGGATGTCAAGGGTGATTCCGCCAATCTCCTCGAAGTTGCCGCCATACTCTACGCCGGCACCATGGATACAGACATACAATCGCTGGAGGCTCCCCAGAAAGAGGAACTCCCCCCGATGGGTACCCCCAATCCCGACGAGGAGCCTGAAGAACCCAAGAAACAGGGTGGCAGCAAGCCTCCGATCAAGATTGACAGAAACGGACTCTTCTCCAAATTGGGATCGAAGTTAGCCAACCTCTTTGGCGGCAACGATACCGAGGATGACTCCGACTTACTCGACTGAAAAGCAATATCCCACTTAATATCCTCCACTCGAATATGAGCGATAATATATCAAATCCACCCATCGACACAATCGATACTGATTTCGATAAAGAAGCCGATACCTCGATCATCAAGGTCATCGGAGTAGGGGGCGGCGGCAGCAATGCGGTAAACTACATGTTCCGCCAGAATATCCCCCACATCAATTTTGTGGTCTGCAATACCGACAAGCAGGCTCTCAAGCTCTCGCCGGTACCCAACCGCCTGCTGATCGGCGACTCGATCACCCACGGTCGCGGAGCGGGCAATATACCCGAGATCGGACGCCAGTGCGCCGAAGCCGATGTAGACGCCATCCGCGAACTCTTTAACGACAATACCGAGATGGTGTTTATTACCGCAGGTATGGGTGGAGGCACGGGTACGGGTGCGGCTCCGGTCGTGGCTCGTCTCGCCCGCGAGGCAAATGTGCTCTCGATAGGTATCGTGACGGTACCCTTCCTCTTTGAGGGGGACAAGAAGATTCTCAAGGCTCTTGAGGGTGCCAACGAGATGCGCAAGCATGTCGATGCACTTCTCGTAATCAACAACGAGAACCTTATCGAGCTTTATCCGGATCTGAACTTCTTCAACGCCTTCGGTAAAGCCGATGACACTCTCGCCAACGCCGCGCGCTCCATCTCCGACATCATCTCGGAGCCATGTTACATAAACGTGGACTTTCAGGATGTCAAGACCACCCTCAAGGATTCCGGCACGGCGATTATCTCCACTGCCGAGGGTGAGGGTCCGCACCGCATCTCGGATGCGATACGCAATGCATTGCATTCGCCGCTGCTCAAGGCACACGACATTTATACCGCCAAGCGACTGATGCTGAAATTTGTCTGCTGGCGTGACTCCCCAAATCCGCTGCGCTCGGAGGAGATCGGTGAGATCCATACCTTTACCTCACAGCTCCCCCCGACAATTGATGTAAAGTGGGGTATTGCCGATAATCCGGCTATGGGCGACAAGGTTAAGATTACCGTGCTTGCCTCGGGCTTCGACGTGACACTGCGCGAATCGGAGGAAAAAGGTCCCGGACCGATCATCCTCGAAGCGGACTTTGAGCAAGACAAGACGTCTAAAGGTCCCGAGCAAAGCGCCCAAAAGGATAAGACAACGATCGCCGAAATATATGGTCATGATAAAATCAAGAACCATAACCGTCAGGTCGATAAGCAGAAATATGCGGTGCTGACTCCGGATCAGTTTGATAATTTTGAGGTCATAGCCCTCCTGGAGCGCACGCCGGCATTTAACCGTGCCCCGAACTTCAACGACGCCCTGACGGCGTTCAGCCAACCCGGCACTGACGTCCCCGGCACCGCGGCGACAAACCCCGAAAATACCGATACCTCCGGTAACAGCCCCATAATCTTTTAAAGCTGAAAAGCGCTAAAGTAATGAATCAGGAAACAACACAATTGGACAGCGAGAATTTTGAAATGGTCGCCAAGACCTATATGGGTCTTGAGGAGATCCTGATGGAGGAGCTCATAGCGTTAGGCGCCAAGAATGTGGAGCCGGGAAACCGCATGGTCTCTTTTCACGGCGACAAGGCGTTGATGTATAAGGCTAACATCTGTCTGCGCACCGCGCTGCGCATCCTGAAGCCTATCGAGAAATTTACGGCTTACGATGCCGAGAATCTCTATGACATCATCCGTGAGATCGACTGGAGCAAATATATGAGCGTCGATAATACTTTTGCCGTCGATGCCACGGTCACTAGCGAGGAATTCAACCACTCCCGTTTTGTGACATACCGCATCAAGGACGGTATCGCCGACTATTTCCGCGACAAGACAGGGCGCCGTCCGTCGGTAAGCGTTACGGATCCGGACTTCCTCTTTAACGTCCATATCGACGGCGACAGGGTGACTATTTCATTGGATTCGAGCGGCGAACCGCTGTCTAAACGCGGCTGGCGCGTGGACACCACCAAGGCTCCTCTCAACGAGGTAATGGCGGCAGGTATAATCCTCAAGACGGGATGGCGCGGTGACTGCGATTTCGCAGACCCCATGTGCGGCTCGGGAACATTCTTGGTGGAGGCTGCCCTTATCGCCGCCAATATCAATCCGGGAATATTCCGCGCACAGTTCGGCTTCGAGAAATGGCCAGACTTCGACGCAGACCTCTTTGAGGAGATTTATAATGACGACAGCGCCGAGCGTGATTTCAATTTCAAGATATATGGCGGCGACATCGACCCGGAGGCGGTCACCGTGGCGCGTGCCAATATCCGCAACGCAAGGGTAGAGGATATGATCGACCTCACCTGCAAGCCTTTTGCCGACTGGACCGACAACGGTGACCCCGGTGTATTGGTGATGAACCCGCCGTATGGCGAGCGTCTGCGCCCGGAAAACATGGTTGAGCTCTACAAGGGTATCGGCACAACCCTAAAGCGTAATTTCGCCGGCTGGCATGCGTGGATTTTGGGTCTAAATAAAGAGGACTTCGATAACATCGGGCTTAAGCCGACACAGAAGATACCGTTGCTCAACGGTTCGCTGGAGTGCTCTCTGCGCGAATATATCCTCTTTGAGGGTCGGCGCGACGATTTTGTAGCCGCCGGCGGCAAGACAAGTCGCGACGATAGCGGCAACCAGATCCACAAGATGCGTCGCCGCAGTGACGACGAGTGGAATGCCGAGACTCGCCGCTACGGTCACGACAAGAGTTCCAAACCCCGCAA
>CAZAWP010000049.1:10098-13648 GCA_964488855.1 uncultured Sangeribacter sp.
AGTGGAATGCCGAGACTCGCCGCTACGGTCACGACAAGAGTTCCAAACCCCGCAAGAACGATGGTGGCTTTGACCGCAAGGGTGGCTTTGATAAGAAGCGTGACGACCGCAAGGGTGGCTTTGACAAGCGTGACGACCGCAAGGGTGGTTATGAGCGCAAAGGGGGCTTTGACAAGCGTGATGACCGCAAGGGGGGCTTTGAGCGTAAAGGGGGCTTTGATAAGCGTGATGACCGCAAGGGAGGATTTGAGCGTAAAGGAGGATTTGATCGCAGCCGCCGCAGCGAGGCAAAGACCGTGAATCCCAAGGGTCCGCAGATTTCAGCCGAACATGAAACCCGATTCATTCCCTCAGGCATGCGCCCGCGCCGTCGCAAGCCAAATACTGACAACGAAGATTAATGTACGCATAAGCAAGCTCACAGATGCGTAAAAGCTCCATTAGCAACGAAACACTATTCCCGGCTCTGATAATCTTTTTACTCATGATTATCGGAGCCTATATTTACGCTACCCCGGCTGTACTCGAAGGCAACAAGGGCATCTGCCTGCCGTCGCCCAACGACTGGCATCTCAGCCGGTGGTTGGGGACGCTGCTGAATGCCCTCGTACTGTTGCTCTGCGTTATCGGTGTGCATCTCCTCAACAAGACCCACAACTTCATCACGGAGACCGACAAGATGCTCCCCGCTCTGCTCTTTCTCATGCTCCCCTCGAACGGGTGGACTGACATCCTGCTCAATTCCGGCTCGCTGCTTTTAGGTGGGATGATTCTGTGCCTCGTGATACTGATACCGACTTACCGCGCACGTAACAGTACCCGCGAGTATTTCATTGTGGCGACGATAGGGGGAGTGGGAACGATGTTTCAGTACGCCTTCCTGCTCATACCGATATGGGCGATATTGGCGGGGTTGGTGCTCAAAAGTCTGCATATAAAAGAGTTTGCCACCCTGCTCATGGGACTGGTGGCACCTTTCTGGGTTGCCACGGGATTGGGGATTATCCCTTTGGATGCTTACACACTGCCGACACTGAGCAATCTCTTTGACCTGTATCCGTCGCGCAACGAACTGTTTTTCACGATGATAAACGCCGGGGTCACGGTAGTGCCGGCGCTACTCATAGGACTTAATAACGCGGTCAAGCTATACGCCGGCAATGCTCGCAGGCGCAGCATAAGTAATGCCATTTCATTGGCGGGATTATTGGCCGTAGGGTGCCTATGCCTCGACATCACAAATATAGCGGCATATCTCCCTATATTGTACTTGGCTGCCGCCGTGCAGTACGCAAATATGCAGTCACTGTGGAAACTGCCCCGTCCGCAGATTCTCATGCTCGTAATCGGAGTGATATATGTGGGGATGTATGTGACCGGATTATAACATTGCTGAGGAGTGGATACACAACCCGGCTGATGAAGTTAATGATAGAGAAATATGGCAAATAACGAGCGACCCGTGCTTTTGGTCGATTCATATATACCTTACATCGAGGGGAGGTTGGAGGATTGCGCTGAGGTGCATTATCTCAAGCCGGAGGAATTTACGCCCGAAAGAGTGCGTGATGCCGACGGTTTGATTATCCGTACCCGTACACACTGCGACAAGGAACTTCTCGACGGCTCTAAAGTAAAGTTTATCGCTACGGCAACCATCGGCACTGACCATATTGACCTCGACTACTGCAAGGCACATGGTATCGATGTGCGTAATGCTCCGGGGTGCAATGCTCCGGGGGTAGCCCAATATGTCTGGAGCGCCCTCATGCGCATGGGGTTTGAGCCGGGGAAGCATAAATTGGGTGTCGTGGGAGCCGGCAATGTCGGCGGACTCGTGGCAGCATGGGGACGACTCGCCGGCACGGAGGTAGTTGTAAGCGACCCGCCGCGTCAGGAAGCAGGTCTTGAAGATAACTATATGCCGCTGCCGCAACTCCTCGCCGAGTGCGACGCGGTGACCTTACATACCCCGCTTACCACCGACGGGAAACACCCCACGCATCATCTTATCGACACCGAGGCATTGAGCCTCATGAAGCCGGGAGCTATATTGGTCAATGCTGCGCGAGGTCCCGTGGTCGATATAAACGCCCTCAGAGAGTCTCTGACGGCAGATCGCATACGCGCGGTAGTAGATACCTGGGAATACGAACCGGAGACCGATAAGGACGTTCTGAGGCTCGCTGACTACGCGACTTTCCATATTGCGGGTTATTCCTCCGAGGGTAAACAGCGCGCCACCCGCATGGCCATCGAGGCGGTAAACGAGGCTTTCGATATCAACGGCGATACTTCGGGACTGACTCAGACTTACGTCCTGCCGGATGCTATAGGTCTGAACAGGGTAGCGGAGTCGTACGATCCGGGTGTAGATACCGCCATGCTGCGTGAGCATCCGGATGAGTTTGACGCTCTGCGCAACAGCTATCATTATCGCGATGAGGCGTAAAAAAGCGCTTGAGGCTTGGCATAAAAAGCAATGCGGAGTGGCATAAAAAGCAATTATTGGCTTATGGCAAAGAAAAGATACTACGTGGTATGGGCCGGCAGGGAACCGGGGATATACGATGACATAGAGGATGCGGTGGAGCAGATCGACGGTTATCCCAATGCCTCGATCAAGAGCTTCGGCACTCCGGAGGCTGCCGCCGAGGCGTTCCGCAGTCGCGAGCGCAAGAACGACAACCGTGAATTAGGGGAGTTCCTTACTTCGGCACGGGCGCATGTGCCGCTGCCAGCAAACGGACAACCCGACTATATGACAATCCCTGAGATAGACCTCAACGGTTGGGCGGTCGATGCCTCCTGTCAGGGCAACCCGGGGCTGATGGAGTATCGAGGCGTGGAACTGATGACGGGCCGAGAGATTTTCCGCATCGGTCCTTTCGAGGAGTCCACCAACAATATCGGGGAGTTCCTCGCTATCGTCCACGCTTTGGCACTGCAGGCACAGAGCGGCGAACAGCATACGATATATTCTGACTCGGTGACAGGGATGTCGTGGGTTCGCAAGAAACAGATCAAGACCCAGCTTAAGCCGACCAAGGCTAACGAGAAATCGTTTGTCATGATGGACCGGGCCCTAAAATGGCTGCACACCCACGGGTATTCGACCAAGATATTGAAATGGCAAACGTCTCTATGGGGTGAGATTCCGGCGGATTTCGGCAGAAAGGGATAATAATATGCCCAATAAAGAGAATTACAGTCCTGTTCTTGCCGACTTGAAGGCATTGATGTCCGCAAGCGATGCCGTCTCATGGGGCATAACATCCGCCGATTGCACCGGTGATATACACCCTGACGATGAGCGATATAGAGACCGCCGGCTCTATGATTCATGGCTTCACAGGGGAGATTTCGCCCGCATGGACTATATGCTCCGTAACAAAGAGGTCAGGTTTAACCCCGTCCGCTTGCTCGAAAATGAGCCCTCACCCGAAGGAAAGAGTGAGGAGGAAAGTCAGCCTGCGGAGAGGCAGACTTGGATAGTATCCGCAGCCTTCTCGTATCATCCGGGTGGTGACCCTTCGCATGGACGGACACC
>CAZAWP010000050.1:0-2030 GCA_964488855.1 uncultured Sangeribacter sp.
GAGGGAACATAAATCCACCAGGCTTCCATATCTTCAGTAACTGTAAAGGTAACTACCGCCTCATTTTCAAACGTAACAATATTTTCTGCTTCGTTAAATTCGCCACCCTCGATATGTATCATTTCTGTAGTAATATCCGACGGACCGATGGTAAACGGAGCCTCAAGAGCTTTACCGTGGATGCCATCTACAATCTGATACGCATATAACGTGCCGTTGGAGGCAACTGAGAGTTCGGCGAACGGCAGATAGCGTTTCAAAGCCGTATCACCCTCGGGCAACCATATATAGTCTACATTTTCATTCTCACCGAAAGTAATCTTCTGCACACCGGCATAGAACCCTTCGTCATTAAGCGCCAAACCATTAGCTTTAGCGTCCGGCTGGGCAGGCAACTCAAAATATTGAGCTGTCTCACGCAGCGTCAATGATAAGTCGCTGACAGGATAGAGACCCGATGAACCGGTGAACGAGAGGTAGTATTCACCCGCTTCGGCGAAGAAAGCGCAGTTGCACTGTATCAGATTGTAGGGATTACCCTCCGGACCGGTCTTGTTGGCACCCGGATGATCACCCGGCATGTCGAATATGAAGCTCTGGGTGTCAAGATAGTTATAACCAGGTTCAGAAGTCAGAGACACGCGCAGACCCGACATCCCCGGCAGCTGAGAAGTCGCCGAGTTCTGTTCGTTATAGTTATTCCACTCAGTGGCGCGCATTGAGAAATCATACACGCCTGTAGTCGGGATATTCACACGATAAGTATAGTACACATCGCGGATGTCGCCATCCCAACGGAGAGCCAACATCTCAACAAACCCGGTAGTGCCCATGTCGGCGTTACGCAATGTGGCGTTGCCCGGGAAATTGACCTCGTCACCCGCACGGTTGTAAGCCTTCCAGTCTTGGGGCACGGAGTTTATCTGACCGTTGAGCGCATCGCGAAGCAGATTGCCCTCAGAGATCTGTGCCGGTAGAACATTTAAGGTAATTTTCTTTACCACCGAATGATATGCCCCTTTGGCAGCATAGTAATATACTGAGTAAGTACCCGCCTTGTCGATTGTGACAGGAGCGGAGTAAGTACTATACTCACCCTTACCATTGTCCGTGACGAGTATGAACATGTCATCATCGCCGGCAAGCGTCAGGTCTAACTTGCCCGAAGCCGGTAGACGCATCTCGACAGCCTCGTCAGTGACAGCAGTGCCTCCGACCGAGAGAGAGGGTAAAGCGGGCACATCCACGGCATTACCCTTGACGAGCGAAAGATCGCCGATAGGATAGATACCCGCGGGAGCGACAAAGGATAGATAGTAAGTCTGAGTTCCCTCGCCGGGGGCATAAAAAGTATGTGTCTTAGTTGTTTGTGACGCCAACCAGTGCTCACTGTCGTTAGCACCCTCGATGGTGAATGTCCAGTCATCGGTAGACTGCGGCATCATCAGCGGGTCGAGACCCGGAGTGGTGGTGATGTTCACCTGTAAAGTCGGGAGATTATCTACCGGCTGCACGATGTATTTGGCAACGTCGCCGGGGAAGTTATTCCAGTATCCGGTGAAGACCGAGAAATTATACTCATAGCCCCCTTCAAGCTCGACAGGGTATGTATAGAGAATATCATAAGGGGTATAACCGTCACCCCAGCGGGTGAAAATAACCCTCACCGTGCCGTCGGAGTCGCGCAGGTCAAGATCGCGGATATAGGCACGTGACGAACCGTTGGTGACAGCGCCGGCTGAGTTGTAGACCACCCACGGAGCCGAGGGGTTGGCACCTATCGTCTGCGATGAAACAGCATCTTCGAGGAGATTGGTCTGTGCTGCTAACGGTAAAGATCCGGCAAGCAGTAAAAATAAGGTATGGAGTCTCATGTTATAGGTTATAATTGTGCAATTGTTTGAAAGATATGTTTATATCATTTTTAGATATGCGTCCGCTAAGTTAATAAATTTTTTGAATATTAGTAAAAATTGATTAAACCTAAATGAATTTATCGTGTCATTTATAAGTGTCATGAATACACGAAT
>CAZAWP010000050.1:2130-11889 GCA_964488855.1 uncultured Sangeribacter sp.
ATGAAATCAAGACTGCTCTTTCTCTCAACTCTGTTATGCATTGCACTGGCACCGGTTTATTCGGCAGTTGTCACGGGTCGTGTCACCGACGTTGATGGCAGCGGATTACCCGGTGTCAGCGTACGCATAATGAGTCTCCCCGATTCGGTAAACAAGGCGCTTGTCGTTACGGAAACCAATGGTGGCTTCAAGGCACCGCGCATTGCCGCCGGCAATTACATGCTCCATCTCTCTATGATCGGCATGGACGATATTGAGAAGGCTTTTCAAGTCCCCGATACTGCCCGCACCGTCAATTTAGGTCGCTTCGACATGCACGAGGCCGCCGTTACGCTCAGCGACGCGATAGTGACGGCTGTCAAGGATGCCGTAGTCGCCAAGCAGGACACTATGGAGTTTAACGCCGATTCTTTCAAGACACAGACAAACGCCACGGTGGAGGATCTTCTTAAGAAGCTACCCGGTGTCGAGGTTGCTTCCGACGGCTCCATAACCTCCGGCGGCAAATCGGTCACCAAGATTCTTATTGACGGAAAGGAGTTCTTTTCCGATGACCCGACAATGGCATCCAAGAACCTCCCCTCCGACCTTGTGGACAAGGTGCAGGTCGTGGACCGCAAGTCCGACCTCGCTCGCCTGACCGGCGTTGATGACGGTGAGGAGGAAACGGTAATCAACCTTACCGTAAAGAAAAACATGCGTAACGGTTGGCTCGGAACCATTCAGGCAGGTTATGGTACCGATAAGCGTTATGACGGGCAGTTCAACATATCGACATTCACCAACACCAACCAGATTTCAATCGTCGGCGGTCTCAACAATGTCAATAACTTGGGCTTCAGTGACTCGGGCCGCGGTCGTTTCAACGGTTTCGGACAGAATGGCGGTATCACCACTGCCCAGCGCTTAGGTCTAAACTTCAACTTGGGCAAGACCGAGGACCTGCGTTTTGGCGGTAATGTGATGTACAGCCATTCCGAGCGCGAGGCGACTTCCAAGACCACGACATTTAACGACTACGGCGATGGAGTGACACAGACCTCTACCGGTTCGTCACTGACCAACGACGGTGGTCACAATGTAAGAGGTGATTTCCGCCTACAGTGGAAAATTGATGAATATAACACCTTGGATTTCCGTCCGAACTTCTCGTTCAACTCCCGCAGCAGTTTCATGAACACCGGTTCAGAACTCCGGAATCAGGATAATCAGCTTATCAACAGTCAGGAGAGCGACCGCGCCCTGCATGGCACCAGCTGGAATGCCGGTGGTCGCCTCATCTTCAACCATAATTTCAAGTCCCGTCCCGGCAGGTCTATCAGTGCTCATGTAAACTATACGTTCTCAAACACCCGACAATACACCACCTCATGGAGTAATATTGCCATCTTCATGAAAGATGACTCCGAGGAGGGTGACGAACTCCTGTACCGTTACCTCGATAACCACTCATGGACCAACTCAATCAACGGTCGTCTGACATGGACCGAGCCGTTGGGTGACGTAAAGAAAGGTAACTTCCTGCAGATAGGTTATAATGTGTCGTATCGTTTCAATAATGCCGATCTTGATACCTATAACGTGCCTCTCCCCACAGACCTTGACAACTTCGTCATGCCGGATTATACCTATACTCCTGACGGTGCGGTGATAGATCTGGACCTCTCCAACAGTTACCGCAATACCTTCTCGTCACATGAATTACAGATCGGTTATAAGAAGGTAAACGCCAACTACAACCTTACCGCCGGATTCCTGGTGTCTCCCTCTTCGTTAAAGAGTACCGACCTCATCAATCCCGAGCGTAACATCGCAACACGCTGGACGTGGAACTATGCACCCTTCGTACGTTTCAGATATAAATTTTCCAAGACGACTTCGTTGCGTGCCGATTACCGCGCCCGTTCGTCGGAGCCGAGCATATCGCAGTTGCAGCCCGTGGCTGATGTGTCAGACCCTATGAACATCAAGCAGGGTAACCCGAATCTGAAACCGTCGTTCGCACAGACCATAAACCTCAACTTCAACCATTACAATACGGCTACGCAGCAGTCAATCTTCGCGATGACACGTATGCAGTACACACGTAATGTTGTGGTGAGTCGCACCACCACCAATATGGGTACCGGTGAACGATACACTACCTACGCCAACGCCAACGGAGCCTTCAATATCTTCGGTATGGTGATGCTCAACCAGCAGCTCCACAACCGTCACTGGCGTATCAATGCCCGCATCAACGGTAACTATTCGACATCGCCCGGCTATATCAACGGTGACTTCAACCGAGCCGAAAACCTTCGCGTGTCGCCTGCCGTCGGCATGACCTACAGCTGCGATTACGTACAGTACACTTTGAATCCTACATATACGATGCAGCTTACCGGTAACTCGCTCCCCAAGCAGCCCAACCGCATGACGCATACATACGGATTTAATACCGACCTGACCGTTTTCCTCCCCTTCGGCCTCAACCTCAACACCTCGCTGCTGTTCGGTACATCCACCGGTTACTCCGACGGTTTCAATACCACCTCGTGGTTGTGGAACGCCGAACTCTCTTACAGCATCCTGCGCGACAAGAGTCTGACATTCTCGGTTAAGGCGTACGATATCTTGGGTATGAACAAGAGTGTAAGCCGAAGCCAGTCAGATAACCAGATAACGGATACCGAGAACAATACCTTAACCCGCTATGTGATGTTTGGCGTTGCGTGGAAGTTCAACACCATGAAGGGACACGGCAAACAGCAGATGGAGATGGATGGTCTCCCGATGCCTCCCGGGGGCGATCGCGGTGGTATGCGTCCCATGGGTCCCCCTCCCGGCGGACGTCGCCCGTTCTAAAGAAGAGGAATTATTCAGAGGTGGAGTCATTCTAAAGAAGAGGAATCATTTTTATAAGGAGGCTTCTCCCTGATATAGGAAAGACTTTAAGATTATACTGCCCGACAGTCAAAAAGACCGCCGGGCAGTTATTTTTTTGATTATTTTCTTGCTTTATGCGTATATAAATGAGAATAGTTGTTATATTTGTTATATTTCTTATTGAAAACTATCTGAGGATACACTTTGATAATAATCTGAATATACATTCAAAGCAATCTGAAGATAATAAAACTATGATCTTACTGCTGTTATGAATGATAACTTGATAAAGAACGACAATGTGACATCCGAAAAAATGTCCGGACAGCAGTCACGTAAACTTACCTTCAAGGAGTTGCGGGAATTGCATGATTTGGAAAGGACTCTTTATAATGAGTGCGCATCTGCCTTTACAGATGAGGAGAAAGAAAGGTTGCGTAAGACCCTGCGTGACGGCATCCGCCGTTCGACCCATCCATACTTCAAGGAATTAGGTAACGCCCGTATCACCCTTGAGACAGCCCTGTGCTTCAGCCGTCAGGTTGATGCCGATCATAACATCCTCCTCGCCATACTCCTTTACATGCTCTCGCGCGAGGGTATCATGAGCGCGGAACAGATCAGCCGCGAATGGGGTGAGGATGTCTACGCACTTATCGATGGCATAGCAAGCGTGTCACGGTTCAGCACTCGTAATTCGGCCCATAACCAGGAGAATTTCCGAGGTCTGATGTTGGCGCTCGCTCACGATATACGCGTCATTATCATCATGATAGTCCAGAACCTGGTGGTGATGCGCAACATCAACAATCATCCCGATACCGAGTGGGTCAAGAATGTATCATTCGAGGCAAGCTGCCTCTATGCGCAGTTGGCTCACCGTCTCGGTCTATATAAAATAAAAGGAGAACTCGAAGATCTTTCTCTCAAATATACCAATCGGGAGATCTACACCCAGATTGCGCACAAGCTCAATCAGACAAAGCGCTCGCGCGAGGCATATATTGCGGAGTTTATCGGCCCTCTTAAAAAGCGCCTCGAAGCCGCCGGTCTGAAGTTTGACATCAAGGGCCGCACCAAAATCATCTCGTCGATCTGGAACAAGATGAAGAAACAGAAGGTCGACCTCCCCGGTATCTACGACCTGTTTGCGATACGTGTCATCATCGACACGCCGTTGGAGAAGGAGAAGAGTGACTGCTGGTTGGCATACTCCATCCTCGCCGATATGTACAAGGCGAATCCGGCGCGTATGCGCGACTGGATCACCATCCCCAAGAGCAACGGTTACGAGAGTCTTCACGCCACTGTGCTTGGTCCCGAGGATAAATGGGTTGAGGTACAGTTCCGCACCCGCCGCATGGACCTTGTGGCGGAGAAAGGTCTTGCCGCCCACTGGCGTTATAAAGGGGTCAAGGGGGATAGCTCCGATCAGTGGATGAATAATATCCGCGACATTCTGGAGAGTGCCGACTCCGGACCCATGCAGCTGATGCGAAACCTCAACACCGACGCTTTCAGCGAGGAGGTTTTCGCCTTCACACCCAAGGGTGACCTCTTCCGCATGCCCGCAGGTGCTACTATCCTCGATTTCGCCTTTCAGATTCACAGTAACGTCGGGGCACATTGCACCGGTGCTCTCGTAAACGGTCGTCACCGCAAAATTAATTATAAGATACAGAATGGCGATACCATTGAGATTCTGACCCAGACGTCGCAGACACCGCGTCAGGAGTGGCTTCAGATAGTCCGCTCCGGCAAGGCTCGTCAGAAAATCAAGCAGTGTCTCAACGAGGAGCGTCAGCGTCTTGCCGACATCGGCAAGGAGGCGCTTAACCGTCGTGCGAAGAACCGTAAGGTGGACATCGACGAGGCGGAGATGATGCGTCTGCTCAAGAAGATGGGTTATAAGTTTGCCAACGACCTGTTTGCCGAGATCGGCGAAAACAAGATTGACCCGGGACGCTTCCTCAATCAGTATATTGAGTTCACCCGTGGTGCCGACGAACTCGAAAAGGTTTCGGCGGAGGAGTTCCAGCTCCAGCCTGCCAATGACGATCGCGAGGGTAAGAGTGATGTCCTCGTCATTGGTGAGAAGAGTATCAACGGCCTCAGCTATAAATTCGCACGCTGCTGCAATCCTATCTATGGCGATAAGGTGTTCGGCTTCATTTCGTCGGACGGTGCCGTCAAGATCCATAAGGAAGATTGCCCCAACGCCAATCATATCCGAGAACGGTACCCGTACCGTATTATCCGTGCGGACTGGAGCGGGAAGACCGGCGACCTGATGGCTGTAACGCTGAGTGTGGTCGGCAATGATGACATCGGTATCGTGGCAAACATCACCTCCATAATCTCGCACGAGGCAAACACTCAGCTCCGAAGCATTTCGATCGACTCGCACGATGGTATTTTCCGCGGTTATTTGGTCGTTGCTGTCAAAGATCAGCACCAATTATCGGCAATAATTAAAAAAATTAAAACCGTAAAGGGTGTTAAAGACGTTGTAAGAGTATAGAGCAATAAAAAAATAATATGAAAATAAAAAATATATTACCTGCGGCAGGAGTCATGGCTCTTTTGGGCTTGGCATCATGCGGTGGAGGCAATAATGCGGCTAACGCGCGCGCCGACTGGCATAAGAGTCTTCAGGATTCTATCCAGGATTATCAGACGCGCATCTCGGAGTGCGACAACCGGATCAAAAGCGGTCGCGAGGAGGTCGGGGTATGGTTGCGCGACTTCGTCAGCGTCAATAATCCGCGCGAGGTCGAGGGCTACATAATTTTCCACGGATGGGAGAACCGCTATCCACTGACCTCGACGGGCTTAGTGGCACGTATCAGTGAGAACGGTGCGCTCGAACTTATGGCTGCCAACAAGAAACCGTTTGACCGCATCAGCGTGGTCACACCGACCACTACCATCACAAGTGATGTGGTGCCAAATGACCAGGCGTTGAATTACCGCACCGCCGAACTGACCACTGTAATGTTCAGCGGAGCAAAGGCAGACTCAGTGGCTATGGTCATCGCCGACAACCAGCTCAATAATATCAAGGTGATATATATGGGAGCCAATCCGGTAGGGGAGTGGTCGATTCCCAATGACTACAAGAAAATGATCGCCGATACCTACATGCTCTACTCAAAGCAGCGGCAGGTAAATTCGCTCGAACGTGAGGTTGTCCTCCTCAATCAGAAGATCGCCCTCGTACGCGCTCAGCTCGATAAGGATACTCAGAAATCCGAAAAATAAAACGTTAGAAATATTAATATATGGAACTCGAAAAGATTGACATCGAAACCTTAGATCGTAAAGGGATCACCCCCGAACAACTCGAAGAACAGCTCGCCATGCTTGCCAATGGCTTCCCCTATCTCAAGATAGAGGCTCCGGCAACGCTCCATAACGGCATTATGGCGGTAACTCCGGAAATGCAGGAGACCGCTACCCGTATCTGGGACGAATATCTCAGCCGCGGCGGTATGGTGCTTAAGATGGTGCCCGCCTCGGGTGCTGCCTCACGTATGTTTAAGGATCTCTACAGCTTCCTTAACGGCAAACACGACAAACCCGATACCGACTTCGTCAAGAAATTCTTTGACGAGATCGAGGACTTCGCATTTTTCCACCGTCTCAACTTCGTGTGTCTCGAACTCTACGGTCTGAGCGTCGATAGCCTCGTCAAGGAGGGTAGATATAAAGATGTAGTGCGCGCCCTCCTCGAAAAAGAGGGTATGAACTACGGTTCCCTTCCCAAGGCTCTTCTCCAGTTCCACAAGGTTATCGGTACATCGCGTGCTGCCATTGAGGAACACCTCGCCGAGGGTGCTCAGTATGCCGCCGGCAAGGATAAGGTGGTAAACGTACACTTCACCGTATCGCAGGATCACCTCCCCTTGGTCAAGATGAAGGTTGAGGAGGCTTCGGGCTTCTTGGGTCACAAGTATGACGTGAAATTCAACGTGTCATACTCCGTGCAGAAACCCTCTACCGATACCGTTGCTGCCAAGTTTGACGGCACTCCGTACCGTGAGAAAGGTGAACTCTTCTTCCGCCCCGGTGGTCACGGTGCCCTTATCGAGAATCTCAATGACCTCGACGGCGATGTAATCTTTATCAAGAATATTGACAACATCGTACCTGATACCCGCCGCGAGATCACCAATACCTACAAACGAATCCTCGGTGGTGTATTGGTAGGCACACGTCAGAAACTCTTCGAGTACTGCGCCGAACTCGAGAAGGGTGATGTTTCGCATGACAAACTGATGGAGATGCTTAACTTTGCCCGCACCATCCTTTGCATCACTCACGACGATGCCGAGAATATGGATGACGCTCAGCTCCGCGAGTATCTCAGCGGCAAATTCAACCGTCCTCTCCGCGTGGCAGGTATGGTTAAGAACGAAGGTGAACCCGGCGGTGGTCCGTACCTTGTTTACAATGCCGACGGTACAGTATCACCCCAGATTCTGGAGCCTTCGCAGATCAATCCCGATGACAAGCATGCTGTCGAGATGCTCAAGAAAGGCACTCACTTCAACCCCGTGGACATCGTATGCTCTATCCGCGACTACAAGGGTAATAAATATAACTTACCCGAGTACGTAGACAAGACTACAGGCTTCATCTCGGAGAAGAGCCGTGAGGGTGTTGAGATCAAGGCACTGGAGTTGCCCGGTCTCTGGAACGGTGCAATGTCTGACTGGAACAGTATCTTTGTGGAAGTTCCCGCAGAGACCTTCAATCCTGTCAAGACTGTCAATGATCTGCTCCGCGAGGCACACCAGTAAAAATATACCACGACAGGAAGTATGGCGGTTATGGAATCGCCATACTTCCTGATTTAACGACTACTGACTGAATGAGACCTCTCGCAAGATTGCGACTGTTTATATTTATTTTTGGCTGGATAACTGTCATGTTATCCGGAAGCACGGTTATTGCCCAGACCTCAGGCATAATACCGCCGGATGTCCCGGTGCGCCGCATGTCGGCATGGCACTTGTCCGATCCCTTGGGCTCACATATCCCGACAGAAGTCGATACCCTCCTGTATAACTACCAGCGGCAGTTTATACCGGCACTCAACAGTGATGCCTGGGCCTCGACCGGACAGTTGGGCGGCGAGGGGATAAACATGATCTTTTTCGACCGTCCGCAGGAGGTGCCGTTTATGTTCCGCAATGCCTTGCTTTACTGGCTCCCGACGTTCGACAAAGAGAAATTCTATAACGTCTACATCCCGTGGACGCAGCTGAGCTATAACTTCGGCGGTGCGCAGACCAACAAGACCGACCGGCTGAAAGCCGAGTTTGCGGGTAATGTGAACCGACGCATCGGATTGGGTGCATCGGTCGATTACCTGTACACCAAAGGTTCGTATAACTATCAGGCCGCTAAGGATATAATTTTCGGCTTTCAGGGATATTATAATGGTGACCGCTATGAGATGCAGGCTTTTTTCAATCAGTATAATTTCGTGAATAAGGAGAACGGCGGTATCACCAATGACCTTTATATCACCGATCCGGCACAGTTGCAGGGTGGAGTTACCAGCATCGAGAGTCGCGTCATTCCTACGCGCCTCACGACAGCCCATAGCCGACTGATCGGTTCGGAGTTCTATATGAACCATGCCTGGAAGGTCGGTTTCTGGCGCGATGATACCCAACCCGGCGACACCATCGAGCGACGCACGTATGTGCCCGTGACCAAGTTTATCTATAGCTTCGACTATAAATTTAATCACCACCTCTTTAACAACTTCAATGCCTCGGAGGCGCGCGACTTCTGGAAGAACACCTATTTTGATCCGGAGGAAACCACCGACGAGACCTACAACTGGTCGATTGCCAATACGTTGGGTATCTCGATGATCGAGGGGTTCCAGCGTTGGGCACAGTTCGGCATCTCGGCTTACGCCACTTATACCGTAGACAACTACCGTCAGGAGTATCTACCGACCCCCGAGGATCTTACTACCGAGGAGGCTGAGGTACTGACCCCGGTGAGTGACGAGCAGATTTCACCTCTGCGAAAGCGGCGGCATCACCTGCAGGTTGGCGGTAGACTGGAGCGCATGAACGGCAAGGTGTTGAAATACTCCGCCGATGTCGCTTTCGGATTATTGGGGGAGACAGCGGGCGATATAAATATAGTGGGTAATATCGAGACGAAGATTCCGATTGCCCGCGACTCACTCAAGATCGATGCGACGGGATATTTCAAGAATCTTGAACCCGACTATCTGCTGAAGCATTACGTCAGCAACCATTTTATCTGGAACAATGATTTCGGCAAGACACGGAAGTTCCGCGTCGAGGGTTCAGTGACCGTTCCCTGGTCACGTACCAAGCTGAGTGCCGGTGTCGAGAATGTACAGAATTACATCTACTTCAATTCGGAATCATTGCCCGCTCAGTATAGCGGAAGTGTACAGATATTCTCCGCCCGCCTTGAGCAGAACTTGAAGTTCGGCATCTGGAACTGGAATAACCGCATCACCTATCAGGCGACTTCAAATGCTGACGTAATCCCCTTGCCGGCACTCGCCGTGTACTCCAACATGTTCCTCAACTTCAAGGCGTTTAAGGTTCTTGAGTTGCAGATAGGAGTGGACTGCGACTATTATACACGTTACCGGGGATTGTGTTATCAGCCGGCGACGATGAGTTTCCATGTACAGGATGGCGCTGATGCTGTCGATGTTGGCAATTTCGCCATCATGGATGCCTATCTGACGGCAAGATTGTATAAAGTCCGCTTCTTTGTCCTGTACAGTCACTTCAACCAGAACCTGTTCTCGCGCAACTATTTTGCACTCCCTCATTATCCCGTCTATCCCCGGCAGCTACGCTTCGGACTGAGCATAGACTTCGC
>CAZAWP010000050.1:11989-13328 GCA_964488855.1 uncultured Sangeribacter sp.
ATACCGATTATTAAGGAGAGAAAGAGATAACGAAAAAGATATATGAAGAAAATATTACTGTTTGCTTTGGCGTTACCGCTGCTGTGCGGAGTGTCTTCAGCGTTTAACGTTGATGAGAAATATAAAGGCCCCAAGACCTTCACCACCGACACGACGTGGCACGCCGACATTCTGCCCGGCTATGAGGCGCGTTATGTAAACCAGGGCGAGGCGTTCGACGGACCCTGCCGTTCGACGATCGTTCGGCGCATGGCCTCCACACCTCAGCGCAAGGCGTTCCTCTATATCCACGGGTTTAACGACTACTTCTTCCAGAAAGAGATGGGGGAGCGGTTCTGTGATTCATCTTACAACTTCTACGCCGTCGATCTGCGACGTTACGGGCGCAGCTACGAACCCTGGCAGTATCCCTTTAATATCCGCGATATGGAGGAATATTTCGCTGATATCGATTCGGCGCTCGTGCAGATACGTCGCGACGGCAACACCGACATAACTCTCGGCGGTCACAGCACCGGAGGTCTGACGGTGTTGTACTACGCCGCCAAGCGCGGGGCACGCATAGGGGTGAACAGGGTGGTTACCGACAGTCCCTTTATAGAGTGGAACTTCTCGGCATTTATGCGCAATGTCGTGGCGCCGACCATTGAGTTTCTCGCCAAGATAGCGCCCAATGCAAAGGTGAAGCAGGGTCATTGCGACGGATATGCCTATAGCCTCCTTAAGCAGTATCACGGCAGGTGGGAGTATAACACCGATTGGAAGATGATCTATTCGCCGCCGGTGACCTTCAGCTGGGTAGGGGCAATCAATCATGCCCAGTCGGAACTGATGAAGCGTCGCGAGCATATCGTGGTGCCGATTTTGGTGATGCACAGCAGCCGCAAGATCGACGGCTGTAACTGGACACCGGAGTTCCAGACAGGTGATGCCGTTCTCGACCCGGCAATGATCCAGGCGCGTGGTGTCAAGTTGGGACACGACCGCGAGGTCTGCACCATCGACAGCGGACTGCATGACCTCATCCTCTCCGAACCCGTCCCCGCCAACGAGGCCTACGAGACAATGTTCCGCTTCATCCGCACACATTAAATATTTTGAGAAAATTGCATAAAAAATTTGGTGGAATCGAAAAGAATTATTACCTTTGCAACGTTTTCAGGGAGACTCAGTGATGAGGTAGCTGAAGACGTATGCAAATTCACAAGTAAATAAATTGTACACATGGTGAGATTAGCTCAGTTGGTTAGAGCGTCGGATTGTGGTTCCGAAGGTCGTGGGTTCGAGACCCACATTTCACCCAAGGAAGGAGAGTGAGTGATCATTCTCCTTTTTTGTT
>CAZAWP010000051.1:0-1604 GCA_964488855.1 uncultured Sangeribacter sp.
AATATAAGAGCAGAATCTTTGGAAGATGATTCTGAATCCGAGTTTTTATTTTCACAGCCAACCCTATCATATTCTTTTTCAACGACTTCTTCTTGTATTTTACCAAACCAACTGTCCTCCTTTTTGCCAAACCAACTGTCTTCTTTTTTACCAAACCATAGCTCTTCTTTTTGATCGTCCTGATATTCCTTGACATAAACCTCTATCAAAATATCAGTTTCGTCAAAGATTAGGCGATGATGGACACTGTTGAAATAAGAATAAGGGCGCAAACCATAATCGTAATACATGAACATCATTACTAAGGGTATCACAAAGCATACCGCTATCAACGCGACCATTATGTAGCGCCAATCGAAAAAGCCCGCTATAATACCCGCTAATATGAGGCAGCATATCAAGATAATCCATGCCTTTCCGTAGCAGTAGACCATGCTTTTTACCAGCACTGACGGTGCTATCTTAAATATGTCTGATTCTATTCTCATTACATCAATCTACTATCATTTAGCCTTTATCACAAATATAATAATACTGTGGAATTGCTGAAAATAATATGAACCTATATATCCCGGTATATGTTAAAATTATGAGAATAAAGAATTATTATATCAAAATTATATATCAAAAATTATGACAGAGTTAGAAGCCTTACAAAGCCGTCATTCGGTAAGAAAGTATCAGGACCGTCCTCTTGAGGAGAGTGCGGTAAAAGCTATTCAAGACGAAATTAAGCGATTAAACGAAGAGGGACATCTGCGTATGCAGTTGGTTCTTAACGAAAGAAAGGCGTTCAAGGGTTTTCTTTCATACGGTTCTTTCTCCAATGTATCTAATTATGTCATGGTAGTCGGTAAGAAATCCGAATCATTGGAATACCGTGCCGGATATTATAGTGAGAGATTGGTTCTCTTCGCCCAGTCTATCGGTCTAAATACATGTATCGTCGGTCTTACTTATAAGAAAGTTGATGGTGCCTTTGAAATCGGGGAAGACGAGAAGGTTGTAATCTGTATAGCCATTGGTTATGGAGAACCCGATGGTTACAAAACACATAAAATCAAAAGGCCTGATCAGGTGAGCAATGTTACCGAGAGTTCGCCGGAGTGGTTTAAGAAAGGTGTCGATGCAGCTTTACTTGCTCCTACGGCTGTAAACCAACAGAAGTTCTATTTTGAATTTATTCCTGAGAATAAAGTAAAACCCTCCAAGGGTTCGTCAATGGTAGGTTATACCAAAATCGACCTTGGTATCGCCATGTACAACTTCGAGATCGGAGCCGGCAAGGAGAATTTCAAATGGATTGACTCTCCCCTTTAATTATGTTTGGCGCGCTCGCTACGATAAGTTTCAAGATTTTTACGCACTATCTCCTGGGTGATTCCGGTACCGTCGGCATTGTATAATTTGCCGACATTTACCGAGGGATCACCCTTACCATTTTTATTTGTGCGGAAGACACTATTGCGCAATGTCTTCGCCTTATCTGACATCTCCGAGTGACCGTTTTTGCGGTTACCGCGCAACTGTGAAGGTACACCGTCCGCCGAACAACGAACAGCGAAAATTTCTGCAACCGGTGGATAACCTAATCCGGTCCACAT
>CAZAWP010000051.1:1704-11370 GCA_964488855.1 uncultured Sangeribacter sp.
TCCGTATCCCTCCCCTTTACGACCTGAGTGGCTGTAATTAGTGCGTACAAGAACGTTGCCCGGAGCATCCTCGATATTATATCTTACAAATGAATGGTTGTTTGTCTCAAAATAAGCCCCGTTTCCGTAGGCATCAATGACGCCGAAGTTCGCCTCGACTCCCATCGGTCGTTTCCAGTTGCGCAGGAGCTGTTCGAAGTCATCGACAGTGACACAGCTCTTTAAGGCTACGGTCATGACGATACCCTCCTTATCCATCTTACTGTCGGGCACATTATCATCCTTGATATTGTAGCTGGCAGTGTTCATCACTGCAAAACCCATACTGTTCATGCCGGTCCAAGCCTCGCGGAGATTCATATCGGCGGCATTATATAACGCCACGTACGCGTATGTGCTGTCAGTGGCATTTACATACTCCACCTTATTGTCGATATTGCTGGTGTCGCGATGTTTCCAGAGAAGTGGGCGACCGTTAGCTGACGCTTTAGGACCGATGATGGCCGATGTGCACGCATTGGCAGCCGTCGGCACCACTCCCGTAAAAACAAGAGTGGTGCAGACAACTATCGCAGTCTTTGATATTTTATTAAAAATACTACTTTTCAAATCAGAAATATGATTATAACGGGTTAAAGTCAGAATTGTCAGACGAGTCTGACTTGTCCGACCCGTCTTATTCTAGGTTGTGGATAACGAGGCCCGAACGGAGTTTGGGCTCAAACCAGGTGGTCTTGGGTGGCATGATATTGCCGCTGTCGGCAATGTCCATGATCTGTTTCATCGACACGGGATAGAGGGCGAGAGCCATAGCCATCTCACCGCTATCGACACGCTTCTTGAGTTCTCCGAGACCTCGGATGCCACCTACGAAATCAATCCTCTTGTCGCTGCGGAGGTCATGGATGCCTAAAATATCGCGCAAAATGAGATCGCTCGATACAGTGACATCAAGCACGCCGATCGGATCGGAGTCGTCGTAAGTACCGGGTTTAGCTGTCAATGAATACCATTTGCCGTCGAGGTACAAGGAGAAATTATGCAGCCCTGAAGGGGTATAAATCTCCTCACCCATCTCTTTGACATCGAAATTCGCATTTAGTTTATCGAGGAACTCTGCGGGGGTAAGGCCGTTGAGGTCTTTGACAACGCGGTTATAGTCGATAATGGTAAGATGCGACGCAGGGAATGCTACCGCCATAAAGTAATTATACTCCTCATTACCGGTATGGCCAGCATTATTCTTTGCTTTCTCTGCTCCTACCAATGCAGCCGCTGCCGATCTGTGATGACCGTCTGCGATATACATGTGAGGTATCTTGTCAAACTCTTCAGTAACTTTCTTGATAAGATCATCATCTTGGATAACCCAGAATGTGTGACCGAATCCGTCGGGAGCGACGAAATCATATTCGGGTTCACCGGCTGTAACGGTCTTTATTATCTCTTCGAGCGCCTCATTATCGGGGAAAGCGAAGAAGACAGGCTCGATGTTTGCGTTATTAACGCGGACATGCTTCATGCGGTCCTCCTCCTTGTCGCGGCGGGTAAGCTCATGCTTCTTGATACGACCCTCCATATAATCATCTACCCATGCCGCCACTACAAATCCATACTGGGTCTTACCGTTCATGGTCTGTGCATAGATATAGTAATGATCCTTGTCATCCTGCACGAGCCAGCCGTTATTGCGGAACATGTCGAAATTCTCCTTAGCCTTTACGTAGACTTCGGGATGATGTTCGTCAAAACCGACTTCAAAATCAATTTCCGGTTTGATGATATGATAGAGGCTTTTCTCGTTGCCCTCGGCTTCCTGACGGGCTTCCTCGGAATTAAGTACATCGTAAGGACGGGAAGCTACTTTCTCTACGAGATGCTTGGGGGGACGTATCCCTCTGAAAGGTTTTACTTTTGCCATGAGATTAGAGTTTAAGTGTTTGGTGTTTAGTGTTTAGTATTTAGTGTTTGGTTTTTAGTGTTTGGTGTTTATTTTTAGTGTTTAGTGTTTATTTTTAGTGTTTAGTTTTTAGTTTTGGATAATCGCTAAATACTAAACACTAAAAACTAAAAACTAATTAAATAGTTATTTTTTGGTGCAGTTGGCACAAAGGCCGTAGATATTGGTTGAGGCAAAGGTCGGGTGGAAGTCACCGAAATCAACCTCATGGAGAATACGGACTGAATCCTCGAACTTCATTTCGCTCACAGCCCCACATTTCAGACATATCAGATGCAGATGACGGTCATCGGCAAGTTCGTAGGCAGCCTGATTTTCGTGGAGAAAATGTTTGTGGAGGATCCCGCACTCACATAATATCTCTATGGTGTTGTAAACTGTACCACGGCTGATGTTATGCGAGGTCTGAATATCCTTATACAGTTCGTCGATGTCAAAATGCGGACGCTGCTCAAGGGCTTTGTCGAGTACGACATATCGCTCAAGAGTATTTCTCATCTTCTTCTCTTTGATGAAAGAAGATAATTTTTCATGCGCACTTTTACGAAAATCAGTATCCATATAATCAATTTTTATCGGTCTGCAACATTAACCTGTTACCTCCAATATTTATCCTTATAATATTTTACTTTCTGTTGAAACGGATTGTATCCTTCATCTTGTCGGACAAGATCAGGCCGCCGACAATGAGCACACAACCCAAATATCCTAACGGCATAATCTCCTCTCCCATTATCATATACCCGAGTATCATCGTGACCAAAGGCTGAAGATAGAGATAATTATTGGTAGCCACGGGACCGAGGGCTTTCATCGCCTCATTCCAGATGATATAAGCTAACAGCGAGCACATTATCACCAGGAAGGCAAAGTTGAGCATATACTCGGGATGCGCCGCGCTGAATAGTTGTGCTATATGATAGGGTTCGTGCTGGGCGAAAAGTAGCGGCAGCGAGGTTATCACTCCATAGAAAAACAGTTTGCGGGTGATAAAGAAGGTGTTATAGTATGGTATAACCCTCCTGACCATTATTGAATATACCGCCCAACATAAGGCTGAAGTCAATGCCAATAAATCTCCCGCCGGTTTTATCTCCAACGAGAAGCCATGACTGAATATAATACATCCCACTCCGCCAAATGCCACTATCGAACCGACGATGACCCCCGGCTTTATGGCTTGCTTAAACACTAATGCCATAAGTATGGCGGTAAAGATAGGAGATACCGAACTGAGCAATGACACATTGCCGGTGGTGGTCAGCGTGAGTGCGTAATTTTCGGTAACGAAATATAGAGAGCCCGCACACATGCCGCTCACTGCCAGGGTCACTTCATCGCGCCAGTTATTACACATCATCTTGCGGAATGTAAAACAGAGCAGGATGATATAGGCGGCTGTGAATCGGTAAGTGTACATCTCGACCGGTGTAAAACCACCCGTCTCCATCAATACTTTGGTAGACACAAATGATGAACCCCAAGCCAGAACGGTTATAAGGGCACCCAAATGTGCTAATATCTTAATGTAATTCTTCCAGCTTATGTTTTGTGTTTTCATGGCCGGTCAGAAATATTGAGATTCAGGTTATTGTTTGTTTCGTCGGTTACGATTACTTGAAAAGCGACGGCGCGGACGGTTACCACCTCTTCCCTTTGCGGGGTTCCGGCGAGTCCGATAGACAGGACCTTCGCCCAATTCCGCCGGGATTTCCCCTTTGGGAACCTCTTTCTCAAGAAGTTTCTCTATACGGATGAATTTATGGATATCCTGATCGGTAACAAAGGTTACAGCTCTGCCGTCGCGGTTGGCACGTGCCGTACGTCCGATGCGATGAACGTAATCCTCGGGTTCGTGAGGTACGTCGTAATTAATTACCATCTCGATGTCATCAATGTCGATGCCTCGGGCTATGATATCGGTGGCCACTATGACCTTGGTCATTCCCGCCTTGAAGTCAAGCATGACATTATCACGATCGTTCTGCGGGAGATCCGAGTGCATCTCAGCGATATTATAACCTGCGCGACGAAGTTCGCGGGCGAGATTCTTAACCTTGACTTTTGAACCGGAGAATATTATGACACGCTCCGGAGGATTCTCGCGGAATATCTGATGAAGTATCGGGAGTTTCTGCGTCTCGTAACATACGTACGCCTTCTGATCAATCTTCTCGGCAGGTTTGGAGACAGCTAATTTGACCTCCGCCGGATCGTTAAGCAGCTTACGGGCCAACTGCTGTATCTTCGGTGGCATTGTAGCCGAGAAAAGCAAGGTCTGATGCTCCTTGGGGAGATGTGACGCGATCTGCATTATGTCGTCGTGAAAACCCATGTCGAGCATGCGGTCAGCCTCGTCGAGGATAAAAAAAGAGACCTTGGAGAGATCGACATACCCCATCGACAGATGCGCTATCAGACGCCCCGGAGTGGCGATGACGATGTCGGCGCCATTCTTGAGGCTGCGACGCTGCTGGTCGTATGTATAACCGTCGGTACCTCCATATACAGCCATGCCGGATACGGGCATGAAGTAAGCGAAACCCTGCAGCTGACGGTCTATCTGCTGTGCGAGTTCGCGGGTCGGTGCCATGACTATGCAGTTAATATCCTTATCGGAATATCCGCCGTCCGCCAACATATTGATGACAGGGAGCAGATAGGCAGCTGTCTTGCCGGTTCCGGTCTGGGCACATGCCAACAGATCACGACCCTCCATTATTATAGGTATCGACTGCTCCTGAATGGGGGTACATTCATCAAAGTGCATGTCCCATAACCCGTCGAGAACGTCATCGTTGGTCAGTATTTCGTCAAATCTCATTAACTTTCAACTTTTGAATACACGCCGGGGAACCCGACTGCAATACAAATATAACCAAATTATCCGAGTTGAAAAATAATAACCCTACTATTGTTAAAATTAAGGCATCCTGATATGCCAAAAAAAGAGTCCCATTCATGCGAATGAGACTCTCGAACTAATATATCAATAATTTCTTCGTCCAAATTATATAATCGTAAGATATCTAATTTATACTTTTATCATAGACCGGTATCTGATTACTTCTTGATAGCAACCATAGGATCGCTGATAGGAGCATCAACCCAGTCTTCGACATTAACTGTGAACTTAATGGGATCACCGAGGACAGGCTCACCGGGATTAGGATCGTCAGGGTCAATGTTACCGGCACCGTCGGTCAAGTCAAGAGTATAGATATATTTCTTACCCTGCTCCCAAGTACCCGACAATGGGATAGAAGCCCATGCATACTGACGTTTATTACCGTTGGCATCTTTCATAGTGTCAGAAGGCCAAGGATAAAGGGCGACACCCTCGTTGCTGGTGATACGAACCAAGATACTGATATATGCCTCACGAGCTACGTTGTCAGGGTCACCTGTAGGAGACCACGGAGTAAGTGTCTGCGGGATGAACATACCGTTACCGGACTCACCCATCACAGATACAGGGTCTGATGACAGAGTCACAGGTGTACAGCTGCTGGTCCATACAGAAGTCTCATGCCAATCGTCAAGTGTCCAAGTCTCAGAGGCGAAATCGAAGGTACCTGTAGTCTGCGGGCGACCGATACGCACACCGGCTACGACATACTTAAGATCCTTGTTGTCTGATTTAGCTCTCACCTCAACCTGAGCGAAACGGTGCTTGAAGTCAAGTGCGACACCATTAGCGGCATTGTTTACCTGATTACCGGTTGCATTGGCGGTAATGAAATCGACCTGATCGGCAATTTGGTCAGGAGTTACATAACTCTCAAGTTTTACATTATTGTCCTCAGTGGTGAGGTCACCGATTACATCCTGCGAAGGCCAGTAAGCATAGAACTGGATATTAGTGTTGTCAGCAGGGAAGAGATACTTGGTGAGGGAATTAAAGTAACCGTCTGAACCCTTTGAGAACTTCACATCGTGGAAGTACAAAGTATCGGGCATAAAACCGGTAACATATATTTCGGACAGATTCGAGTTGTTGATTTCAGAAGCTCGGGTCTGAGCAGTAAAGGCCGGACGGAAACTAATAGCATTGTCAGCCTTTGTTTGTAATTCACCTACTGTCTCATCCTGCGCACAAGAGGCAAGACCTAAGACTGACACGACAGCAGTCGACATAAGTAATAGTGTTTTTTTCATAGCAAATACCGCAGGTTGCGGTTATTAAATATTTTATAATTTTCTTTATACTTTTAAAACAATTGGCATTTATATAAGTTCGGATGTATGCCCTTTTTTTGCAACTTTTTTCACATCCGCTTTTACATCTTTAAGTCGATGTTTACAGACTGCCAGTCATCGACGTTCGGGATAAGTCCGAACGTGCCTCCGGTATTATCTGGATTATCCGGTTTGGGTAGGTCAATACCGCGGAGTATGATATGGACATGATGAGGATCGGGAGCCTCATGGATGGTTTTGGTAACATCGACATTGCAAGTCCAGGGTGTACCATCCTCTTTAATCAGATATAATGAGATAATATGTTTGTCGGAATTGACGGCATCGCCAAATGTTAGAAACTCCGCATGAAGCGAATTGTCACTGAGTACGGGGGTCAATACGAAAGTATGTGTCACTCTCTCCTCGGAGGGAGAATCCTTACCGATTACGTATGCCTCAGCCATGCCGCTCAACGAGGCATCCACACCTTTGGGATACAGGGAAACATCGCCGGAATCATATACGTCTACTATATAGTGACAGTTCTTTTCCTCCGGATACATGGTGATGGTCTTGCTTTCGTACGACTGCGGCAGAATTATATCGTTCTCACGGTCCGCCCACAGGTAACCCGGTGTCTTGGCAATTCGTTCGTCCGAGGCACCCTCGGCACGAGGTAAGGCTCGTGTAGGTATCCGCAGAGCCTGAATAGCCTGCTGATCGGTAGTGGATACCCGATAAGTATCCACATTATCCTCACCCTCAAGGACAGCCCAGTCGGTAAGGTCTGCGTTAAGACAGAGTGCATGAAATTCGCCGCTCATGACCTTGATGCGGTCTCCGTTTTTATTCTGAAAGATAAAGCGGATAGGATTAAACCCGTCGCTGCGGTTATACATGTAAAATGCCATTGAAGAGGGATTGGCCTCAGGCGCTTTCTGCCAGTCGAAGACCACATTCAGGCGTGCCTTATTGTAATCATCGTAACACAAATCCTTATGCCGGCACGATGTTATAACCACGGGCAGCAGGATAAGCAGCAGATATTTTATATATTTATTCATTATTTAATCTCCAAACTAATTCTTCATTTAACCACCGGTTAATTCTTCATTTAACCCCCAAGTTAATTCTCAATAGTTATTTACGGCGGTTGTAATTATCACAACCTATAAGCCATACTAAAGACACTTCCAACTTGGTGGGGATGAAGCTTGTAATCTTGTGCGTTGAGTCATAATGGTAGCAGTCACCATCGGGATGATACTTAATTATCTTACCGTGAACTACTCCGAAGCCTATCGAGAAATCCAGATTTAGTCTACGTGCGATCGGCAGGGCGTATCCATATTCAACCCCGGCTGTATAAAGACAGCGATCGAAGATGGTACCATGAGGTAGTCCACCCATATATCCTTTGCCTCCAAGCTCGAAGTCAAAGGTCATGACCCCGGCATACAGTCCGGCATGATGACCGGTGAGGGGTTTGCGGTGAGCCGCTTTGCCGAACCATTTTCTCACTCCTACATACCCTCCGTATGCTCGCCAGTAATGATGGGTGCTGTTGCGCGACCACCATCCGTAAGTCCAGTCAGCCGTGATGCTCCAGTTCTTGCCGAGATAAAATTCGGCACCTATTGAGGGAAGGGCTGCCGCGTCGTAAAGAAGGTTGGTCTTCAAACCCATGTAGAAGGGACGACACTGCTTGAACATGCCGCTGAAATATGGGTTGAATACCAAATCAACAGTGGGTGACGGGACGGTGACTGAAAGGTCCGGGGCAGGGATCCGGCTGTTAAACAACCTGCCGGGGTATTTATATGCGTACTCAAGATAGAGCGACGAATACCTTAACTGAGGGAAGATGTGCTTGTAAAGATAGGCATACGGAACACTGTAATCCAACTGCTTGAGGAGAGTAAGGTTATGCTCGTTGTCCTGTCCGGTAGCTTCGATATTTGCAATAATGGTCTCTACGAGTTCGATAACCTTTTCGCGTGAAGGTACATTGGGATTGTCCTTGACCATCATAAGGAGACCTTGCCAGTCACGACCGTCAAATTGGTACTCGGTGATGCTGTCGGGGAGGTCTACCCTATCCTTGAAATAATCGAAGATACGCATGGCACGCTGCTCTGACAGATAGTCGTTGAATTTTACATTACCTTCGGGCGAGGCGGCTCCGACAACCTTGATTTTATTGATTGTAAGCGCTGAATCTGTCGCCTCACGGTCTTTGACCCTTTGCAACATTTCATGCAGCTTAGTACCATTATCGTGAAATGTGGTGTCGAGATTTATCTTGGATTGACGGAACCATATCTGCGCTCTGTCAGCAAGCGCGGCATCGCGTACTCCCTGAGCGTAGGAAGTGAGCGAAGCCATGCAAGCTATTGAGAGCAGATATAGTTTTAGTGTTTTCATAGTAAATGTTTCCTTCTATTTAGATGCCGGTGCCGAAGCAGGCACGGGATGTGTTTTTCTTTCGGATTTTTCAACGAGGTATACAGAGCCGATCATAAGGACTATCGAAATCATCTGGAACCAGTTGAACTTATCCTGACCGAGTATGTAACTTGCGATTGCGGCTACAATCAGTATCATGTCACCATAAAGTGCCACAACGGTAGCCGGGAGATTCTTTAATCCTATATCCTGTAAAAGATAACTTACAAATGAGGGGAATATTATGACGAACAGAAGCACGAGCATCGGGAGACTGAATATGTTCTGATGCAGGACGGGTGCATGCCAGCCGGTAAATATAATCATTATCGCTCCGGCAACAGCTCCTCCCGTGAATGTCCACTTAGATACCTGCGCATTGGAAAGTCTGCGCAGGAATATCTTTTCTATAATGAGATATATGGCATAAAGTACCGAACTTGCCAGACAGAATAAATTACCTTTAAGAGGGTTGGAAGCTACATCCGAATTATGCTGTGTAAGAATTATCAATAATGCTCCGCCGAGTCCCAACAGGATTCCTGCCACTTTCCCCCAGGTTATCTTCTCGGTCTTTAGCATGAGGCAGATTATAAATGTCCATATCGGCTGCAAACTGATGAAGATTGACGACGATATAGGTGTCGTGTAGCTCAGTCCCTCGAGAAGCGTGTACATGAATCCGAATACTATAATAGCTCCGAGGATAAATAGCAGTCCGCGGTCTTTCCATGTTATCGCCGGTGCTTTCTTGCGTGTGAAGAATCCGTAAATCCAAAACAATACCGCTCCGCCGCCAAGACGTAGCACCACACCGGTAAATGCTGTCATCCATGTAGGCAGCAGATACCGCAGTGCATTTTCGTTAAGACCGGAGAATAATTTGGCGACTGACATCGCCACATTACCTTTTAATCGTGATTTCATTTTCCTGAATTGTGTTACGTATTATTAACAATTTTTATAGGCTATAAGATTACTAAGCTACCCAAGTTTAACATAAAAGTCATAAAAAGGCGCTTCAAAACACCACGCTTAATTTGATAATCCGCGTATATTAATTATTTTTGTAATTGGTA
>CAZAWP010000051.1:11470-13271 GCA_964488855.1 uncultured Sangeribacter sp.
AGATAATTAACTAACCTTATTATAAAGACATGAAGAATTTGATTCTGTGCATGGCTACGGCAGCCCTCATGGGTAGCGGGCTGACTGTAGTAGGTGCCAAATTACCTTCAAATGTAATCGAACAGGGTACTGTCTGGCTCGATACCGACGGTAACCCCATCAACGCCCACGGTGGCGGTATCCTTTACCATAACGGTAAGTATTACTGGTATGGTGAATATAAGGATGGTGAGACGATTTTACCCGATTGGGCTACATGGGAGTGCTACCGCACCGACGTAACCGGCGTGAGCTGCTATTCCTCTCCCGATATGGTGAACTGGACTTTCGAGGGCATCGTCCTCCCTGCCGAGAAAGATGATCCGTCGTCAGACCTGCATCCCTCCAAAGTATTGGAACGCCCGAAAGTGGTTTATAACCCCAAGACAGGGAAGTTCGTGATGTGGGCACACGTTGAGAGCGCCGACTACGGTAAGGCTGCCGCCGGTGTGGCTGTCGCAGACTCCCCTACCGGTCCGTTTACTTACCTCGGATCTTTCCGTCCCAACAACGCCATGAGCCGCGACCAGACGATCTTTGTCGATGATGACGGCAAGGCTTATCAGTTCTCTTCGTCGGAAAATAACCAGACTCTCCATATCAACGAACTTACCGACGATTACCTCCGTCCTACCGGTCGTTTCGTTCGTCGCTTTATAGGCGAGGCTCGCGAGGCTCCCGCTGTCTTCAAGCATGACGGCAAATACTACATGCTCTCATCGGGTTGTACAGGTTGGGATCCTAACAGCGCCGAACTCGCGGTAGCCGACTCCATCATGGGTGAATGGACAACCATTGGTGATCCTTGCACCGGTCCGGATGCCGACAAGACATTCTACGGTCAGAGCACTTACGTTCAGCCCGTATATGGCAAGAAAGACCTGTATGTGGCTATGTTCGACCGTTGGAATAAGAAAGACCTCAAGGATTCACGCTATCTCTGGCTTCCTATGGAGTTTAAGGATGGCAAGATCACAATTCCCTGGAAACAGCAGTGGTCTCCCGCTGACTATGTGGATCAGCCTCGCTTCGAGGCAGGTGACGGCACGTTCCTGCTCAACGGCGAACCGTTTGTGGTAAAGGCTGCCGAGCTTCACTATCCCCGTATCCCCAAGGAGTATTGGGATCACCGTATCAAGATGAGTAAGGCTCTCGGTATGAACACCATCTGTCTCTACGTATTCTGGAATGCTCACGAGCCCGAGGAGGGTAAGTTTGATTTCACCGGTCAGAATGACCTCCGTGCCTTTGTCGAACTCTGTAAGGAGAACGATATGAAGGTTATCCTCCGTCCCGGTCCGTACGTATGTGCCGAGTGGGAAATGGGTGGTCTCCCCTGGTGGCTCCTCAAGAAAAAGGATATCCGTCTGCGTGAGAACGATCCCTACTTTATCGAGCGCGTGGATAAATTCCAGAAAGCGGTTGCCGAACAGGTTGGAGACCTCACTATCGCAAACGGCGGTCCGATCGTGATGGTGCAGGTGGAAAACGAATACGGTTCGTACGGTATCGACAAACCGTATGTAAGCAATATCCGAGATATGCTCCGCAAAAACTTCGGCGATCAGGTCACTCTCTTCCAGTGCGACTGGTCATCAAACTTCGAGAACAATGGTCTTGACGATCTTATCTGGACGATGAACTTCGGTACCGGTGCCAACATCGACCAGCAGTTTGCCCGTCTCAAGGAGTTGCGTCCCAATTCTCCGCTTATGTGCTCTGAGTTCTGGAGCGGATGGTTCGACAAGTGGGGTGCCAACCA
>CAZAWP010000052.1:0-2117 GCA_964488855.1 uncultured Sangeribacter sp.
TCGGCTGGATGGGTTATCCGATGCAGATCAAGATCAACTTCCTCTGCCGCGACTCAATCCTTGCAGCCCCGTTGTGTCTTGACCTCGTGCTCCTCAGCGACCTCGCTGCCCGCGCAGGCCGTTACGGCACCCAGCGCTTCCTGAGCTTCTTCCTCAAGAGCCCGATGCATGATTACACCAAGGATGAAGTGCCTGTAAACCACCTCTTCCAGCAGTATGTCATGCTTAAGAACGCTATCCGTGAGATGGGTGGATACGAAGCTGACGAGGAAATCGACTAATTCTCTAACCGATATTGCCGTCTGTGCAGACGGATGAAGACTTTAAGATGAAAACCGGCACCGGAAATCCCGATTGTTATAAAATTTTTTAATAATGGTGACGGTTTTTCTTGCTATACTGTTTATTATTCATTATATTTACAACGTCAATTTGAAAATATGATCATACGTTGATTATTCAGATAATGAACAGATACAATATTTTCTTCATAACAACTTTAACATCATGAACGTAATGGGGCCATCCGTGAGGAGAGCCCCCTTCTTTTATTATACAGATATTATCAGATCAATATGAGAATAGATATACTGACGGTTATTCCGGAGATGCTGGATTCGTTTGTAAACACCTCGATATTAAAGCGCGCGCAGGATAAAGGGATTGTTGAGATCCATATCCATAACCTGCGCGATTATACCACGTCGCGACACCGTAAGGTCGATGATTACCCATTCGGTGGCGAGGCGGGGATGGTCATGCAGATACAGCCCATAGATGCCTGCATAAGCAAGCTCAAGGAGGAGCGCGACTACGATGCCATAATCTTCACCACTCCCGACGGGAAGGTGTTTGACCAGCCGATGGCAAATCAGATGTCGCTTTTGGAGAATATCATCATCCTGTGCGGTCACTACAAGGGGGTCGATTACCGCGTCCGTGAGCATCTCATCACCCATGAGATCTCGATCGGGGACTATGTGCTGACGGGCGGTGAACTTCCGGCGGCGGTGATAGCTGATGCTGTGGTGCGTCTCATCCCGGGTGTGATAGGGGATGAACAGTCGGCTCTGTCGGATTCGTTTCAGGACAATCTGCTCGCTCCGCCGGTGTATTCGCGTCCTGCGGAGTATAAAGGTTGGCGTGTGCCCGATATCCTCCTCTCCGGTCACGAGGCAAAGATAGCCGAGTGGCGTTATCAGCAGGCGTTGGAGCGGACACGGACCCTGCGCCCGGACCTGCTCGGCGAGGACGGTAAATAAGACTGCACAAACCGGCTGGATGAGTGCCAAATCTTAATAAAGTTTAAAAGTAAGATAGAAGTCGGGCGAGTGTTGTTATAGAAGTATACAACACCGAAACAGTTGAGTTGTCAGAGACGGCTCGGTTTCATAAAGATTTCACTATTATGGCAGACGCAAAGACATTCCGTAACAGATTATTAGGCTTGCAGAGCAATCTTTATAATTTTGCATTGCAATTGACCACCAACAGAGACGCTGCCTCCGATCTCGTACAGGACACAACGTTAAAGGTATTGGACAATGAGTCCAAATACGTGGACAATGTGAACTTCAAGGGATGGGTGTTTACCATAATGCGTAACATCTTTATCAACAACTACCGTCGTCAGGTGCGCAGTGCCACGGTCATCGACACTTCGGAGGACCTGTACCACCTTAACCTTTCGCAGGAGTCAGGTTTGGATACCCCCGAGGGTTCGTTTGCTGCCGGCGAGATCTCTGATGCCATCAACAGTTTTACGGATGATTACAAGGTGCCGTTCTCGCTTTATCTCGCGGGATATAAATATAACGAGATCGCCGAGAAAATGAACCTTCCCTTAGGTACCGTAAAGAGCCGAATTTTCTTCGCCCGCAAACGTCTGCAGGGCATGCTCAAGGATTTCAGATAAGTTTCAGCCTGTCAGGCTGAGGAGCGCGATGAATCGCGCCCCCTTATTCAAAAAAATTACTGGAGCGGTATGCGGTCAGTATAAGAAAACTTGAGTATATTAGACATCTTCCTAATGTATTATAACTGTAGCTTATAGAGAACGATAGAAATATATAACCCTTGATTAAGGACAGTGCGCGAGCGCTGTCCTTAATTGTAAT
>CAZAWP010000052.1:2217-12660 GCA_964488855.1 uncultured Sangeribacter sp.
TATGAAACTGAAGAAGCTTAATTTCTGGGTTCGTCGCAAGTCCCACTTGGCGGTCATCATTATTGGTGGCCTGGTGGTGGCGTTGTTGTTTTTTAACGACGATGCCTCGGTTAAGCTCAACACGGAGTATCAGCTTGAGATCAATCAGCTCAAGAGTGCCATCCGTCAGGCTGACGATTCCGCCCGCTATTACCGCGAAAAGCGCGAGGCGCTCCTCACCGGCACCGAGGACCTCGAACAGATCGCCCGCGAGGAGTATCACATGCACCGCCCCTCCGAAGACGTCTACATCGTCAAATAATCCCCTCCCTCCTCAATAAACCTAACGAATCCTCATATCCCGGAATAATAGTAATATATAGTAGGGACGCGATTAATCGCGTCCCCGGGATAACGTATTGGTAAAAAGGCGTGTACATCGGGGACGCGATTAATCGCGTCCGTACCGGTGCAACATCCTTATAACGTTGCAACTTTACGGATGTGTATTGGGTGCAAAAATATTGAAATGTTACAGATATTGGGTTTTTGAAGTTGCAGGTTGTAAATTTACGCCATAATAATAACTTTAATACAGACGATTATGGCAATTAACTTGCAAAAAGGACAACGTATCGAGATTGGTCTTCAGAAAGTAGGAGTTGGTTTGGGCTGGGATCCCAATACAAGCACCGGTTACGATTTTGACCTTGACGCCTCAGCATTCATGCTCGGGTCTAATCACAAGCTCCCGGCAGATGAGTTCTTCGTTTTCTACAACAATCAGATTTCGCCTGACCAGGCTGTCGAATCCTCGGGAGATGATCTCACCGGCGGCAACAGCGATGGAGGAGATGACGAGACCCTGATGGTAGATTTGGCAAAGGTGGATCCCCGCATCGAGGAGATTATCTTTACCGTGACCATCCATGAGGCAGACAAGCGTCGCCAGAACTTCGGACAGGTACGCAATTCCTATATCCGTATCTACAACGCCCTCACCAATGAGGAGATTGCAAAATACGACCTCGATGAGGATTTCTCCATCGAGACAGCTGTAGAGTTCGGACGTCTTTACCGTCGTGGCAACGAATGGAAATTTGAGGCAGTAGGCAATGGCTATAAAGGAGGTCTTCAGTTCTTCGTTGATAAATACGTGAGCTAATTGACAACCCCGAGGCTTAGGATTATTAATCTTTAATAGTCGCGTATTTACAAATTTACAATTGTTGCGTTTTTACTAATCTTCAATAGTTTCTTATTATGGCAATACGACTTGAAAAAGGACAGCGTATCAATCTGAATAAGACGGATGGCTCCAAACTAACTAACTTCTGCGTCGGCTGCAACTGGGGAGCAGTTGTCAAGAAATCATTCTTCGGCCTGTCATCATCGGTGGTGGACGTGGATCTCGACCTCAGCTGCATGTTGTTTGACGCAGCGGGAAATCCCATAGATCATATTTACTCTCCCCTCTATCGTTTTGGAGACAAGAAATTAGGTCTCCCCAATGGTAAGCTGGATACCTTGGATCATGCGCTTCATCACACCGGAGATGATCTTACAGGTGACCAGGGAGGTGATGATGGTCTCGACAATGAGATAATCACAGTGGACTTGACCCGCATCAACCCCAACGTAAACTCCATCGTATTTTTCCTTAACGTTTACAATAACGAGGCCTATTCAGGAGATTTCTCCGGAATCCCGTACGCGTATATCCGCATGTTCGAGCCCGTTATGGGGATGGATAAGGGTAAGCCTGTGGTCAAGGGAGTTAAGGAAACGTTCGCTCAGTATGACGTAGCCACCAAGACAGATTGCATCGGTATGAGAGGTCTTGTGCTCGGTAAGCTATACCGTCGCAACGGCGAGTGGAAGTTTAATGCGATTGGTGACGCGTTCCCCGACCGGTCTATCGTGGCGACGATAGGGCGAGTGGTGAAGGACTACTCTAAATAGGGATTAAGAAATTAAGAATTAAGGATTAAGCCTTTGGGATTAAGAATTAAGAATTAAGCCTACGGGATGAAATGTGAATCCTTAATGAATCTTTAATTGTAAATTATAAATCATTAAGATAATATGAGAAGACTACCCGTATATCTACTTCTGGACTGCTCCGGGTCAATGTATGGAGAACCCATCGAGGCAGTGAAGAATGGTGTTCAGGTTCTTGTTTCAACCCTCCGTCAGGATCCGTACGCTCTTGAGACAGCCTACCTCAGCATCATAACATTCGACAGCAGTGCTCAGCAGCTGACACCGCTCACCGAACTTGCAGCTTTCCAGCAGCCCAATATCCAGGCGAGTGGTTGCACGGCTCTCGGCGAGGCGTTAGCCCTCCTTTCGCAAAAGGCTGATCAGGAGGTAACCAAAACCACCGCCGAACAGAAAGGGGACTGGAAACCGTTGGTTTTCATCATGACTGACGGCGAGCCTACCGATGACCTCAATAAAGGACTCGCAGAGTTCAAGAAACGTAAGTGGGGTATGGTGGTAGCCTGTGCCGCCGGCTCGGGTGCCAATACTGACACCCTCAAGAAGATCACCGAGTGTGTGGTATCCCTCGACACCGCCGACAGTGCTACCATCAAGGCATTCTTCAAGTGGGTATCGGCTTCCGTAAGCTCAGGCAGCATGAAGGTTGAGGAGACCGGTGCCGAAGCTACCAAACTCAGCGAACTTCCGCCACCACCCCCCGAAGTAAATATAGTGATTTAATTAGTATAATCGTGATTTAATCAGTGTAATAATGAGACGACTTCCGGTTTATCTGCTTATCGACACATCCGGCTCAATGTACGGGGAACCAATTGAGTCGGTCAAGGTTGGACTTGAGGCGATGGTTTCGAGTCTGCGCCAAGATCCCTTTGCGCTCGAATCGGTCAATATCAGTATCATCACCTACGACCGTGATGTGAGGCAGATTCTTCCCCTTACACCGTTGGACGAGTTGCAGCTCCCGGAAATAACTACTCCGCAGAGCGGACCGACTCATACCGGTCAGGCGTTGAAGCTCCTGTGCGAACGAATCGATCAGGAGGTCACCCTCAGTTCACCGGAGCGTAAAGGTGACTGGATGCCACTTCTGTTTCTCATGACAGATGGCAAACCCTCCGATATTCAGCTCTATCGGGAGATGATACCCGAGGTGAAGAAACGCCATTTCGCCGGTATCATAGCGTGTGCCGCCGGAATGAGTGCCAAGACCGAGCCGCTCAAGGAGCTCACTGACGAGGTTTATTCTCTTGATACAGTCGACAGCACAGCTTTCAAGAAATTCTTCAAATGGGTTTCCGATTCAATCGGTGTGGGTAACCGCAGTATCGGTGCCACAGATGACCTCGTCCTTCCACCGCCACCCGAGGAAGTAAATGTAATAATCTAAGTCAAAGTAACTGTCGGCAAACGTCGCCGACAGTTACTTAACAACCACAATTATTTTAAAATCACGGTTACTAATAGTTTATAAAAGCCTGTTTATCACAAGAATTTATAAATCTAAATCGCATCGAATATGAACTGTAAACTTGTAGGTCAATTTGTGCAATATCTTGAAGTGACCTTGGCGCCCGGTGAAGATTTTTTTACCGAGAAAGGCTCTGTAATCTATCTTGAAGCGGGAATCGAAAAGGAACTCAGCTTTAACGGCTCCGGACTGGGGCGTATATTGGGGGCTAAACTTTCGGGCGAGTCTCTGTTTATCCTGCGCCTGTATAACGTGTCGAACATGCCCCGCAAGGTTGTCATCGGCAGTCGTTTCGGACTTGTGCCGGTCAGACTTAACGGTGAGACAATGATCTGCCATCGCGGTGTGTATGTGGGTTCCAATAACAAAGTGAATGTAACCACCAAACTATCAATCTCCGGCTTGACGGGAGGAATGGGCTTGCTGCTTCAGAAGATACAAGGGAACGCCACAGTCTTTCTCGATACCAAAGGCCAGCCAATCGTCATCAACCTTCAGTACGGCGAGACCATAGAGATAGACGAGAATCACATAATAGCGTTAGTAAATATCGCCGAAAGTCAGATGCAGTCGATCTGGTCGCTCGGCAACATCTTCGGCGGCGAAGGACTGAGCATGATGCGTGTCACCGGTCCCGGTACCGTCTACCTTTCCCCCGCCAAATTCCTATTCCCCGACGAACATTAAGCATTGGCTAACAATAACAGTTATGAACAGAAGAGAGCGTCTTGCCGCACGTAATAATCACACCGTCGCGCACCTTAACGAGATGGCACGGCTGATTGATAAGGCTATGATGAAAGCCGGTATTCCGGCTGATGATAAGGAGGAGTTCCTGAACGGAACTATCGCCGGGTTATGGCAAATATTCAAAGAAGAACGTATGAATCAAAGATTGATTATCGAAAACGAAATAAAGGGACTCGGTCTCAGATTCCCTAACGGTACAGTAAAGAAGGATTATTCTACCTGTTTCAGCCTCCCGGTGGATAAGATTTCCGACATCGAATTGGAGGGAGCCAATGAACTTGGTCTCCTCCTCGCCGTCAGCGAGAGTGGTGAGTGTTCGTTGAGCGGCAGACCTCTTAAAGCCGGAGATTTCACTCTTACGCTGCGTTACAATACCGTGAGGGGAGAGGAGCGGTCGGAACTGAAGATACCTGTCGCCTTCAATCCGAATCCCCGGGATTTATGGCGCAACCTCCCCACTGATAAAAACATTAAATATTATAAGGAAGACTGCGCTAAAGAGTATGTAAAAGTGGAGGCGGGTGAAGACGGGCAACCGCGCAAAGACATTGTCGCCGCCAGCCAGCGCGGGCGCAGTCATGCCCAAGAGGGCAATCCCCGCGACGATCATTTTCAATTGTTTCACTGTAAAGAATCGGACTGGTATATCATCGCCGTGGCTGATGGCGCAGGTTCTGCGAAGTACTCGCGCAAGGGTTCGGAGGTCGCCTGTCAGACAGTTATAGACCATTGCCGGAGCCTGCTTGCCGACAACGGCGCATTTGAGGCATCAATCCGTGCATACGGGGCGGATACAAGTAATATAGAGACCCGAAGCACCGTTACTAAATATGTATACGATATAGTATTCAAAGGAGCGGTCAAGGCTCATGAAGCGCTAAACTGGTTGGCAAGACTCGATGATGGCGATCAAGTGAAGGACTTCAACACCACGCTGATGTTTGCCATCTGCAAGAAATACGATTTCGGATGGTTTATCGCATCATTCTGGGTGGGCGACGGCGCGATGTGTCTCTTTGACGAAAAAACCAAAACGGCAAAGATGCTCGGCGTCCCTGACGAAGGACAATTTTCGGGTCAGACCCGTTTCCTGACAATGCCGAGTATTTTCCGCGATCCTGATGCCGTATCCAAGCGCCTGAGGATGTCGATCGTCCCCGATTTTACGGCTCTTTTCCTGATGACCGACGGTGTTTCAGATCCGATGTTTGAGACCGACAACAATCTCAACGACTACACCAAATGGGAAGAGTTCTGGGACAACCTGAAGAACGGTTTCCCCGAGGATGAAATAGGAGGTGTGGACCTTTCGGACGATAACGAGGCGGCGCAGGATCAGCTGCTCCGGTGGCTTGATTTCTGGAGCGCCGGAAACCATGATGACCGTACAATCGCAATATTATATTAACCCCCATTAATCTCGATTGATTATGGCAAAAACCATTAAATTAACAGCTACTGATGGTACGCCGGTCGAATTTATCGACGAGGTGATCGGCAGCGGTGCGATGAAGGATGTCTATTTCAGTCCCGATAAAAGTTATGTGGTCGGGTTCTTTCGTCAGCCGCAGGATGCCAATGCCAAAGACCGTCTGCAAAATATCGTGGGAAGATATAGAGAGAAGATTTTCGGTCAGATAGGTGGAGATTATTGGGAGAACCTGTTCTGCTGGCCCACCAAACTGGTGGAATGGAACGGCAAGCTCGGTATCGTGTGTCCCGCATATCAGAAACATTTCTTCTTTAAGGACGGCATGTTCAAAGGGAAGGAAAAGGAGGGTAAATGGTTTGCCTCGGCAAAACTGCGAAATAAGTTTTTATCGCCTGCCGAAAAAGGCACTTGGCTGACCCATTATCATCTGTGTCTGCAGATAGCGCGTGCCGTTAGACGACTTCATGCAGCAGGATTGGCGCATTCGGACCTGTCATATAAAAACGTCTTGGTGGATCCCGAGAGCGGTCGGGCGGCTGTGATAGACTGCGACGGTCTTGTCGTGCCGGGAAAGTATCCCCCCGACGTGGTCGGTACACCTGATTTTATCGCTCCCGAGGTGTTGCAGACACGCGCGTTAAAGTTAGGTGACCCAAACAAGAAGTTGCCGAGCATACAGACGGACCGGCATGCGTTGGCAGTGCTCATCTACATGTATCTGCTGTACCGTCACCCCCTCCGTGGAGGTAAGGTAAATGACCTCGATGCTGCAAAAGATGAGGAGTTGTCGATGGGAGAGAAGGCACTGTTTATCGAGCATCCTACCGATAAAAGCAACCGTCCCAAGATAAAGAATATGGCGCCCTCCGAACTCCCGCAAGGAGACGTGACCAAGCGGCCCTATACTATCTGCGGGCCTTATCTGACGGAGTTGTTCAACCGCGCATTTATCGACGGACTGCATGACCCCTCCAAACGACCGACGGCTGACGAATGGGAGAATGCTTTGGTCAAGACAACCGACCTGATCCAGCCCTGCCAGAACCCCGATTGTGAGGCGCACTGGTTTGTGTTTGACAATTCCACCAAACCGAAATGTCCGTTCTGCGGAACAGAATATCACGGGAAACTGCCCGTCCTCAACCTCTATTATTCACCCTCGCACGGGAGGTTCCTGCCGGAGAAACATCGACTGATGGTTTATGATAAGCAGTCGTTGTATATGTGGCACGTAAATCGTTTTGTTACCCCAAACGAACGGACCAAGCCCGAAGATAAGAAGCCGGTCGGAGATTTCCATTTCCATAACGGCAACTGGATACTTATCAACCGTAAACTACCCGATATGTGGGATGTCACCGAGCAGCCGAAACGGCAGATAAAGGTAGGGGAGTTTGTCGAACTCACCGAGGGTCGTAAAATATTGCTCTCAGGTGCCGACGGAGGGCGACTGATCGTTGTCCAGCTTGTGTCTAACTGATAAGAGCCGTGTCTAACTACTAAGAGCTTGTATCTAACTGATTAATGACTTGTTATGCTACGAATCCATAAAATTGCCATTGCCCGTATTTTTGCCGATCTGATTAAGGCTGACCGCATCATTGATGTCGGAGAGATGGAGTGCTGGCACCGTATATGTGTCAAATATGCCATCGACAAAGAGATCGAAACCGAGGCACAGTATATCTCCTTTTCCGATGCTCTTGAGGCTATATGCAACTCGGGTGTGCAGGGTCTCAAGGAGGATTTATTGGGCGATTGCCGGTCGATGACGGTCAGCGACGGTTTCTGTGCCCATTCGGAGGCCCTTATCATGATCGCCTTGATACTGATGCTTGATTCGGAGCAACCTTTCCGCGTAGAGACTTACTCTATCCCCAAGGCTAATTTCAACATTGATATTGCCACGGCGCTGTATATTGAGAGCGACTATGACGAGGCAACCAATACCGCGATAATAGATAATTACCGTTCCCTGTTCAAGGAGTTTCAGCTTGCCGGATTCCATTTCGTCTATCCGCCCAAGATCATAGAGCACTATCGTGAGACCGATCATCAATTATTCCGTCAGATACTGTCGTTTCTTGCCCCCTCGATGAGTGAGGCGGGCATAGATCATGCGTATAAGTCCCTGATGGATATGACCACCGGGGTATTCTGCAAGGATTTGCTGTGTAATAAATGCGGCATCACCGATTTGCGCAATACCTACCCCTCACTCTTTATTAAGATCGGCAACAGTTTTGTCGGCGAGGATGCATACGCCAACTATCTTAAAATAGAAGTTGATGAGGATATTTTGGAAACTGTCCAAACGTTTGTCGATGGCTTCTGCGATATGCTCAGCAGCGATGTATATGTGGTGAATACTTCAGAAGAGAGGGACAGTCAGTTCCATTTCCACGGATTTTACAAGCAGTTGCTCGACATCTTCCTTATCCGCAAGAATATCCGCAGCCGCATCGTGATTGACCCTTATAAGGAGGAGATTCTATTTCCTGAGATAGATACTAAAGCCTCGGGACTTCATCGCCGTGAGCGCGCTTTATATGCCTTATTGCTATGCGCCGGAACAGATGGGTTGAATTTCAATCTGCCCAAGTCCAATGAGGCTTTGACTAAATATAATAAACGCCTGGCGAAGATACAGGACAGGTACAGAGCGATATATTCGATGTTTGGCGGAGAGGGTGACACCGCTCCGGATTTGGGAGAACCCACTATCCGGCGCCCCATATTCGCGTGTCTCAAGCGTTCGTTAAAGAATCTACCCGGTCTATATAACCCCGAAGACTATAACGTGTCGAAAAACCGCGACGGAGTATTCTCAGTTCATGTTGATCCGAATCTAATATATGTCAAGGAGTTAGATGCCGACGATCCCGTGCCGCTGAAATCCTCGCGCCTGTATCAACGCTATAAGGACGCTTGACCTGCAACATTGCAGGGCGAAGATTACAGTTTCGGCAATACACACCTGAAACATTATGTAAATTCTGATTATGGATTGATATGTATTAAGTAACTATTGAAAATTAATTAATACTAAACAAGGGATACTCATGAATGCTAAAACTTGTTCTTTTTGGTTACTTTCCGCTTATCCCTCAGTCACATAGCCCGCTATGCTCCTTCGGTCTGCACGGAAATTATCCCAAAAATAACTAAGTTTTATCTATTCATTAATTCTCAATAGTTACTTATCTTTGCAATATAAAATAAATATTATCAAAGAATATGTCACAACAACATCATTACACAGGTCTGACCGACGCGGAGGTGTCGGAGAGCCGCTCCAAGCACGGAGTCAATATACTGACACCTCCTGCCAAGGAACCGCTCTGGAAACGATTCTTAGAGAAATTCAGCGACCCGCTTATCATCATCCTTCTCATAGCCGGTGTGCTATCAATCGGCATCTCTTGCTATGAGTACTGGGGTCTCAACGAAGGCGCGGGAGTGTTCTTTGAGCCGATCGGTATCTTCATCGCCATCCTACTTGCCACGGGACTGGCGTTCATCTTCGAGTTGAAAGCCGACAAGGAATTTGCCCTCCTCAATCAGGTCAATGACGACGAGCCGGTACAGGTCATCCGTAACGGCAACGCCATACAGGTACCTCGCAAGGACGTGGTAGTAGGCGACATAGTCATCCTAAATACCGGTGAGGAAGTGCCTGCGGACGGTGAACTGTTGGAAGCCGTCATGCTCAACATCGACGAGTCTACACTCACCGGTGAACCGATCTGCCACAAGACGACAGATCCGGCGCAGTTCGACCCCGAGGCTACCTTCCCCGGTAACCACGCCATGCGCGGCACCAAGATCATGGAGGGTCACGGTGTGATGCGCGTCTTTGCCGTCGGCGACCAGACCGAGAACGGTAAGGTCTTCGAGGCAGCTCAGATCGACGACAGCGTCAAGACACCGCTCAACGAACAGCTCGACGGCCTCGGTGACCTCATCACCAAGATCTCGTATGGCTTCGCCGCCGCCATCGTTATCGGTCGCATCATAATGTATTTTGTCAATACTACGGGCTTCGAATGGGTATCGTTCATCGCCTACCTTCTCCAGACCCTGATGGTTGCCGTAACCCTCGTGGTGGTGGCTGTACCTGAGGGACTTCCGATGGCAGTGACACTCGCCTTGGCATACTCCATGCGCCGTATGCTCAAGACCAACAACCTCGTGCGCAAGATGCACGCCTGCGAGACGATGGGCGCCACTACCGTCATCTGTACCGACAAGACCGGTACGCTGACGCAGAACCAGATGCAGGTTGCCGAGGAGAAGTTCTACGGTAACCCGTCCGACGAAGTGCTCATCGAGGGTATTGCCGTCAATTCAACCGCTCAGCTCGACCTCTCGGGCGACAAACCCTCAGTACTCGGTAACCCGACCGAGGGAGCGCTACTGCTTTGGCTCCACAAACGCGGCGTGAATTATCTTGACGTCAAGGATAAGGCTCAGCGCCTCGAGGAACTTCCTTTCTCGACCGAACGCAAGTATATGGCGACCGTGGTTAAGTCAGCATCCGGCGAGAGAATACTCTACGTCAAGGGAGCCCCGGAGATAATCTTCGGCATGTGTAAGGATACTGCAGGGGTAACCAAGGAGGAGATTGACGCTCAGCTCCTCGGTTACCAGAACCAGGCGATGCGTACGTTAGGTTTCGCCTACCAGGTGCTCAAGGATGGTGACCGCACCATCGAGGATCACCGCGTTGTCGCTGACAACCTGACCTTCCTCGGTATCGTGGCAATCTCCGACCCGGTCCGCTCGGATGTGCCCGTAGCAGTCCGTGAGG
>CAZAWP010000053.1:0-12638 GCA_964488855.1 uncultured Sangeribacter sp.
AAGTTTATATGACTTAAAAGATTTATAAGATTTATAAGATTTATAAGATTTATAATAAATCAATATTTTCAGATGATTATGTTTAACTACCGATATATCAGAAATATAATTACAGCAGCGGCTGTCACTGCAGTCTTACCTGCGACCGCTGCGGCACCGACCGGAATCGCCAACGTCTTCGGGGCGACATCGTGGGAAACGATGCAGAATCCCCCTTACGGTGTATATACCTTCCCCTTCGAGGCGGGTAGCACCCCGGAACTTATTGGTCCGGCGGTCGTCCCCGCCAATTTCGGCGCTGTACGCGTGGGTGACCGCTTCTTCGTCATCGAAGGAATCGCCACTACGCAGTCATCCTTTATCACCAACTACCTCTACGACATCAATACGTGGGCCAAAATCACGGACTTCCGCGGGGAGAATGTAACGGCATTCGACATGGCATGGGATGAACGTACCGACATCGTATACGGCTATTTCCACAACTTCGACACCGGCGCGGAGTTCTTCGGCACCATCAATATAGATACCGGCAAGACCGCTGTCATAAGCACTCTCCCCTACACGGTTCGCGCCCTGAGCTTCGATAACTCCAATACCCTCTACGCTATTTCAGACACCGGAAAGCTCTTTACCATCGACATAGCCGACGGACAGACGACGGTAATCGGCGAGACCGGTTGCGCGAGCAAGTGGACCACTTCGGGCGCCATCGACAACGGTACTGACACTTTCTATTTCGTAGCCTGCAACGACAGTGAGTCGGCGGCTTATTCGATAGACCTCGCCACAGCTCAGGCAACTCGTCTCTTTAAGGTTTATGACGACATGGAGATCGCGGGACTTTTCTTTAAGGAATCCACTGCCAAACCGGACGCACCGGCAGCCGCAGCGATTGACTTCCTGTTTAACGAAGACAGCCTCAGCGGTGAAATTAAGTTCACGATGCCAAACACGACTTTTGGAGGCGCAACACTCTCCGGTTCTATCTCTTATAGGGCATATTTCGATGGCGAAGAGCTCGGCAGCGGCACCGCCACTCCCGGCGAAGCGCTTACATTCCCCGTCTCTGTGACAAAAGCCGGTGAGTATAAGGCAACACTGATTGCCTCTAATACTGCCGGAGCCGCACCGACGGCATCGGTGACCAAATGGGTCGGTGCCGATATCCCTGCCGCTCCCTCATACGTAAACCTGAGCTACGACAACAACGGTACCTTCACTCTCGAATGGGACGAGGTCGGCGCTCTTCACGGCGGTTGGTTCGACCCCGCGACACTCACCTATACCGTAACCCGTTACGGTGACACGGAGAAGGTTTTCAGCGGGCTAACGAGTACATCGTTTAGCGACACCGTCACCTTGCCATACGAGGACGAATACGCCACATATCATTACTCGGTCAAGGCTCTCTTCGGCACAGTCGCCGGTTCGTCGACATCGTCGGAATATTACACTATCGGCAGTTCGACGCCTCCCTTCGCCGAAAACTTCCCCAACCGCTGGGCGTTAGGTAAGTTCACCATCTTCCAGGGCGAAAACGAGGACAACGAACGCTGGAGTTACGACTCTAATGCAGTGACCATCACCACCAACACCAAGACCGGCGGTGACGATTATCTGCTGCTGCCCCCTCTTGAACTGGAATACGGCATGAAATACGGTATCGCTTTTGATGTTAAGGGTAAATACGCCTCCGACACAGAGACCATAGAGGTTCTCGCCGGTGACGCGCCTGCTATCGACCGTTTGACCGCCACTGTTATGGAACCCACCGATTTCTCCGGTACCGAGTACCGAACGATGACATGCGATTTCGAACCGGCTACCTCGGGAGTGTACTTCATAGCCCTTCATGCCCTCTCCAAACCGTGGAGCGGTGCCATAACCGTCGACAACATCAAGGTACTCGCCGGCGTACCTGTAAACACAGGTATTGACAGCACCGGAGAGGATGCTCTTTGCGTGGAGATAAGCCGTGGGGCGCTTTCGGTGAATGCCCCGATGGGTCCGGTGACGGTTTATGATCTGACAGGTCAGAAGATCGCAGCAGCCGCAGGCTCCTCTCTGAGCATAAATCTTGGTGCAGGAATGTATATCATCCGCGCCGGTGAGGTGTCGCAAAAGGTGATCATACCATAAAATATCGGCTTCAACGCTACGCCGATAACAAAAAATTTGTATATTTGTAAGTTACAAAAGGCTCCGTCTGCAAAACGGAGCCACTTCACCTATATGCATTAATCATGATGACGCGATTTCTGATCACTTCGGCTTTCATTCTAACAGTCATACTGAACGGCTTTTGTCAGACAGCACCCGCCTCCGAGGCACCCAAACCGGCCGCTTCGAGAAATTTTGATATTCCCTCCGACTTGAAATGGCCTACCGGAGCGGCTAACGCGTCGGCAAATAATGCAAAACGGTGCCGTGAACTCAAAGCGCAGCTCCCAACGCTCAAGAATACAAATGATTCCATCCGGGCGCTCTACGACATCTACGACCTTTCGAGAAAGTCAGAGAAACTTGATGTCGCCCTTCATTTGTACCGCGTGGCGAAAAATGCCCACGACTATACCACACAGCTTGACGTGCTGAGACAATTGGCGCAGCAAGTCAAGGCAGACAGCTCATACTCCAAACTCCTTAAGGAGGTAAACAAAATTCCGGCAAGCGAACAGGAACGCAAGGAGACCGAACTTTATATCCTCCTCAAACGCGAGGCGTTCCGTTCGTCCAAATACACCAAGGAGCAGAACCGCGCCCGCCTCGTCGAGCTCATCGCCGAGGACCAGTCCGACAAGGATCCGGACAAGTATCAGAACGTGCTGCGTCTCTATACCATCTGTCAGGTGCTCCGTACCGTTGCCAAGGGTGATCTTATGACTGAGTATCTCCAGAAGTTGGAGCAGGCGATGAAGGATGCCAACTTCAAGCTGTACGCCCTTCAGAAGATATTCCTCCGCACCTCCGCCAACCTTTACACCGGTGCCGGCGAGTCTAAAAAGGCTGTAGAGTATGACCGTCAGCTCCTGACAATTCTTGATCGTCTGGAGCAGGCCTATAAAGCCCGCGGCAGAAATCATCATCACTATTGCGAAGAACGATTCAAGGCTTACCGCCGCATGCTCGTGAACTACGAGGCTCTCTCAGTAGGTGAGGTTGAGAAGATCTATGATGATATTATCGAAATCGCCAATTACAACGAAGATGTTTACAATGAGGCTAACAACAGTCCCCGACTGGCGGCTTTCTATCTGATTGCCCACAACCGCTATGCCGAGGCTATCCCCCTGCTCGAAAAGGCTATCGCCAAGGAGCAATCACTCATCCACAAACGTCTCCTCCTCGAACTCCTCGAAGATGCCGGCAAGAAGACAAATAACCAGGCTGTGGTGCTCCGTGCCCTCGACCAGTACAATGACTTTCTCGTGTATCTGGATTCTATCAACAGCACCGAGAAATTTAACGAGCTCCGCATACGATATGAGGTAAGCGAACTGCAGAACGAAAACAATGCCCTTGAGCTTGAGAACCGCAACAACGTACTCTTCTCGCAGCGCCGTCTGCTCAATTACATCATAGTCGGCTGGATTCTGATTGTAGTGCTGATGATCGGGTTGCTCATATATTACACCCGTTATCGTCGGCTATCCTCGACGCAGGCAAACCTCCTCCATAACCTCAACAAGGAGCGCATGGCGATTATGGATGCCGAGTTTAAGGACTACGACCGTCATCTCGAGTTTGCCGGTCTGACCAAGAGCAAAAAGAAAAAGGAATCTAACCATTCCCTCAAGAAGGCGTCCGATATGAAGTCGATGGCTGAGTATCTCATCAACGACTCGCTGTGCGTCGCCTCGATTTCGAAGAAACAGCGCAATTCCTATATCAAGGATACCACTCCCGCCGAACTCGCCTACAAGGTTGAGGCAGCCGCCAAGGGCCATATACCCTCTGATATAAAATTTATCATCGAGGAGGATATGCCCGACATCACGATGCACACCGATGTATCGCGTGTAGAGAGTGTCCTCGTGCAGCTGCTGCGCATGATCGTGAAACATTCGCGCAATTGCCGAATCAAACTTACGTGCACGGTACTTCCCGACAATGTTAATGTCAAGTTTGCATTTCATGTCGATGGCAGGGAAATCAACGACAATGAAGGTGAGTTGAAATTCTTCGATAAATTCCTCAGCGTCGAGCAGCTCGCCGAGCATGACCGCCCGGGTCTCCTCATCGGTCGCCTGATGACACTCCTGCTCCATAGCGAGGTTCGTATGCGAAGCACTCCCGAGGGTCGTAAAGTTTCATTTATCACTCCTATCAATCTGTTATAAGTCTCACTCCTATTAATCAGGAATAAGCAGGTGCTGCAATCCTTAAATAAACAGCAACTTGAAGCGGTCGAAGCGACCGAGGGGAGAGTACGCGTAATCGCCGGTGCAGGCTCCGGCAAGACACGCGTGCTCGCTCATCGTTATGCCTATCTAGTCAATGACATCGGTGTGGCACCGGGCAATATCCTCTGCCTCACCTTTACCAACAAGGCTGCCCAGGAGATGAAGCACCGCATAGCGCGCATGGTCGACGGCGGCAGCGTCAATGACTTTGTATGCACCATCCATAGTTTCTGCGTCAAATTCCTGCGCCGAGAGATTTACCGCATAGGGTATCCCAAGAACTTTATCGTCATCGATGAGGAGGATGCCCGAACCCTCGCCAAGCAGTCCATGCAGGAGTTTGGCATTGACCGCAAGAAGACCACCGCCGAGCGTTTTCTCAAACAGGTCGCGGCACTCAAGGGATACGACATCAACGCCTATATACAGAACTACCTCCTCCCCAAGGCGGATCCTCATACCCCCGACGCCCTTACTCGATACATCCGTCTTCAGCTCAAGCATTATGCCCTCGACTACGACGATCTGATATATTTCACTCTCTATATTCTGGAGCATTTCAAGGATGCAGAGGAGTATTGGACCGACCGTCTCAATTATATCATGGTCGATGAGGTGCAGGACTGCTCGGGTGATGACTGGAAACTTCTGACGCGCCTTGCCAAACGACACAAGAACCTCTTTGTCGTCGGTGACCCTGATCAGGCTATCTACGAATGGCGCGGTGCAAATCCCGGGATATTTGTGGACTGGCACGCCGACCGCGATATCATCCTCAACCGCAACTACCGTTCGACACCCGACATCCTTGAGGTCGCCAACCATATAATCGCGTTTAACCACAAGCGCGTTCCCAAGGACCTCTATACACTTCGCCTCAACGAAGAACCCGTAACTCATCTGCACTCCAAGAGTGAGGCGGACGAGGCGAAAGGTATCGGAGACATTATTGAGAAAGGTATAAAAAATGGGATGAAGCCGTCGGAGTTTGCAGTGCTTTACCGCGCTTCGCACCTGTCACGTCGCGTGGAGCAGGAACTGCTGAGACGCCAGATTCCCTATACCGTCTGGGGCGGGGTACGGTTCTTCGACCGCAAGGAGATAAAGGATGTGGTCAGCTACCTTCGTCTGATTGCTTCCGGCAATGATGATCTCGCCTTCGAGCGCATCGTCAATGTGCCGTCGCGTAAGTTTGGCGCCGCCTCCCTCAAACAGTTGCGCGAGATAGCCGAGGCACGAGGCACGAGCCTGTTCGATACCCTCCGCGCCGAAGTGGGCACTCCCCGTTTCAATAAAAGCGCTTACCATGCGTTTATTGATTTAATAGAGGACATGCGCCGTATGGCACTTACACTGCCCATCAGCGAACTCACCGACCAACTGATGACGCGCTCCGGCTTAGCCGACATGTATCGCCTCGATGAGGAGGAGGAAAGGTTGGAAAACATCACCGAACTGATAGCGTCGATGAAGGAATTCGAGCAATCACGCATTGACATCGACGATGCCCGGCTTGACAACTACCTTCAGGAAATCAGCCTTTACACCAATGTGGACCAGACTGTGCATAGCGACAAACTAAAGCTGATGACCATACATCAGTCTAAGGGTCTTGAGTTTCCGACCGTCTTCGTAATAGGCCTGACCGAGGGGGTATTCCCTTCGCACCGTTCCATCCGCGAACGGCGTAAGGATGGCGAGGAGGAGGAACGACGGTTGATGTATGTCGCCGTCACCCGCGCCGAGTCGCGTCTGTATCTCACCGAATCCGAAGGTTATGCCTCCGACAGCGGTGCCCTTAAGTATCCTTCGCGCTTCCTGTCGGAAATACCGGAGGGGTTGCTTCGTGTAGAGGGTAATCCGGATCCCGCTCTCTTCGAGGGTACACGCACACTCGTCAAACTGTTGGCTAACGAGTTGGGCGAGGATACCGACAATGGCTTCCATCCCGGTCAGGAGGTGCAGCACAAGGTGTTTGGTATAGGCACTATCGTCAGCCACGATGCCGCCTCCGGAAGTTATCGAGTACGTTTCGAGTCCGGCGAACGCCAACTTGTCGGCAGAGTTCTCTCCGCCGTCACAAAATCTTAAATTGCAGTTAAATAACGATTGACAATTAATTAGTTTAAGCAGCTTTTAATTAATTCTCAATGGTTACCTATTAATATACAGAACTTATACCGTAATGAGCCAAGACCTTTTTGAGTTTACCGATAATTCGGCACAAGAGACTCCCGGTGTTCCCGTCGAGACTGTCGCCGAAGAGGATGTCGAAATCGTCACCCCCGAAAAGATTGAAACCGACTATAACGATGATGCCATACAGACGCTTACGTGGAACGAACATATCCGCCGGCGTCCCGGTATGTATATCGGTAAGTTGGGCGACGGTACTCATGCCGAGGACGGTATCTACGTCCTCATCAAGGAGGTCGTCGACAACTCTATCGACGAGTTTAACATGGGTGCCGGTACCCGTATCGACATCACCCTCACCGAGGAGGGTGAAGTGTCAGTACGCGACTACGGTCGAGGCATACCTTTGGGTAAGGTCAAGGAAGTGGCTTCCGAAATCAATACCGGCGGTAAGTTCGATGATAAGAACTTCAAGAAGTCCGTGGGCCTGAACGGTGTGGGTCTCAAAGCGGTAAACGCTCTCTCTACTTACTGCCGGGTAACCTCCGTGCGCGACGGGATGAAGGTCGAGGTGTATTTCGAGAAAGGTAACCTCGTCTCGCAGACACCCCCTACCCCGACCGACGAACCCAACGGCACCGGCATCACCTTCAAGCCCGATCCGAGTCTGTTTACAAACTACCGCTTCAATCCGGAGTTTGTAACGACCATGATCAATAACTACACGTACCTTAATGTAGGATTACAGATATATTTCAACGGCAAGAAGTATCTGTCGCGTCACGGTCTGCTCGACCTGCTTAAGGAGAACATGACCGCCGAACCCCTCTACCCCATCATTCATCTCAAGGGCGAGGATATCGAGGTGGTGATCACCCATGCCGACCAATATGGTGAGGAATATTACTCGTTCGTCAATGGTCAGCATACCACTCAGGGTGGTACGCATCTGTCGGCATTCCGCGAGCATGTCAGCCGCACCATCAAGGAATTTTCGGGAAAGGGATACGAGTTCTCCGACATCCGCAACGGTATGATAGCGGCGGTGTCGGTACGTATCCAGGAACCCGTCTTCGAGAGCCAGACCAAGACCAAATTGGGTTCTAAGGAAGTGGCTCCCGATTCGACCCTGACGGTAAACAAGTTTGTCGGGGATTTCATCAAGAAGGAACTTGACGATTATCTGCACAAGCACACCGACATCGCCGACGAACTGCTCAAGAAAGTGGCTTCGAGCGAAAAGGAGCGCAAGGCTATGGCGGGTGTCGCCAAGTTGGCGCGCGAGAAGGCGAAGAAGGTCAGTCTCCACAACCGCAAGCTCCGTGATTGCCGCATCCATTACAACGATACCCTTAAGGCCAACGCCAAGGAGGATCGTCGCGATGAGTCCGCCATCTTCATCACCGAGGGTGACTCGGCTTCGGGAACCATCACCAAGGTACGTAATGCCGAGAATCAGGCGGTGTTCTCACTCCGTGGTAAACCGCTCAACTCTTTCGGCATGACCCAGGAGGTGGTATATAAGAATGATGAGTTCAACCTCCTCCAGGCAGCCCTAAATATCGAGGAGGGTATCGAGGGTTTACGTTACAATAAGGTTATCATCGCCACGGATGCCGATGTCGACGGTATGCACATACGTCTGCTCATCATAACCTTCTTCCTCATGTTCTTCCCCGACCTCGTCAAGAAAGGCCATGTCTACATCCTGCAGACACCACTCTTCCGCGTTCGGGACAAGAATGCCGTGCGTCGTAACAAGGGCAAGAAGAAAAAGACAGACGGTGAGCGCGACACATATTATTGCTACACCGACGAGGAGCGCGAGGCAGCCATCGCCAAATTCGGTGCCAATGCAGAGATAACGCGATTCAAAGGTCTCGGTGAGATCAACGACGAAGAGTTCGCAGAGTTCATCGGTCCCGAGATGCGTCTCGACCCCGTCAAACTCAAACGCGAGGACAGCGTGGAGAAACTGTTGGAGTTTTACATGGGTAAGAACACCATGGAACGCCAGAACTTCATCATCAATAATCTTGTAATCGAAGATGACTCCGAAATCTGATAATAACACCACACCTGATAACGGCAGCAAAAGCGGTAGCAATCGCGACGATAAGATGATTCCCGGGCATTACGGATGTATCTTCCCCGGCAGCTTCAATCCCTTTACCATCGGACACAAGGACATCGCCGAGCGTGCCGCCGAGATGTTCGGCTCCGTGCTCATTGCCGTGGGTTATAACGAGAGCAAGGCAGCCGAGGGTGACATCGAGTCGCGAGTAAAGGATATAAGCGACGTATTTGAGGGTGACAGCCGTTTTGGTGTCACGGCGTACACGGGACTGACAGTCAATCTCATGAAGGAACTCGATATACGTGTCATCATCCGCGGGTTGCGCGGTATCACCGACTTCGAGTATGAGAAAGGCCTCGCCGACATCAATAACATGATTGCAGGGGTCGAGACGGTGTTCCTTCTAACGCGTCCCGGATTGGGGGCTATTTCAAGCTCCATGATACGCGAATTAGAGCATAACGGTTACGATGCCTCCCGCTGGGTCGCATCCAAATCTTAAGTAACGAAGTAACTGTTGAAATTAATTGGCGATAATACCTATTTATTCTCAATAGTTACTTACTAAATTAGACGATATATGAAAAAATTACTTCCTATCATATTGGTTACACTCGCCGTAATCTGCGGTGCCGTTTCTAAGGCACAGTTCAACGGAGGTCATAAACTGCGCATGGCGGAGGCTGCCATTGCCCAGTTTTATGTAGATACGGTCAATGAGACTCATCTCGTCGAGACCGCTATCAAGAGTATGCTTGAGGAACTCGATCCTCACTCTGCCTACTCCACTCCCGAGGAAACCAAGGAACTAAACGAACCTCTCGAAGGAAATTTCTCGGGTGTCGGCATAACATTCAATATGAACAATGATACCCTCTATGTAATCCAGACCGTAGGCGGCGGTCCGTCGGAGCGTGTCGGCATCCTTGCCGGTGACCGCATAATCCGCGTGAACGATACCATCATCGCCGGTGTCAAGATGAAGAATACCGACATAATGAAGCGTCTGCGCGGCCCCAAGGGCACCAACGTAGATGTCACAGTGTTACGCAAGAATGGTGCAGCTGCTGATACAATCGACTTCCGCATCACGCGTGCCGATATACCTATCTACAGCGTTGATGCTGCCTATATGGTAGACCCAACCACCGGCTACATCCGCATCAGCCGCTTTGCCGCCGAGACTGCGCATGAGGTACAGCAGGCTCTCAAGGATCTGAAGAAAAAGGGGATGAAGGATCTCATCCTTGACCTCACCGACAACGGCGGCGGTTATCTCAACGCTGCTGTGGATCTTTTGGGAGAGTTCCTGCATCCCGGTGCCCTGACCGTATACACCGAGGGTCGCGCTTCGTCGCGGTATGACAACTTTGCCCGTCCGTCGGGCAAGCAGCCTCTCTTTGAGGATGGGCGTCTCGTTCTGATGACCAACCAGTATTCAGCCTCCGCTTCCGAGATTACAGCGGGTGCGATACAGGACTGGGACCGCGGTGTGATCGTAGGTCGCCGTTCGTTCGGCAAGGGTCTCGTACAGCGTCCCATGCCTTTCCCCGACGGCTCCATGATTCGTCTTACCATCGCTCATTATTATACTCCGACCGGTCGCGATATTCAGAAACCGTACTCAAACAAGGACCGCAAGGAATATGCCCGCGATATTCTCGACCGCCTTGACAGCGGTGAACTGATGCACGAAGACTCAATCAAGAAAGTGGACAGTCTGCGTGTGGAGACCCTGCGTCTGCATCGTCCTATCTACGGTGGCGGCGGTATTACCCCCGACGTGTTCGTGCCCCTCGACACTACTGAGTTTACCAAGTATTACCGCAACGTCATGGCAAAGGGTGCCATAAACCGTTATGCCATAGCCTACGTCGATGCCAACCGTAAAGATCTCCTCAAGAAATATAAAACCGATATGGCTTATACCCAACATTTTGAGGTCACTGACGAGATGCTTCAGTCTCTCTATGATATGGCTACCGCCGACGGTGTTGAGTTTAATGAGGAGGAAGCAACTCAGAGCCGCAATCTCTTCAAGATGATCATCAAGGCTCTTATCGGTCGCGATATTTACGAAAATTCCACATATTTCAAGGTTTACAATCAGTATGATCCCATTTTCCGGAAGGCTTACGAGACCATCAAGCTCCCGGAGAGTCAATGGATCCTCAACTGAATAAACACTACAGGATATAAGCCGTGAAAGGCTTATACCCTACCAATCGAAATCCAATAAACTAAATAACTGAAGCTTAATAACTACTCCGAAATCATGAAATTAACCGATATTCATACTACCCTATTGCTGAGTGCAGTCATCGGGGGGATAGCGGCTGGTTCCCACATTCCGGCAATGAGCCAAAGTACTCCCAAATTCCGCCATGTCGTCACCACTCCCGAGCGCGTCGCCGGTCAGGTATTGGCAGACCGTGCCGAGGAATCATATATAGAACCCCTGCGTGAGGCGGCTGCCGCCCGTGCTGTCAAGGCTGTCGACGACTCTCTTGAGCTTGTCCGCTCCGTCAAACGCATAGAGGAGACCATTGCACCCTACACAGGCTATTCCCCTTCAATCGACATGTCGCTGACACCCCGCGTGTTTATGGGTTACCGTCACCTCTCCCGTCCCGAGGCTTTCCGTCAGCCGTTTGAGGCTGTCATCACTCCTCAATCTACCGCAATGGCTATCTATGAGATGCAGTGCGAGGATTACCATCACAGACGTGAACTATATGAAGAGATGGCGCACGAGATAGAGGAGAAAACTTCTAACGGTCTGATCATAGACGATGAGGAGTTATCTGAGGTTACTCTCGGTGACGAACCGCAGCTCCCCGTTCTCACCAATCCGCTGACAGATGCCATCGAGCCGTCATGGCTTCGTCAGACTCGCTCTATCGCCCGTATGCAGGAAGACCTCAAATATTGGTCGATGATAAATAATCCCCGCAGCATCGAATACGCTTACTGGGATCTCCCGGTACCTCCGACGATGCCCGACGAGGAGTTTTCCCTACGCCAGTATCTTGCCCAGATGCAACTCCCCGCTGTCGAAGTTGCCGAGAAGCTTGAGGTCGATGAAAACTTAGAGAAAAGACATTGGCTGCATGTGTTCAACACCGGATTGCAGTTCTCGCAGGCATACCTGTCAAAGAACTGGTATCAGGGTGGCAACAACTACCTGTCGCTCCTCTTTAATTTCCTTTGGGATGTCCAGCTAAACCAGGTCTATCATCCCAGGTTGATGTTCCAGAGTACCCTCAGCTACAAATTGGGTCTAAACTCGGTGCGTGATGATCCGTATCACAACTACTCGATCTCGCAGGATCTCTTCCAGTACAACATCAAGTTCGGTTACAAGGCTGCCCATAACTGGTACTATTCATTTACCGGTCAGTTCAAGACGCAGTTGCTCAATAATTATCCGTCCAACTCAGAGACACGCATCGCGTCGTTCCTCTCGCCGGCAGATCTTAACATCGGTCTCGGTATGACCTACTCCAAGACCAATAAAAACAAGACTGTGGTGTTCAATGCTTCGATAGCTCCGCTGTCTTATAATATGCGTTGCTGTATCGACCCCAAGATCAATGTAACCCAATACAATATCAAGGAGGGGCACAAGGTGTCGAATGAGTTCGGTAGCAATGCTGAACTGACTCTTGCCGCCAAGATAGGTAGCAATATCACCTATAACTCGCGACTGTTCTTATTTAGCGATTACTCGTACTTCCAGGGGGATTGGGAACATACTTTAAATTTCCAGTTCAACAAGTATTTCTCCACCCAGCTTTATGCCAACATCCGTTACGATTCGTCAATAGATGCCAAGGTGGCTCCCAAATGGGGCAAATGGATGATCAAGGAGATTCTGAGCGTAGGACTGTCGTACTCCTTCTCTACCAAAGTTAAATAATGGCAGGGAACTATCTGAATATTAAAGCACTGACGGTATTATTGATAATGATGATACCGTCAGTGCTTTATGCGCGTATTCATGACCGTTTGGCTGCTTC
>CAZAWP010000054.1:0-3680 GCA_964488855.1 uncultured Sangeribacter sp.
GTTACGCCATGGTAGTGGGCAGCTATACGTTAGTTGATTTCGATGGCAATATACTCCCTCCCGGTCTGATAGACCATAAGGAATGGACAGACGAGAATGGAGCCGACAATGCCCTTCGCGTAAATGGCTTCGGCGCTCCCCGCGCATTCTTTACCCCTATCGCACGCCAGATTCTTTTCCCCAATGTCAGCTACGGCGAAGATTACGCTATGGCTCTACGCATCTCGCGTGAATACCTGATAGGGCGTATCTATGATTCACTGTACCTGTGCCGTCGCTGGGAAGGGAACTCCGATGCTGACCTTTCGATCGAGAAGACTAACGCCAACAATGAGTATAAGGACTTTATACGCTCCGGTGAACTGATAGCGCGTGTAAGAAATAATCAGGATAACGCCGAACTGGGGTATCCATTCAATCCCATGACTCCCGAAAATTTATTTAACAATATCTTTGACGAGGATATGGATGATTTCAACTTCGGTGACGATTGGGATGACTGGGATGATGAGGAAGAATAATAGAAGAATAATATGAGTGAAAAGCGGAAGTTACCTCGTATTCTCCCGATCGAGATAATGAATGAAATAATAGAGAATCAATTGGGAGAATGGGTGGATGCCCGGCAGCGTTTCCACGACTTGGGCAAGACGGAGAGACGAATTGTTCAACTCGGAGACATGCGTATGGCTCTTCAGCTTAATCCGGCGCGTATCCGCAGCACCGGTGCCAAGGTCGATGCCGCTTCAATAGCAAAGCGTCCTTGCTTCCTCTGTGCCGCAAATCGTCCAGCCGAGCAACATGTTTATTCCCTTGGCGAAGAGTGGGATCTCCTGGTTAATCCTTTTCCGATTTTCCCCACGCATTTCACCATTGTCAATACCGGTCATCAGCCTCAGGGACAGATACCCTTTGATATAATAGAAATTGCGGAAAGGATGCCGGGTATGGCGATATTCTATAACGGAGCCTCTGCCGGTGCCTCCGCTCCCGATCATCTTCATTTGCAGGGAGTACTTGCCTCCGAACTTCCGTTATTACGAATAACAGAGAAGCTGCACCCCTCATCGGAACGGGGAATCAAACGCTCAGGCGTGTTTGGCGGGAAATTCCCATTTGAATGGGTTTCGGCGGTCATCACTCCCGACATGAGCGGAGTGCATGATATTTACCGCATGACACGAATTTGCGGTCTGAATCCCGAGACGGGTAAACCGGACACCGGATTGGTGAATGCCTTCGCGTGGCTCGATTCCAGCTCAGGCTTGATGCGTATGATCGTGATTCCGCGTCGCGCTCATCGTCCGTCAAGGTACTTCGACGAAAAGAATCCAATCGTCGTAAGTCCGGGTGCTATCGACATGGCTGGCGTAATGATTACACCGAGGTCTGAGGATTTCCATAACCTCTCCGATGCCGAAATCGAACAGATTTATGCGGAGACTGCTTATACTCGTCTTCCCGATGAAATTTTCTCACACGCTGAAATTCAAAAAGACAATGTCTGAGAACTCAAACGAATACATCGCTGTCAAGATACTGACCGCAGCCAATCCCTCTGTAGAGTTTACTTCGGGCGGTAATATTGACGACACAGATCCGGAGGGTATCGTATATACACCTGCCGGGGGAAGTGCCGTCCGTGTGAGTCCTTGCATCATCGGTAAGGAATTTCATTGGGAGCAACCTCTTTCCCTTGAGTTTAAAGGTGTTGTTACCGTAAAGACGAATCCCGACGGCACAAAGAGCATTTATAACAGGTGCTCCATGCGTGACTATATAGCGTCTGTCATTGGCAGTGAAATGAATGCAGACTCACCTGCCGAGCTACTCAAAGCGCATGCCATAATTTCACGCACATGGGCTATAAGACGTATGAGAAGCCTCGACGCAAATGGTGATGAAGGTAAAGTCCATGCGCCTGCGATGATCATTGACTGGGAAAGCGACACACCACATGCCGACGGCTCCGTGATTTGTAATGACGATCACTGCCAGCGTTATCAGGGTTGCGGGGTGGCTAACGACGCGACATATACTGCTGCTGAGGAAACGGATGGCTTCGTGCTTACTGACCGCAATGGAGAATTGATAGATACCCGTTACTCCAAATGTTGCGGAGGACACACCGAGAGCTTCGGGATTGCCTGGGAACCGGTGATCAAACCGGGTCTTACCGGTGTGAGATGCGATAACTGCAATCCCGAGGATATGGAACCGATACTTCACTACCGGCTGCTGAAAACCACGATGCGCAGTTTTGATACCGACGATGCCGATTTCTACAGATGGCATACCACTATCTCCAAAGCTGATATTGCCGATAATCTAAGGAGACGCTTCGGCAGAGACCTTGGTGAGGTTCTCAGTGTCACACCACTTGAATACGGTGTATCAGGCAGAATCGTCATGCTGCAGGTCATCGGTACTGACGGCTCCCTTATCTTGGGAAAAGAATTGATGATCCGCAGACTCCTCTCACCTACCCATCTGAAAAGTTCGGCGATCGAAATCACCGACCGCGAGGACTATCTTGAAATCGAGGGCAGAGGCTGGGGGCACGGCGTGGGACTTTGTCAGATAGGAGCTGCCCGTATGGCGCTCGAAGGAGCGACTGCCGAGGAAATCCTCAACTATTATTATCCCGGTTCAAAAATAAGCAAGATTAGCCGGTAACTGATACCTGCCATTATTAGACGCTTTACATCGCATTATTGAAACAACATAACCCGGCATTATGAAACCGACCGATTACACGAGCCGATCACCATGGCAATGGATACCCCTTGTCTACATAGCCGAGGGCCTGCCCTACTTTGCGGTCAATACTCTGACTATCCTCATGTATTTTAACATGAAAGTCAGTATCGAGCAGATCACATATTTTACCGGCTGGCTCTATTTCCCATGGGTCATTAAACCCTTCTGGAGTCCGTTTATAGACTTGCTCGGTTCCAAACGTGGTTGGACGATTCTCATGCAGTTAATTATCGGCATATCCATGGCTGCCGTGGCATTCCTTTTACCATGCAGTTTCTTCTTCAGCGCTACCTTAGCGGTCTTCTGGCTCATGGCATTTGCATCGGCTACCCACGACATAGCCGCTGACGGATACTATATGTTGGCGCTTACTCCCCATGACCAGGCGGCATTTGTAGGTGTTCGCTCCACTTTCTACCGTCTTGCCTCGATTTTGGGACAAGGGGGACTGGTTATGCTCGCGGGATACCTTGAAAAGAGAATCGGCATCACCGGCGCATGGCAATGGGTGTTTATTGCATTATCGGTAATCTTCCTGCTTATTACCCTCGGTGACTTGTATCTCATGCCCAAAAGTCCAAAAGATCATGCAGTAGCCGGTGTTACATCCAAAACCATACTACAGGATTTCGGGCGCACATTCGTAACATTCTTTCAGAAACCTCATGTTTTTACCGCCATCCTCTTCATGCTTCTTTACAGATTGCCCGAGGCCTTCTGTATCAAGATGGTGCAACCCTTTTTAGTCTCTCCCGTAGCCGTCGGTGGATTGGGTTTGACCACAAGTGAGGTCGGATTTGTCAATGGCACGGTGGGTGTGATAGCGCTTTTGGCAGGCGGTATCGTAGGTGGTATCGCCATCTCGCGCCTGGGTCTCAAGAAATGTCTGTGGCAGATGGCTGCGGCTCTGACTCTCCCCT
>CAZAWP010000054.1:3780-10757 GCA_964488855.1 uncultured Sangeribacter sp.
CGCCTGGGTCTCAAGAAATGTCTGTGGCAGATGGCTGCGGCTCTGACTCTCCCCTGTTTCCTGTATTGCGTTTTGGCATATATTCAGCCTGATAATTTAGCACTCATCTCTACAGCCGTAGGTATCGAGCAATTCGGTTACGGCTACGGATTTACTGCCTTCATGCTATACTTGATTTATTTCAGTCAGGGACCTTGCTCTACGTCGCATTACGCATTCTGCACAGCGTTCATGGCTTTGGGTATGATGATTCCGGGTATGTTTGCAGGTGATATTTTCAATGCCCTTGACCAGTGGAGCATATTCACGATCAACTCTCCCCACAACGGCTATATCAATTTCTTTACTTTCGTGATGATATGCTGCTCGGTGACATTCCTTGCATGCACACTCATCTCGATAGATCCCAACTTCGGCAAAAAGAAAAATCAAGTTGAGAAACAGATTTGACATAAAGAGGCTGACGGCTTATGCCATGATTGTTACATGCTGTTTACTCAGCGCATGTAACAGCACCCGTCATGTCCCTAAGCCTAAGCTGTTGCTCGATGATGTGAGGATTCAGCTTCACGACTCGACAAAGACTCTCGATGCCGAAGAATTATTCAGCTATGTCCGCACGCGACCGAACCATAAAATGTTATGGAGTGCCAAGTTCCGCTTGGGGATATACAACTTGTCAGGAAAGGACTCCACGAGCCGGTGGAACCGATGGCTTCGGTCATTAGGCGAACCACCGGTAATATACAGCTCGGAAGCTACCCTATCCGATGCTGCCCAGTTACGTAAGGCTATGGTAAACGCCGGTTACCTTGATGCACGGGTCGAGATAGACACAATGGCTAATGCCAAGAAACGTAAGATGAAAGTCGATTACGAACTATATCCCGGTGAGCCACATATAATCCGTACTATCGACTATTCATTTCCGGATGACAACATGCGCCGACTGATACTTGAGGATTCGGCTTTCTTTACGGTACGACCCGGCGACCGTCTCGACCGCACTCTTCTCGAGAATCAGCGCGACATAATCACCGCGCGTCTTCGTAACAAGGGATATTATTCCTTTGTCAAGGAATATATCACTTTTAATGCCGATACCACAACCGGTTCGTTGCTGACCGACCTGACGATGACGGTACTCCCTCCCCGCACACCATCGGGGCAACGCAGCACGGCATCGCATAAAGAGTTTATGGTCCGCAATGTATATTTCGTGACCAATTATGATCCGGCCCTTACTTCAGATCCTCGCAAAATCGTGGCTGCCGATACTGTCAGATATAAGAACATTACTATCCTCTACGGGGATAAGGAGTATCTCAGACCCTCGGTGCTGTATGAGAACTGTTTTATTCGCGAGGGTCACCCCTACTCTATGCGTGCGGTAAATAACACTTATACTGCACTTAGCCGTCTGAGCATACTGAAATTCATCAATATCCGGATGTTCCCGGTCGGCGAAAATGATGATATGGGCATCCTTGATGCCTATATACTTCTCACTCCCGGTAAGAGTCAGAGTTTTTCTGTCGAACTTGAGGGTACCAATTCGGCGGGCGATCTCGGTGTGGCTGTCGGTCTGAGCTATGCGCACCGCAACATAGGGAAAGGTTCCGAGACTTTGACTGCAAAAATAAGAGGTGCCTACGAATCTATAAGCGGCAACCTCAGCGGCTTTATCCATAACCGTTATATGGAATACTCGGTAGAGACCGGACTCAATTTCCCGAAATTCAAGGCTCCGTTCCTGCGCGAGAGTTTCAAACGTAAAATCAAGGCTTCGACGGAGTTCAACCTCTCCCTCAACTATCAGGAACGCCCTGAATACACCCGAATAATATCGAGTGCGGGGTGGAGCTATAAGTGGGTGGACCGCTCCAACAGCGACCGTCACATCCTTACTCCTGTAGATATAAATTATGTATATCTGCCGGAGCGCACCAATAATTTTCTTGACCAGATAGCACCCGACAACCCGTTATTGCGTTATAGTTATGAAGACCACTTCATAATGCGGTTGGGTTATACCTTCTACCGCACCAACAAGCGGCAGCAGACTCCGTGGTCGCGTACCGTGCAGTCGAATATCTATACCCTGCGCGCCAATATAGAGACTGCCGGCAACGTGCTTTTCGCCCTCTCATCGATATTTAATCACCGCTCCAACTTCCACACTCACCCCTACAAGGTTTTTGGAATCCATTATTCGCAGTATGTAAAGGGTGAGGCGGATTTCGCGATGGTGCACAGCTACGACCAGCGGCATTCATTGGCGTGGCATGTGGGTTTCGGTATCGGAGTCCCATACGGTAATTCAAGTATCCTGCCGTTTGAGAAGCGTTTTTACGGCGGAGGAGCCAATGGTGTGAGAGGATGGGCGGTGCGCACTCTCGGGCCCGGTTCCTTCCCCTCAAACAATTCGGTGACGGACTTCATCAACCAGTGCGGAGACATCCGTTTTGAAGCGAGCATCGAATACCGTGCCCATCTTTTCTGGGTTCTCGAAGGGGCGGCCTTTATAGACGCGGGTAACATCTGGACCATCCGCGATTATCCGATGCAGCCGGGGGGAGTCTTTAAGTTCGACGAATTTTATAAGCAGATAGCCGCTGCCTACGGTATCGGTCTGCGATTGGACTTCTCATTCTTCCTTTTGCGGTTCGATTTAGGTATGAAGGCTCATAATCCGGCAATAAACGCCCAACCATGGCCTATCATACACCCAAACTGGCACCGGGATTCATCGTTCCATTTCTCGATAGGTTATCCTTTCTGACATAAGACTCTGTTCATATCTGTAATAGGGAATGACAAGATGTCTGACAAAACATAGAAATTATGAAAAAATTAGTAATATTTGACCTTGACGGCACTTTACTTAATTCCATCGCGGATTTAGGTAATTCGTGCAATTACGCCTTATCGCAGATGGGTTATGCAAGCCATGCCCTATCCACATATAATTTCATGGTAGGCAACGGTGTGCGAAAACTAATCGAACGCGCCGAACCGGATGCCGACAGTGCCACGGTCGATAAGTTGCTTGAGATATTCCGCGGACATTACGACGAACACTGCACTGACTTAACCGAGCCCTATCCGGGTATCCATGAGATGTTGCGCAAGCTCACCGCTGCCGGTGTTGCTGTGGCTGTAACTTCCAATAAATATCAGGCAGCCGTGAGTCGTATTATTTCCCACTATTTTCCCGATATTCCGTTCGTAGCTGTCTTGGGTCAAGAGGAAGGAAGACCCACCAAACCGGATCCGTCGATAGTCTTTGCCGCCCTCAACGAGCACCCGACCCCTAAGGCTGATATCCTGTATGTGGGAGATTCGGGGGTGGATATAGAGACCGCACGCCGTGCCTGTGTCGAATCTGTCGGGGTTTCATGGGGCTTCCGTCCGGTCTCCGAATTACGCAGGGCTTACGCCGACAACATCGTCAATACGCCTTCAGAGATTCTCAAACTCGCGGGGGTGGAGAGTTAGTGTTGAGTGTTTAGTTTTTGGTGTTTAGTTTTTGGTGTTTAGTTTTTGGTGTTTAGTTTTTAGCGCTGGATAACAATCGGGTTATCGGTGACAAGAATAATGATTAATTTAATATGAATAAATACTCTTTTACATGTGCAGGGCTGCTGATTGCCATAGGTCTGGCAATTTTGGGCGGCTATATCAAATCGGGTCTTAACAGTATTTCAAGTTCACAGCGTACCGTTACAGTACGTGGACTGAGTGAACGTGAGGTAAAAGCCAACCTCATCACCTGGCCTATTGTCAGCAAGGAGGTGGGTAACGATTTACCTACGCTTTACAATGCAATTGAGAATACCAATAAGACTATACTCGATTTCCTTAAATCGAACGGAATCAGTGAAAATGAGATTTCAATCAATGCACCCCAGGTCATCGACATGCAGGCGGACCGTTACAACAGTCAGGATGTTTTATATCGTTACAATATTACTAACGTAATCGTGGTCACTTCTTCGCAGGTTGATAAGGTACAGGCACTAATCCGGCGGCAGACTGAGCTGCTACAGCGCGGCATTGCTGTCGTTGCCGGCGATTATCAATATCAGACGGTATATGAATATACGGACCTCAACAATATCAAACCGGAGATGATTGCCGATGCCACCAAAAATGCACGTGAGGCAGCCAAGAAGTTCGCCGATGACTCCCACAGCAAATTAGGCAAAATCAAGACTGCATCGCAAGGTCAGTTCTCAATCGAAGATCGCGATCAGTACACGCCGGCTGTCAAACGTGTACGCGTTGTTTCGACAATCGTCTATTATCTTAAAGATTAATAGAAAATTCTTAAAGATTAATAGTAAATTCTTAAAGATAGTATGAGAATTATTTGTATAGAATAATACTTTTCTCACTAAGGATTTTCTATATCCCAAAAGCAACAATTATGGAAAGCATTTATAAGAGAAAATATTTTATTTCGGCAAATGAGGGTAATCCCGAGGGGGAGTTAGCCCTCACTATTCTTGTAAGTAATATTATTGAGGTGGCGACTGCTCATGCCAACGCTCTGGGTATCGGCAACCCCGACATGGAGGAGTTGAATGCCGGCTGGGTGCTTTCACGCCTTACTGTCGAGATGAAGAAATTTCCGGCAGTAAATACCGATTATATCATCGAGACTTGGGTCGAGGACTGGAACCGTCATTTTTCGACCCGTGATTTCCGTATCCTCGACAGTGAGGGGAATGTCCTCGGCTATGCCCGTTCAATCTGGATGGTACTCGATACTGTCAGTCATGAGAATTTCGGCCTGAGTCATCTCTCGCTACCTGCCGAAGCCATTCAGAAAGATAAGGAGTGTCCTATCGACCGACAGAGAAAACATCTTACCATCGTAGAGAGTACCGACGAAAATGCCGCTAACGCCAGCACTGTTATTGCCACTGCCCCGGCGGTATTATATCGCTTCCGGTATAATGATATCGACTTCTACCGTCATGTCAATACCGTGCGGTATATAGCATTACTCCTCAACCAATTCTCGCTTGAGGAGTTTGACCGTAATGCTCCTACACGCCTCGAAATTGCATTCCTCCACGAGGGGAAATATGGTGATACCGTAAAGATACTTCGCCATGATAATCCCACCTCCGGACTGCATGAGTTTACCCTTACCGATCTGTCGAAAGAGGGTAACCCGACGATCTTATTCGCCCGTCTCGGTCTGACTCCCCGAGATACATTATTATGATTATCCTTGATGGATTATTATGAACAACTCTGATAGATTCATCCTCTTAATTACATCTTATATAGGGAGACGGTTTAGTAAGGAAAAATATTTTACTAAGTCACTTAGGCAAAATATTTTTTAAATATCTTAAATTATATTAAATTTGCGGTATGGCAGAAAAATACACCCCACCCGTAGAATTGGCGGAGATATATCCGCAGAAAGTGTTTGACAACGCAGAGAAGGTTTTTCGAGCGGTGTCAGGGCGTGTTACTGCCGACGAACTACAGAAGATAAAAGAGGCTTTTGAGTTCGCCGCTATTGCTCATGCCAAGCAGAAACGTAAGACAGGCGAACCGTATATCCTGCACCCTATAGCCGTGGCTTTGATTGCCGCCGCCGAACTCGAACTTGACTCGGCATCTATCATGGCGGCATTCCTGCATGACGTGGTCGAGGATACCAAATACTCCTCCGAGGATATCCTCAATCGCTTCGGCAGTGACGTGGCGCGCCTTGTCGGTGTAGTCACCAAACAGAAAAAGGAGAAATACGAGACCACCAAACAGGTGGATAATTTCAAGCAGATCCTCAGCTCGATGCAGCAAGATGTGCGTGCCATCCTCATCAAGGTCTCTGACCGTCTCCACAACATGCGTACCCTGTCGTCGATGCGGCCCGACAAGCAGATGAAGATTGCCGGCGAAACCGACTATTTCTATGCTCCCCTGGCAAACCGTTTGGGTTTGTATAATGTCAAGACGGAGTTAGAGAACCTTTCTTTCCGCTTCCGCTGTCCGCAGGAATACGAAGAACTCGAACATCTCATCAAGCGCGATGAGGCAGACCAACGCGAACGTCTTCAGCGGTTCCGTTTCCAGATAAAGCAGACCCTCGAGCAGGCCGGCATCCATGTGCGCGTGGTCGGTGTTTACCGTCAGCCTTACTCTATCTGGCGCAAGATGCAGAAATATGGTGACGATTTCAATCATCTCAAGTATCGTCACTTCACCGACATCATCTACACCGCACCCGAGGGTGTGTCTGAAAAGGATATGGCGCTGCGAATCTACAGCGTGCTTACAAACCGTTTCCGCGAGAAACCGGGGGGTATTACCAACTATATCGACTCACCTAAAGAGAACGGCTACGAGAGTTTCCATGTGAAATTACTCCCTGACTTCGGCAGGTGGCAGGAGGTTCATATATCGTCCGAGCGCATGGTGCGTAATTCCCAGATAGGGCTTATGGCGGAGCAGACCGACGATATAGCCCGGTGGATAGAGAAATTCCGCGGTGTCCTCCGCGATGTGGTATCTCGCACCAAAGGGAGCGGTAAGTTTATCGATGATATTGTCACTGCGTTTTACAATGACGATATCATGACTTTCACGCCCGAGGGTAAGCCTATAGTGCTGCCGCAAAATTCATCGGGCATAGATTTCGCATTTGAGGTGCATACGGAGTTGGGGATGCACGCCAAATACGCACGTATCAACGGGTTCTTGGGTTCGATAAAGGCACCCTTGCGACGCGGTGACGTAGTGGAGATTTTCACTTCTTCTGAATCACACCCCGAAAAGGATTGGCTTGAGCACGCTGTGACATATAAGGCACGCAAGTATATCGAGAAGTACCTCAGCCATCTCCCCAAGCCTCGTTACTGCGAGTGCGATAACTGTGCACCCATACCGGGCGAGGAAGTTATCGGCTTCAAGAACTCTGACGGCTCAATCACAATTCACAAGCGTGACTGCCC
>CAZAWP010000054.1:10857-12460 GCA_964488855.1 uncultured Sangeribacter sp.
GGCACGCATCAGCACTGCCTCGGGTTTGTTGTAGAGTGGGAAATAGAGTTCAAACCGTCCGGCATCTTCCTGAAATTGCCGGGTCTGCTCCGGAGTCTTCCCGAGACAGCAGTGCATCGGAACGAATCTTTTCACCTTAAATGTACTCAAAAATTCCTTGGCACCCCTGTAATACTCTGTGCCTATACGCGAATCGACCGGAAACATTGCCAAGTCAATCTTACGGTCCCCTAATTGCTCGGTGATATTGGCAAGTTCCATTTTCAAGTGTCTGCTCGCAATTATGACCTCCTCATGGGTGGATTCATCTTTCCATAACCATGCGTTGAGATCACCGGCATGAAAAATGCGGTATCCGGAATTTAAGGTAATCATATATGAATTGCCTATATCGGTGCTCCCGAACGCAGTTATCACTGTATCCTTAATAGTCACCGAATCATTACGCTTGAGCATGAAATAATGATCTTTGGCAATCTTGGGTCCTCTATAGATGGAGGCGGGATTTATGACATGACGGCTGCGGTCATAGACATCCTTGCTTACCACATAATACACGTCATGATGATATAAGGGCAGCATATAGATTACGGGACTGAAATGATCCTTGTGTCCGTGGCTGATCAATACTATTACCGGTTTGTCTGCCGGCAAATGCTTCAAAGACTCCGGCAGGTCATCGACTGCAGAGCGGGGATCTTTCCAATAATCAAAGACAAAGGTAGCCTGATCGGTAGTCAATATGAAACCGTCATGCCAGATAAATTCAAGTTTATTCATAGTCGGGTCGTAATTGCCGGGCTTTTTTTAAGCAAGAGACTTCTCAATTGATGTGTAAGTTAATTCACAAATTGTAGAGTAAGTTACTTCACCATAACACCCGGTTATAATAGTAACTCACAATGAGGGGGCGAAGTTCTTAAAATTTCGCATTTCGATATTAATTTAGTATTTTTGTAGCAAAGAAAAAGAAAGAATCAAGATAAAATTATGATAACCGCTTCAACCAAGAAAAGAGAAAATATCGCCGAGTACCTGCTCTATATGTGGCAGATCGAGGATATAATCCGCGCATACGGTCTTGACATCGACAAGATACAGGCCGGCATCATCGACAAACATGAGGGTCTCACCGAGCAGCAACGCAAGGATATGCGTGACTGGTATGAATCGCTTATAGACATGATGCGCCGCGAGGGTGTGGTGGAGAAAGGTCATCTCCAGCTCAACAAAAACGTCATCATCGACCTCAACAACCTCCACAACCGCCTTATGGCGAGCGATAAATTTCCGGCATATTCCGCTGAGTTCTACAAGACTCTCCCTTATATCGTCGAGATTCGTTCGAAGGCGGGTGAAAACAAGAAAGATGAACTTGAGACCTGTTTTGATGCCCTGTACGGTATTCTTATGCTCCGTCTGAGCGGTAAAGAGGTCACCCCCGCCACGCAGGAGGCGATGACGCAGATCTCACGTTTCCTCGCCATGCTCGCCGGGTACTATAAGAAGGATTATAATAATGAACTCGATTTCGATGACGAGAAGGAGGTATTTTAAGTATGGCTGAAGAAATAAACAAGGAAATAGAACGCCGGCGCACCTT
>CAZAWP010000055.1:0-4918 GCA_964488855.1 uncultured Sangeribacter sp.
GACAAGGAGCGTCGCGGTGACTTCCTCGGCAAGACCGTGCAGATCATACCCCATATCACCGACGAGATCAAGCGCAACGTCAAGATGCTCGGCAACACCGGCAAATTCGACTTCGTCATCACCGAGATCGGCGGTACCGTCGGCGACATCGAGTCACTCCCCTACCTTGAGGCTGTGCGTCAGCTTCGTTGGGAGTTAGGTGATGCAGCCCTGTGCATCCACCTCACCTACGTTCCCTATCTCAAGGCAGCCAAGGAACTAAAGACCAAGCCCACACAGCACAGCGTCAAGCAGCTCCAGTCCGTTGGTATCCAACCCGACATCCTCGTGCTGCGTACAGAAAAGGAACTCCCTCCCTCGATGTGCCGCAAAGTGGCACAGTTCTGCAACGTCAAGCCCGAAGCCGTGATACAGAGCCTCGATGCCCCCTCTATCTATGAGGTACCCCTCAACATGCACGCACAGGGTCTCGATACACTCGTCCTCGAACGCACCGGTATGCCCGCCGACGGCGAACCCGACATGGAGGCGTGGAACACCTTCCTCAGCAAGCTCTATAACGCCAAACGCACCGTCAAGATCGGACTCGTCGGCAAATATGTAGAGTTGCAGGACGCCTATAAGTCCATCAACGAGTCACTGATGCAGGCAGCGACATATTGCGACCGCAAGCTCTGTCTCGAATACATCCACTCCGAGAAACTTAACAACAGCAATGTCGCCGAGCGCCTCGAAGGTCTCGACGGAGTCATCATCGCACCCGGCTTCGGTCAGCGAGGCATCGAGGGCAAGTTTGTCGCCATCAAGTATTGCCGCGAGAATGACATCCCGACATTCGGTATCTGCCTGGGCATGCAGTGCATGGTCATAGAGTTTGCACGCAACGTCCTCGGTCTCCACGATGCCAACTCCACGGAGATGGATCATCACACCCCCCACAACGTCATCGACCTCATGGAGGAGCAGAAAAGCGTCTCCAATCTCGGAGGCACCATGCGTCTCGGGGCTTTCGACTGTGTCCTCAAACCGGACTCGCGCACGGCAGAGGCGTATGGCGCCACCAAGATTTCGGAGCGTCACCGTCACCGCTTCGAGTTTAACAACGACTACCGCGAGCGCTTCGAGGAGGCAGGCATGGCATGCGTGGGAGAGAATCCCGAGACCCACCTCATCGAGGTCGTGGAACTCCCCTCACACCGCTGGTTTATCGGTACGCAGTATCATCCCGAGTATCAATCGACCGTGCTCAACCCCAATCCCCTCTTTGTTTCATTTATCAAGGCGGCTATACAGTACGCCAAAGAACACCATCCACAAATCAATAACGACTAACTGACAAAATGGATAAGAATACCGTAAACGGCTTGCTGCTGATGGTCGCCGTCTTCATCCTCTTCATGTGGCTCTCGCCCAAACCGAAGACCGAACCCATCGACAACTCTGAAGACGAGGCACCCGCCGTTGTCATCAACACTCCCGACTCTCTGTCAGCCACCGAGCAGGAATGGCTCGTCAAGAATATCCGCGACAACGGTCAGGCACGCTCCGACGAGAACGGCATCCCCGTATGGCATCTCAATCAGCACGGCATCGACCTCACCCTCCGCGGTGACTCTGTATGGGGTACCGTCGAGGTAAACGGTGAGACACTCCCCTGGGACCGCGTGGTCGCCATGGACCTCAACAAGATGTCGGTAAGCTCACAGCGCAAGGCTATCGCCATGGTGCGCGATGCCTCGCTCGCCCTCGGCAAGTACGGCAGATTCGCACAGTTCCTCGCCGGCGACGATCAGACACTCAAGCTCAGCAACGATGTCCTCGACCTCGAACTTTCGGCTAAATCCGGTGCCATAACCAAGGCTACTCTCCGCGACTACGACACCGAGTACTCAGCCGACGAGACCAAGCATGTACATAAAAAGGTGGTAATCTTTGAGGGTGACCATAATACCTTCAACTTCCAGCTCCCCCTCCCGCAGCCCATCGAGACCGCCGACCTCTACTTCACACCTACTCAGGTCAATGACTCTACCGTCAGAATGGCGCTCAACCTCACCGCCGACGCATACTGGGGTATCGAGTATACGCTTCCCAAAGGTAACTCGTATGTGGTGCGCATGAAGATCGTGCAGCAGAACATGGCTCCCATCGTCCAGTCAAACAACCGCAATCTCGGCTTCTCGTGGAACCAGCAGATCAAGCGTCAGGAGAAAGGCCGTATGTTTGAGGAGCGCAACTCGGGACTCTACTATAAGTTTGCCGGCGGCAGCGTGGAGCACCTCTCCGAAAACAAGAACGATACCGAGGAGCGACGCGCCAAGATCAAGTGGATAGCATTCAAGAATCAGTTCTTCTCGTCGGTCATCATCTCGGACCGTCCGTTCAATATCGCCGACTTCCAGTCGAATGTCATACAGCGCTCCGACTATCTCAAGGATGTCAGCACCCAGGCGGTGGTAAACGACTACGACTGGAACAACAACACCCCCGCCCGTTTCGACCTCTATATCGGTCCTAACCTCTATCCCCTCCTTTCGAGCCTCGACAAGACACTCGATGCCGGCGAGGATCTCAAGCTCACACGCCTCATCCCGTTAGGCTGGTCACTCTTCCGCTGGATCAACACCCTTATCGTCATCCCGGTGTTTGACTTCCTCGGTAAGTACATCCACAACTACGGCATCATCATCCTCCTGCTTACCCTCTTTATCAAGCTGATACTCTTCCCGCTTACATACAAGAGCTATGTAGGTCAGGCCCGTATGCGCCTCCTCGCCCCCGACATCAAGGCTATCAACGAGAAATACCCCGGTCAGGCAAACGCGATGGTGCGCCAGCAGAAGACCATGGCACTCTACAGCTCCGCCGGCGCTAACCCGATGGGCGGCTGTCTGCCGATGCTCTTCCAGATGCCGATACTCTTCGCGATGTTCAGCTTCTTCCCCTCCGCCATCGAGTTGCGCGGTCAGTCATTCCTCTGGGCACATGACCTTTCGGCTCCCGATGCCATCATCTCATGGAGTGGCAACATACCCCTTGTCACCGAGTATTTCGGTAACCACATCTCGCTCTTCTGTCTTCTGATGACAGTCACCAACATCATCTACACCTATCTGTCCACCCAAAACCAGTCAAACGGTATGCCGGGCATGAAATGGATGATGTACCTGATGCCGGTGTTCTTCATGATATTCTTCAACAACTATGCAGCCGGCCTGTCATACTACTACTTCCTGTCGCTGCTCATCACCATCATCCAGACATACGCCTTCCGCTACTTCATCAAGGAGGAGACGATGCGCGCCAAGATGAAGGAGGCAGCCGCCAAACCGCGCAAGAAGAGCGGTTTCATGGCACGCCTTGAGGAGATGCAGCGCCAGCAGCAGCAAATGCTCCGCGAGCAGCAGAAGCAGCAGGGCAAGCGTAACCGCTGATAATCCCTTAACTTGACAGGCTTCAGATTTAACCCTCAGGCGTTAGATTAAAATTGACAGGCTTCAAATATCCTTTATATGAAGCAGCTACGTATAATACGAATATTTGCAGCGACGCTATTTACCATAGCGTCGCTCGCATTCGTAGCTATCGGCACCCATGTCCACCCTATGGCGGTCATCTCATATAAAGTGCAGATTATCCTATCGCAGCTGTCGGTCTGCATCGGCGTCACCCTGATATGGCTCGCCGTCACGGTCTTTGCCGGTCGCCTATATTGCGCCACGGTCTGCCCGGTGGGCAACCTCCTCGATGTCTTCTATTTCCTCGGCTCACGCTTCATCAAGCGCCGTCGCCGCCGTTTCACTCCCGGCAGTCCCATAGGGCGGCAGCTCCTCGTGGTCTATCTCGTGGCGCTCGTCGGCGGTCTGTCGACCATAGCGTGGCTGATCGAGCCGTGGAACATCATGCGCAACATCGGCTACCTCACAAACCGCGATGCAACCGCCATGACATGGGGCACACTCGGTCTCGGTGTCGGTCTCGGCATCCTCATCGGAGCCGCATCACTGATCGGACTCATCGGTGCCGGACTGATATGGGGCAGGCGGATATGCGCGGAGGTATGTCCTCTCGGGGCAGCGCTGGGCATCTTCAGCCGCAACTCGGTCTGGCATATAGAGATTGACCCCGACAAATGTATCCACTGCGGCAAGTGCGAGGAGGCCTGTCCGTCGCAATGTATCAAGCAGCTCGAATGCCGCGTCGATAACATCCGCTGCGTGCGCTGCTTCGAGTGTCTGCCGGTATGTCCCAACGACGCCATCCGTTATCAAGGGCGCAACAACCGCCGCGCCAACCCTCTCCTGATGAAATCCTGAATCATGAAACAATATCACGACCTCCTTCGTCATATCCTCACCAACGGTGTGCGCAAACATGACCGCACCGGTACCGGTACAATATCGGTTTTCGGCTACCAGATGCGTTTTAACCTCGCCGACGGCTTCCCGTTGGTGACGACAAAGAAAATTCATCTGAAGAGCGTTATTCACGAGCTCCTGTGGTTTATCGCCGGCGATACCAATGTCAGGTACCTTCAGGATAACGGGGTGCGCATCTGGAACGAATGGGCGGATGAGAACGGTGACCTCGGGCATATATACGGCTACCAGTGGCGCAGCTGGCCCGCCGCCGACGGCTCCCATATCGACCAGCTCGCCAATGTAATCGAGCAGATAAAGAATAATCCGGATTCACGTCGCCTCATCGTCTCGGCATGGAATGTCGCCGACATCGACAACATGAAGCTCCCGCCGTGCCACTCGCTTTTCCAGTTTTATGTAGCCGACGGCAAGCTCTCGCTCCAACTGTACCAGCGCAGCGGTGACTGCTTCCTCGGCATCCCCTTCAACATCGCCTCGTATGCCCTGCTGTGCATGATGGTGGCAAAGGAGTGCGGATTGCAACCGGGGGAATTTAT
>CAZAWP010000055.1:5018-9118 GCA_964488855.1 uncultured Sangeribacter sp.
TTGTAGACGGCGGCCTTGTGGACGAGCACCTTGCCGTAATAGCCCACCTCCTTGAGGAGGTTGATCGATTCCTGCTCGTTGATGCCCGGGGTTATCTTCATCGCATTGCGCGGCTGGTACTTCGGTCCGCCGAAACGCAATTTCGGATCATGGAACATTCCCTCGATATTGATGCCGAAACGGAATGGTATCGGTGACTTGTTGATGCCTATGTGATAATAGAGGTCTCCGTTGAAGTTGTTTACGCCGGCGAAGCGGAGGCTGTAGCGGTCAAACTCAAAATTGAACGGGAAGACCTGTATCATGTTGTCGTAAACCCGCGCCTGCGCATGTATATCGGCGATATGGAGCACCGGTATGTTTGGGATGAGCATCATACGCGTAATCTTGCGTATGAAATGGTTCTGTTTGAGTGCAAGCTGCTCACCGTACAGATTGCCGTCCGCTATCATCGAGCTCACATCGAGATACATGTTGGGGTAAATGCGGAGTTTGCCATCGACGGTCGCCGACAGTAGACCCGATAGATTATTGAGCGAGGGCATAGCCTCGGTGATGGCGGGGAAGTTTTGGAAGAATCGGGTTATGTCGATGTCGAGGATACCGAGTTTGAGTGCCATGTTGAGATCGTCGATATTGGCGGTGTTGAAATCGAGCGAGAGGCTCGCATGACCGAAGTCAGCCCATAGGATAAGGCTGTCTATCCTCAGCAGACCGTCATGCGCCTGTATCGCCGTCTTGAGGTCGTAGAGGCTCAGGTTAAGATATTTGGTATGGCGGATATGCGCATTGACATCGGCGACGATATTTCGCGGCAGAAGCATCGCCGTGGTATCGGCAGCCTCGGTGGTGGTGCGCCGTTTGGGTTCGGCGGCTCCCTTGCCGTGGAGACTCTCCACACCGCGGGTATAGGCACGTGCCAACTGGTTGAGCTGGGCGGTATCGAGTTCGGCATCCACACGTACCAAAAGCGGTGCAGGTGTAGGCGAGAGGAGGAACTGGCGCAGGTTGGTGGCACTGCCGCTGACCTTGATTGAGGTCTGTCCGCTCCTTAGCGCCAAATTGCGCAGGCTAACGCTGTCGAAGGTAACCTTGGCGCTCATGGCTCCCAAGGTGTTACGCTGCGGTAATCCCGGGGTCTTCAGATTTCCTCCCTTCATCGCAAGGTCGGCATTCACCTTCCAGTTGGTCATTATCTCACGGATGCGGGGAGGTACTTTAACCTGTAATAATGAGGGAGTGTGCGGCACCTTGCTCTGCAAGGCAGTGTCTACATACCATTTGGCGGGGGTCTTGAAGCGTGAGACCCGCACCGGCTTCACCTCTCGCGCTGCAGTCCCTTTTGCCGTGAGTCCTGACAGCTCCACGCGATTACGCCCGTCCACAAGAGCGACCGCATCGGCACTTGTCTTGAGGCTGAACGATTTGGCTACATGAGGTGTGGGGGTGGTCACAAAATCACCGTCACCCTTAAAGCCGGTGACATCCACATCACATCCTCCCCCGTTCATCTTGTATCCCAAGCGTGCTATCTGCGTGCTGAATGTAAACGGGAGCGGTGCTACGCCGGTTGTGTCCGCCAAGACACCGTCGGCGAGATGCGTCTTGATTTTAAGCCCGCGGAGGTTGATATTGTCCCCTTGGTCTATGACATATAAGGAATCGGCGTATGCTTCGAGGTTAAATATAGAGCTGCCGATAGTATCCGTACCGAGTTCAAGGCTCTTTCCTCCCATATCAATGCTGAGGAGGTGACCGCCGGCACGGAGCCCGATTGTCTTGTAATTGACATCATAATCCTTGACTGTAATCTTGCCCGTCATCGCCACGCGTTCTATGGCACCCTGCACTACCGCCGGGACGGCGAAGCGTATGCGCGTGTCGGCAGTGAGGTTACCCTTGAGCGATACATCTTTAAGGGCGCTTATCTGCTTGCAGATGGTTGCCATATCGGCGGTTGCCGTGAGGTCGGCTGCCACTACCGGTGTGGTGGTTATATCAGTCACGACGGCGCTGACATCGACATCGAGTCCTGCCCCCTGCACTCTGAACCGCGGTACCTCCAAATAGGATTTACCCGGGTCATTTCCGTTGAAGACAAGCTGCGACGTGAGTCCCATGTCGCGGAAACGGTACTCCTCGCTGCCGTTTGCCTGGTAGATTATTTCACCGTCGGGGATATTGAAATCGACCTCAAGCGACGGCAGGGCTGCTCCTCCCAAGACATATTTGTCAGTAAGGCGCGCCGAGGCGTTTATCTCGACATTTGCCTCTATGTCGCTGAGATAGGGGAGCGCCACGGGTACATAGCGCAGGAAATCAAGGAGACGGAAGTTAGACATCGCATAATCGAAATGCTCGATATGGGCGTTGTCGCCAAGATTCATGTCGAAATTGAGCTTTCCGTGGGTATTGCCTAACGCAACCGCATAGTCGTTGAGTCCGATGCGGAAGGGATCGAACGCCAAGGTGACGAGTCCGTCAAGGTTGAAGGGGAACTTGTCGAGCAGATGCAGCGAACCGACGTGCATGTCGATGTTACCCCCGAATGCCATCTGATAATGATTGCTCTTGTCGGGATGCTCGCGGATGACAAACTCCTTGAGCGCCACATCGGCACGTGCATCGGCGGGGTGATTGAAATAGGTGATACCCTGTGGCTTACGCAACTCGATGATGTTGGCGCTGATACGCGGCACGGTGCCCCCCGATGGTGTGCCCTGCACTATGTCAAAGTTGGAAAGGGTGTCATTAGCCTGGACGATGTTTACGCTCAGGTCATTGACCACGACATCACGGAGGCGTATCTTGCCGGCTACAAGCGACAGGAGGTTGATGCGGCCCTCGATATACCCGGTCTTGAGGAGCATATCGCAATTGGCGGGGAGTTTCTGACGCAATGTATCGGGGATACCCTTGAGGGCGTTACTCTCGATAGTCAGCGAATCGAGCGTAAGCCCGAAGCGCGGGAAGGTGCTCCAGATGGTGAAATTAACGTTCTCCACCTTGACCTCGGCATCAAGATATTTGTCAGCCTCCTCATTGATGATGCGTGCCAGACGGTCGGATGTCAGTGTCCATGTCGCTACGCATAGCAACACCACAACCAAGACCAGCAGCCCTGCCACTGACCATCCGGCAATCTTGAATATCTTTCCTGCACGCATCGTAGGAGTCTTTTTTACATTATTATATCCTCAGGAGCTGCGACGGCGGCGCGTCTTGGGGGCGGCATCCTGTTCGCTCATCAGCTCTTTGACGCGCTCCACAGTAAGACCCTTGGGATCCTCCCCTTTCGGTATCTTGTAGTTTACAGCCTTTTTGGCACCCTCGGGCTTATAGGCGATATAGGGACCGTAACGTCCGTTGAGTACCTCTACGCCCGGAAGTTCATCAAAAATCTTGATAATCTTGTTAGCCTCTGCCTCCCGTTTCGCCTTGATAAGCTCCACTGCTTCGTCAAGGGTGATGGTCTGAGGTGCCAGATCCTTGGGTATGGAGACAAACAGTTTGTTATGAACGACATACGGACCGAAACGACCGATGGCGGCGGTTACCGTGCTTCCCTCGAACTCGCCCAACGCCCTCGGCAACTCAAACAGTTTGAGTGCCTCCTCAAGGGTGATGGTTGCCATGGACTGTCCTTCGTTGAGTGATGCGAAGAGAGGTTTCTCTTCGTCGGAGGCCTCGCCGATCTGCACCAACGGGCCGAAGCGCCCTATCTTGACCGACACCTGACGACCGGTCTTGGGGTCGGTACCGAGGACACGCTCGCCGACACGGTGCTCCATGCGCATGGCGTTCACCTTGTCAATGGCGGGGTGGAAAGTGCCGTAGAAATCCCCCATCTCATCCTTCCAGCCGGTCTTACCCTCGGCGATCTCGTCAAATTTCTCCTCAACCTTCGCGGTGAAGTTATAGTCGAGAATCTCGGGGAAATTGTCGGTAAGGAATTCGTTTACAACGCGACCTACATCGGTGGGGACGAGGCGTCCCTTGTCGGAACCGACGTTCTCGCTGCGGGTTTCATCGGTGATCTTGCCATCGCGGAGTATCAGGATATTGTATTCGCGCGGCTGTCCCTCACGGTCACCGTGCTT
>CAZAWP010000055.1:9218-12315 GCA_964488855.1 uncultured Sangeribacter sp.
CCTTTGGAGTGGGTGTGATAGTGACGCACGAAGAGGTAATCGGCACCGTAGGTCGATTTGACTACTCCGGCTATATCCTTGAGTGCCAACTCCGAGAGGTTGGTCGAGTCGGTACGCATGTAGGTGATCTTACCATCCTCGTAGAGCTTCTGGGCGATGCGCATGGTCTGGCTTACGGAGAAACCGAGTTTCTTGCCCGCCTCCTGCTGGAGTGTCGAGGTGGTGAACGGTGGTGCCGGACTGCGTTTGATGGGGTGTGTCGTCACGGATGCCACGCTAAACTGTGCCTTGGCGCACTGCTCTAAGAGTCGGCGTGCCTCCTCGGCGGTGGGGAGATGACGTGTCAGTTCACCGCGGAGCTGTGAACCCTCGGGGGTGGCAAACTGTCCGTTGATGCGGTAGAAGGGTGTCGAGGTAAACGCCTCGATCTCTTTCTCGCGCTCGCAGATGAGGCGTAATGCCACGCTCTGCACGCGACCTGCCGAGAGGGCGGGTTTTATCTTGCGCCATAGCACCGGACTCAGCTCGAAGCCGACGATACGGTCGAGGACGCGGCGCGCCTGCTGGGCATTGACGCGGTTTATGTCGATGCCGCGCGGGTGTTCTATCGCCTCTAAGATCGCGGGCTTGGTGATCTCATGAAATACGATGCGCTTCGTTTTCGCCGGATCCAGTTCGAGTACCTCCGCGAGGTGCCAGGCGATAGCCTCCCCCTCGCGGTCTTCATCGGAAGCGAGCCATACCGTCTCCGCCTTGCGGGCGGCTGCCTTCAGCTCCTTGACAAGCTCGCGCTTGTCTGCCGGTATCTCGTAGACAGGCGAGAAGTCGCTGGAGACATCAACGCTCATCTCTTTCTTTTTCAGATCGCGTATGTGACCCTTGCTCGACATGACCTTGAAGTCGGGACCAAGGTATTTCTCTATCGTTTTTGCTTTTGCCGGTGATTCGACTATGACTAAGTTCTTCATAACTTCTTTGTTTGACACGTATATAGACCCCTGCTAATCAATTTTGAGAGCCGTTGGGATCGCCGGGGTGGAGCGGTGTTTTGCTTTTGTAAGGATTGTCCGTACGCGCCTTGAGTGTGTTGAGGAGGAGCATACAGATCGTCATGGGGCCGACACCGCCGGGAACGGGGGTGATGGCGGAGGCTATCGGGGCGACGTTGGCAAAATCGACATCACCTTTGAGTCGCCAACCGCGTGCGGCGGTCGGATCCTCGACGCGCGTGGTGCCTACGTCGATGATGACGGCACCGGGCTTGACCATATCGGCGGTAATCATCCCCGGTTTGCCGGTGGCGGCCACGAGGATGTCAGCCTGTCGGCATATCTCCCCTAAATCTTTGGTGGCGGAGTGACAGACGGTGACGGTACAGTTGCCGGGCGTAGTCTTTTCGAGGAGCATGCGCGACATCGGTTTGCCGACGATGTTACTGCGGCCCACGACCACGGCATGCTTGCCGCGGGTCTCTATGCCATAACGCTTGAGCAGCTCCATGATACCTGCGGGGGTTGCGGAGGCGAAACCGGGCAAGCCCGTTGCCAGACGACCTACGTTAAGGGGATGGAAGCCGTCGACATCCTTGGCGGGGTCGATGGCCTCTATTATCTTCTGCTCGTCGATACGAGCCGGAAGCGGAAGCTGGACGATAAACCCGTCTACGGTCTCATCGGAGTTGAGGCGCGCTATTACGTCAAGCAGCTCGGCTTCGGTGATATTTTCCTCGAAGCGGAGCGTGTCGCTCTCAAAACCGCACTCGGCACAAGCCTTGATCTTGTTGGCGACGTATGTCTCCGAACCGCCGTCGTGTCCCACGAGAACCGCCGTCAGTTTAGGTGCCCGTTCACCGTCAGCCACAAGCCTGTCCACCTGCTCGCGGATCTCCCCCTTGATAGCCGCAGCCGTCGCCTTGCCGTCCATCCTTACCGTCTCCATTATTTATAGTTATTATAGTCTATTTATAGCCAAATTAGAATCCATTATAGCCAAATTAGAGTCTATTATGTCTAATCAGAGTCTAAAATAATCTAATTTAATATTGTTTAAATTTAAACACTCGTCGCGACCATAAATATAAACACTTCCTCTCTCACTCCACTTCCTTTTAACATTTTTTAATAATCTTCGCCGATTATCATTGCCGCGCTATGGTATCGGCAAGCGCATTCATCCGAAGGCATAGGTCTCTCGTCAGGTCGGTGCCCTTCGGGTAACCTAACGAGACGATAAGGAGGCTCCCTTCGCTGCACAGGTCGAAGTCGTGGGCAGAGGGTTTGTACCGTTCACCGAAGGCTTCATGAACTATCATGATTATCTTACCTCCTAACTCCTCAGCATCCGTGCGCACCGCCCTTTCCGCCGTGGAAATAAAAGGTGAGACAAGGACACCGGAATTAGCTGCAGTGTATAGCCACAGATTTCGGTCATTCTGTTTCTTGACGGCACTGTCAGCCCGGTGCACTACCACCTGTTGTTTGAAAGGAGAGGCGAGAAGATGGAGGTTGCCGTACGCGGAGTATGTTGTATCACCTATCTTTATTTCATTAACGCGGGTGAAGAATCCGGGGCAGGCGCGTCGCACCGCCAGACGGTAGGGATTTTCACGGAGATAGGTATAGACGGTGTCGAGGCGACGGTCGGGGGTCATTATCTGGTCATTGAAACCTTTGGCGAAGACGGAGGGGATATTGGACTGAGTGTTTATCTGTACCTTGAGTGCTGCCAGTTTGCGGCCCAGAACCTCGTCGAGCGGTTCCTCGACCGCCAGAAGCAAGTGCAGATGATCGGGCATCAGTGCGTATTGGTAGATGCGTAAGGCGGGATGGATGCTGCGGATCTCTCGCAGGCAGTTTTTAATGACGACACCCAGAGAAGTGGCCTTTATGTAAGATCTGCCGTACGTACCCGCAGGGAGGCGCCAATCGCCGGCAAGATAGCCGAACGGGGGCACGCCCGGAGCTTTCATCAGCGTGATATGATAAATCTTTGGCTGCGTATAGTCGTGCCAAGGCGCCCGCGTGTTCCCGCTCCAATACCTTCCCATAATCAAGTCGCTAAAGCTCCTTTCCTCTCAAAAAATTTTACTAACCACACT
>CAZAWP010000056.1:0-2035 GCA_964488855.1 uncultured Sangeribacter sp.
ATTTATTCACCCAACATTCTCTTGATTTGTGCGACACGGAGCTCATTATATAGCTTGGTTTGAGGAGAATCGGGCACCAATAAATCAAATCCATGGAATACGCCGGGTATGGTATGAAGCTCGGTATTCACCCCGGCGCAGGTAAGGCGCGCCGTGTAGTCGAGACACGACATGCAAAACAGGTCCAGAGTGCCTACGGCTATAAATGCCGGCGGCAGATTTGACAGGTCTTTTGCAAGAGATGCCGAATAATATGGAAGTTCGCTTTCAGGCAGCTTCTGACCGCCCAACAGTGTTTCCCATCCGAGGCGATTATAGGCGGGGGTCCATACCAATTGACCGGCGTAGGGATCAGGCATCGGATCTTTGTCTGTACCGGTGCGGCAATCGAGCATGGGATAGGTCAGCGCCTGACCGCACAAGGGCACTTTACCCTTATCGCGATTGTAAAGCGCCAGACGGGCTGCCAAACCTCCGCCGGCACTTTCTCCCAATATGACAATCCGTGACGGATCCGCACCAAATTCCGATGCATGCTCGTAAATGTATTCGAGACCCGAATAGGCATCATGTAGATCCGCCGGGAATGGAGCCACGGTTGCCAGACGGTAATTTACGCTCACCAGGATTGCCTGCACACCATTGGTGAGTACATCGGGTTTGGTAGCCATTGTATTGGCATCCCCCATAAGATAGCCGCCGCCGTGCATGAAATACAGTATCGGGAGCGGACCCTTTCGGGTAAGCTCTGTCGGACGCCAGATATACAGGTCTATGGAATTACCGGCCATGCCGGTGATAGTGATCTTCTTCGAACCCGGTAGATTCTCACTTTCACCGATCATGCCGATATATGGATTCTTATAAAATGGTTCCTGACAAGCCTCAAATATCTTGTCTACTATCGGCAACTGATATTCCTTGGCTAACAGTCGCTTTGATGTAAATTGCTCAGCCATGATTTTAATCTTATATAAGCCCGCTTTTATCGTACGGGTTGCTGTTTTACTTTTCAACCATTCTGACGTTATATTAGTTTTATAGAATACTATTAAAGCCTTTAATGGAATATATTATGCAACGATTGGAATATTTATTGATTCAATAACTTCTCATATTTTACAAACTAATATTCCCGGAGCGATGTTTTAAGGTAAACGGTTACCGATATGACCCAAAAACCACTTATGCCCCCAAAAGCACTTCCACCATTATGGACGATCAGAGACCTCAACACCATGGCACCCGGCATGATGTTTGGCTCTGACTTCATATTCTATCGCGACTTCTCCGCCCTCAGGAGGCTTACCGGCAAAATAGTAGTGACCTTTGTTGGATTCATCTATGTGGCGTCCGGCAAAATCGCCATCACGTTAAACGACATTTCTCTGCGGGCCGAAGCCGGTCAGATAATTTTCTACAAAGCAGGTGACTTTATCTCCGATGTCCTGTTTTCGCCTGACAGCGACGGGATGCTGTGCGGAATTGAGGCAACCCTGCCGTTTGAGAGCCGCAGCTCCCTCGGCTTCCCTCAACTCACTTCCTTAAAAGGCAATTGCACCGTCTTTAATCTAAACCCGGCGGTGGTTGGTCTCCTTGAGATCTATTGTGAATTGCTGAGTACCAAGTATTCAATGGGAATACCCAAAGTGCGGTTCACGATAATTTCGATGATGGAGGATCTACTTGCTTCGGTGACTCTGCCGGGCACCGATACAGATAAGATACCCTCAAGGCAATCAGCCGAGAGGCTGTATCAACGCTTCTCCACGCTGCTAATCGAATCGTATCCCAAGCCCAGAGACGTGCGGTGGTATGCAGAGGCTCTCGCCGTGACACCAAACTATCTTTCGAGAGTCGTCAAGCGTATAAGCGGCAAATCAGTTATCGAATGGATCAACGAGGCCATCATGACCGACGTCCGGACATCCCTGATACATACCGATGAGTCAATAAAGGAAATCTCAGCCCGCTTAGGCTTCAACAACCCCGCCTTTTTTGGCAAGTACGTCAAGAAACACTCGGGCCTCACCCC
>CAZAWP010000056.1:2135-7429 GCA_964488855.1 uncultured Sangeribacter sp.
GATATTTTTCAACAAAACCGTCCCTCAGTGAGGGATAAACGATATTTTCTGTTTATATTTGCATGAAGATGTTATAATTAGTTTGATTGACCATAAACCCTGAAACCTATGATTGACAACACTCTCTATGCATATATGCACGAACGGCTGCGCCACACTCCCTCCGATTTTCACCGCTATCTGTTTGATAAGATCGAATGGGAGGCGCGGCTGATCGGTATCGTCGGACCGCGAGGTGTCGGCAAGTCCACCCTCGTGCTTCAGAAACTCATGGAGGAGAATGACCGTCATATCCTTTATGTCGATGCGGATAATATTTATTTTTCCAATCATTCGCTTGTCGAACTCGCCGATGATTTCGTCATCTCGGGTGGTGAACTGTTGGCGATCGACGAAATTCATAAATACAAGGGATGGTCGAAGGAGCTGAAACAGATCCATGACACTCATCCGGGACTGAAAGTTATATTCACAGGTTCGTCAATCCTTGATCTCAAGAGGGGAGAAGCTGATCTGAGTCGCCGGGCTTTGATGTACAACATGCAGGGACTGTCGTTCAGGGAATACCTGCGCCTTTTTCATAATATAGATACACCGGTGGTGACCTTGGAGGATATAATCCATCATCGGGTAAGTATCAAGGATATAGAGCATCCCTTACCTTATTTCAGAGATTATCTCCGAAGAGGGTATTACCCGTTTTCAAAAGAACCGGGGTTTGAAATTCGCCTCAATCAGGTTATCTCGCTGACTGTGGAGACAGATATACCTTACTTTGCGGGACTGATGACCTCTACGGCAAGGAAACTCAAGCAATTGTTAGGAGTATTATCACAGTTGGCTCCCTATAAACCGAGCATAGACAAACTGGCTCAGGAAGTGGGGGTTAGCAAAAACAATCTTCCCGAATATCTTAACATGCTCGACAGCGCGGGCATGATTTCACAGTTGAGAGATGATACGTCGAGGTTACGTGTGTTGGGTAAGGTGGAGAAGATATACATAGATAACACCAATCTCATGTATGCCATGACTGGTGAGAGGACGAATATCGGCAATGTCCGCGAAACCTTCTTTCAGAACCAGATGCGACTGACCGGAAAGCTGACCAATTCGCGCGACTCCGACTTCTGCATAGGTCCCTATACCTTTGAGATAGGAGGCAAGAATAAAGGGCAGCGACAGATAGCGACCGTCCCCGACTCGTTTGTCGTCAAAGACGACATCGAGTACGGCAGCGCCAACATCCTCCCCCTCTGGCAATTCGGCCTTACCTACTGACCTCAACACCGCAGTATTATTTATTGGCAGCTATGTAATCTCTAAGATAAAATCACTAAATAAGCGGCTACCTGATTTTGTGGATCAGATAGCCGCTTATTTGGTGATTAAGGGGGAGTATAACGGAGGGTTTAGCTTTCGAAGTCGTCGCCGAAGAGGTCGATGGGGAGGTCATCGTCGTCGGTGTCGGTATCGGTGTCGATCTCTTCATCTACTTCCTCCTCGTCTACCTCGGTGCGGGTGCTTTCCTTGGAGGGGAGGAAGGGGCTGACGCCACCTTTCTTCTTCTTGTTGCGCTCCTCGTTGAGCTTCTCTATGATCTTGGCCGAGAGTTCCTCGGCAAGCTCGGGATTGTCGGCGATAACTCCCTTGACGGCATCACGTCCTTGTCCTAACTTAGTGCCGTTATAGCTGAACCAAGCTCCCGATTTCTTGACGATGCCGTGCTCTACGGCAAGGTCGATAATCTCGCCCGATTTAGAGATACCCTCGCCAAACATGATGTCAAACTCGGCTTTCATGAACGGAGGCGCCACCTTATTCTTGACAACCTTTACCTTTGCCAAACGACCTACGGTCTGGTCATTCTCCTTGATGAACGAGGAGGCTCTAATCTCTATACGCACCGACGAATAGAATTTGAGGGCGTTACCACCGGTGGTCGTCTCGGGGTTACCGAACATCACGCCGATCTTCTCACGGATCTGGTTGATGAAGATACAGCACGTACGAGTGCGGGCGATGCTGCCGGTGAGCTTACGCATCGCCTGCGACATGAGGCGCGCATGGAGACCAACGTTCTTCTCACCCATCTCACCCTCGATCTCTCCCTTGGGAGTCAGGGCTGCCACGGAGTCGATCACCAGTACGTCGATCGCACCCGAGTTGATGAGCTGCTCGGCAATCTCGAGAGCCTGCTCACCATTGTCAGGCTGGGCGATCCAGAGATTGTTTACATCCACGCCCAACTTCTCGGCATAGAAGCGGTCGAAGGCGTGCTCAGCGTCGATGATGGCGCAGATACCACCCTTCTTCTGAGCCTCGGCGATGACATGGATGGCAAGTGTGGTCTTACCCGAAGCCTCGGGACCATATATCTCGGTGATACGGCCGCGAGGTAAACCGCCCACGCCCAATGCGTAGTCGAGTCCCAACGAACCGGTTGAAATTGTCTCTACATCAGCGATGGCATCGTCGCCCAGACGCATCACGACACCCTGACCGAAGTCCTTCTCGAGGTGCTGCATGGTCATGCTCAACGCCTCACGCTTTTTGTCGGTATCACTGATTCTGGTAGGCATTGCCTTGGTTGCTGATTTCTTTTTTGCTGCCATATTATTTTATCTTTTAGAGTTATTCGTTTTTTTATTAACCTCAATTTCACTCTTTATCATTAGGAAGCTTTACCTGTCCTTATTATGAGCTAATATTAAGGTGTCAAATTTTACAGTTGCAAATTTAACATATAAAACGTCTAAACCCTAATTTTTAAGCAATTAAAATGTTTAAATATCCTTAATAGACTGCCATTTTATTGCAGTCATATACATAACCCTCTATATATTAGCATTAATGTCTTTGGCATTTTCGGCGGCACGAGCCCTCTCGATTGCCTGCGTGAGGGCGATGAAGTCGTCCACGCCGAGACGTTCGGGGCGTTGCGTCATGACCGGTTCACCAAGGAGTGGACTCCCGGGGGGTATCAGTCCGCCCAAAGAGTTGCGCAGGGTCTTACGGCGCTGACCGAACGAGGTCTTGACAACGGTCTTGAACAGTCGTTCGTCACACCCTAACGTTTCGCGGTTATTGCGTCGCAGACGGAGCACACCCGAGCGGACCTTTGGGGGTGGTGTAAAGGCTCCCGGCTCGACATTGAAGAGGTATTCGCAGTCATACCATGCCTGAAGAAGCACGGAGAGTATACCGTAGGTCTTCGAGCCCGGAGGACAGCAGATACGCTCCGCAACCTCCTTCTGCAGCATACCCGATACTTCGGGGATGCGTTCACGGTAATCGAGTACCTTAAAAAATATCTGCGACGAGATATTATAGGGATAATTACCGATGATGACAAACTCACCCTCAAAGATGTCGTTGAGATCGAGCTTGAGGAAATCCCCCTCGATAACATCGAGCGACGGGTAGTGACGATGCAGATACTCCACACTCTCGGTATCCAACTCCACGACCTTGAGCGTGCGACCTTTCTCGATGAGATATTTGGTCAGCACACCCATGCCGGGACCTATCTCAAGGACGGGGAGGGTATTACCATCGACAGTATCGGCGATGCGCTCAGCCACCCGCTCGTCATGGAGGAAATGCTGCCCGAGATTCTTCTTTGCCCTTACCTTATCGTCCATCATTTCTTGAATTTATCGGCTATCTTCTTGGGCACGCCACCCTTGTTGAGCGTCACATTGAGCGTCTTGGCTAGGAAATAAGGCTCGGAGACATAGAAGAAACCATCATATATCTGGTTTGTATCCCATGAATTCTTGACCTTGTAATAGCGGTTGCCCTCCTGGTCGGTGGCAGTGCCGACTATGACCATACCGTGATCATCGGTTGTCTCGAAGTTATCAAACATCTTCTGGCGGCTCTCCTGGGTCACGGTCTGTTCCTTTACGGGACCCTTGATGTCATAGGCGGCATCCTCGCGATCCTTGTCGCTGAGCTTGACCCAGCGCGAGAGTTCGGTGTCGGTCATGTCAGCCTCGTTTTTCTTCTCCGGAAGCACTGCATAGCCCTTGCGCCATTTGAAGCCACCCTCCGATACATCGGCACCCCATGCCACACTGTAGCCGTTTTCGAGGGCATTATCGACGATAGCCTTGAGATCCTCGATGGGGACATTACGGTTTGACGCCCACTGCCAGTTGTCGGGTATCTCAAGGATAAACTCCGTGTAGAACGGGTGATGATTAAACGAAGTGTAGGTCTCGAAATCCTCGGGAGCGATGCCCATGGCCTTCTTAAACTCCTGAGGGGTATATGTCTTGCCCTCATAGACGAAAGATTCGGGAGCCGGTCCTAAGTAGGCGTCGAGGATACCAATAAACCCGGGAAGCCACGCGGTCGTGAGTTTCTTGTTTTTGGTTCCGCGGTTGAGCACCGCCTTGAGATACGCCTCAAGGGCATCTGCCATCTCGTAGTGGGAATGCTTCTCCTCGCCGTAGTTAAGCCCTGCATACGCGCTCTCAGGGACAGCACCATAGCGTTCGGTCATGTCGAGGACATCCTCAAACGAGCCACCCTGGGCGAAATTGATGGTACCGTTCATGCGCATGAACTTGCGTGCCTTGTCGATATAGGCGTTGCGCACCACCCACATCTCGGAGAGGTCGAGTTCCTTGCCGCTCTTGCGGAGCACGTCATCCTCGATTGCCGAGAGTCCCGAGAATGCCCAGCATGTGCCCGACTTATTCTGGTCTTTGACAGAGGTGGTGGGTATCTTTATGACATCGGTGAATGTAAATCCGGTAGAGTCGGGGTTTTCGGGTTGTGGGTCAGCACACATGGCTGCCTCGAAATAAGCTGCGTCCGCAGCAGGGATATTTCCTAAACCGGCAGCGATTATCAGCGACGCTGCGAAGGGTTTGGCAAGTGAATTAATTCTCATATCGTATCTAAGGTTATTTTGTTATTCTCTCATATAACCCCCGGTCAATAATTCCGGTGGTTTATCTTTTACTTGAGAATCTGAAGATTTAAATTGATTCTCAACAGTCACTTACAAATATAACCTTTTTAGACTAAAAACGAAAAAAGCGCGCCGTGTAAAACGACGCGCCCTTTCAGTTTTGGTGTGTATTGCTACACGATCCTATTATTTTTCAGTCGATTGCTGTTGGGGTACTACAATTAGTTAGCACCACCGTTGTGGTTACCCTGATAGGGGATAGTGATTGTAGTCACAGTACCATATTTCTTACCTGTTACAGTGTTACCGATAGCAGAAACCTTAGTAGTCTCGATAGCCTGACGGATAGAAACTGAGAGACCCCAGCCTG
>CAZAWP010000056.1:7529-12300 GCA_964488855.1 uncultured Sangeribacter sp.
GAAACCTTAGTAGTCTCGATAGCCTGACGGATAGAAACTGAGAGACCCCAGCCTGCAGATACGTTAGTGTTGATGTCGTAGTTACCTTTCTGTACAGTTGAAGTACGTGCACCGAAGATACGGTTGAGGTACTCGATAAGAAGACCCTGGATAGTGTTGCGGGGATTAACCTCGAAGTCAGCACCTACCTTGTACTCGAAGGGGAGGTTACCAACGTGTATGTCGGTATAACCGCTGAGGTTGTCGTAATCGTGGTAGAAGAGGCTCTGTGAAGCTGATGATTTGGTAATATCTACGTTAAAGAAAAGACCGATGCTTGAGAGGTTCTTAGTCTTAACTGTGATACCGTCAGCGGTAACATCGTGGTTTACAGTTACCCAGTTACCATTCTGAAGCTCTTTAACAGTAACACCGTTCTTGGCACTGTCGTCAAGCTTGAAGTTTACATCCATAGGCTGTGTCAGAGTAGTTACAGTAGGATCTGTACACTCGATGTCAGCACCAATAAGGAGCTCATCGCTGGCAGCCTTAGATACATAGTCAGTGTAGATAGGTACGATGTAGATCTTTACATCCTTGCTGGTAGAACCGTCGGGTACATTAACCGAGATATTTACCTCACCCTCGTCGTTACCGTTGATAGCCTCAGAAGTTACACTACCCTGACCACCACCTGCAACTGTTACATTTACGTCAGACTGGATGTACTTGTTAAGGGCAGCATCCCAGATGTAAGTCTGTGAGTTATCACTTTTAACGATGTTTACGTCGCCGTAAGCGGTTACGTAGTTGTTGTTAGAAGCGGTCATGTTGTATGAACCCTCCTTCATGTCGTTAAAAGTGTAGATACCGTTGGCATCGGCAGTAGCGGTGAGATCACCAGCTTTTACTACAGCACCGCCTAAGGCATTACCGTTGATGTCTGTTACTTTACCGGTAAGAGTAACAGTTACTTCGGGTACTACAGGCTTGCCGCAGTTGTCGCAATCCACTTTGTCGCAAGAAGTGAAAGCTGCGCCAAGAACTACCATAGCACCGGCTGCATAGATGTTAAATTTTCTCATTTTTTAATAGCTGTTAAAAAAATATAAATTTATAATTCTTTTCAATACTCTTAAGTTGCTTAACCTTATTTACGCCAAATAAAAATAAGTCTGAACAACTATAAATAACCGTCGATGATTCGTTTTAGTTCAACCTCATCGGCAGTTTACCATCCGCTAATCCACTATTTTGATCCGCTTCCTTCCGCCGGATAAGGCCGTCAGAGGAGATTGACCATATAGCACAGACCTGCCTGTGGATATTTGCCGTTCACCGCCGAGACCTGCACTAAGAAGTGATGAAACAGCAGACAGTCCACTCCGACATTCACCTCGTTACCGGTCCACTCCACCATCAGCCGCAGCGGCTTGTAAAAGGCGGGACGATACTCGACTCCGGCTACCACACCTCGCCATTTTTTGGTACTCGCACGGGTGAACCACCGGTAATCTACCGAGACACCTATATCGTGACCGCCGGGGCGGAAGTGCTTGGTCAGCGCTATGAAATAGTTTCTGAAATAGTCATTACCCTGACTCAGATGCCACGACGAAGTGATGAAGTCGTTGCCGCCGATTGCCACCGCCGGCCAGTACTTACCCTCCGTGAGCGGCCGTATCTTGATAGAGAAATAACGGTCCTTGTGTTTGTAACCGTAGTTACCGTTATTGTCCTTACCCTTGAGCAGTGTCATCGTGTATCCTATCTCCACCCAGCTGAACGGTGTCAGCGATAGATAGAAGTCGTAAGTCGGATATTTATGACCCTGCGATACGAAGCGGTCAGGCAAAAATTCCTTATTCAGATAGTGGGCGCCTATGCGGGCAGTCCCTACCGTATCCATGTCTGCAGTAGGTATATGGATACCTCCGTTGAGTCCGGTATACTGTTGGGCTGAACTACTCAGAACCCCACAAATCGTTGCAAAGATAATAAAAAGGATTCGTTTCATAACATTTCAGAGGCATGTTTATTACTTTCAGAGGCATTTTTTGTCGAAAAAGAGGTCTCTACACCCGGTTTTTTCCTGTTTTTTATCTCGTCGCGCTGACGCGTTGCCTCATCGAGCCGGGTTTCGACGTCGTTTATATGCGCTTTCAACTCCTCTTTCTTATCGTCACTCATCGCGAAATTGCCTTTCTGAGCCTCCTTATATTCCTTATGAAGCTTCTTGAGTTCCTTTTTGAGTCGCTTTACGGTCTTGTTTGCCTCGATTTCCTCCTCGGTCTTATAGATGAACTGAGGCACCTTTACCTCACGTCCCCATGGATTGAGGTCAGGATCAAACCATCCGCTGCGCTCGGTCTGCTCGGGGTCGGTTATATACTCCTTGGTTGCCGTCGAGGTAGCCTTGATATTGTTGGTCAGGCGGAACGATGCGATCGGACGGAAATTGACTCTGTGACGCGTACGGCGGTAAGGGGGGAGGTCTATGATCACCTTGAAGCCTCCCGATTTACCGTAATCGTTGCTATAGGCGGCATACAGGCCTACGCTGACATGCTTGAAATGACGCATACCCTCTGCGATGACTCCGAAATCGCCAAAGGCGAATCTACCGCCACGCGCCCAAAGACTGGTCTGCACCTTGTCAATCCAGAACTCCGGACCTAACAGGAAGCTGAAGAGGTTGGGCGCCGTCGCATCAAAGCCGCGCGACATGTCCATAAACCCCGTCACCCCTATCTCGCCCGTAAAGGCAAGCCACGATGTGGTGATAAACATAGCCTTGACATCAATACCGTAACGGAAACGGTCGAAAAGGCCGGCGGTACCCTTGAAGCGCCACCGCGTGCCGACACCGAGCTGCTTGCTGACGGTGAGCATGTCGAGACGGACACGGTTGGTATAGGCATCGCCAAACTGGTTGATTACCGGTATCCACACGCGTGCCGACGCCTCCCAGCGGTGACCGAAATTCCATTTGACACCCGGGGTGAGCGACAGCATCACATCGAAGACCCGTCCGTTAAACATCACGTCGCGATACTGCAGATCCGCTCCTATGAAGATATCGACCTGACCGGGCTGCATCTGCGCCGACCCGCGCGGCACATACGTCATCAGCATGACCATCACTGCCGCCAGCCGAAGCAATATCCCTCTACGGTTAGTTATTCTCATCTATAATAATTATGATATAGTCTATAATATAGTAATTATGATATAGTCTATAATATAGTTTGGAATGGAAGATTAATCTAAGTTACCCTTGTACTCACGTGCTACTCCCATAATCATTTGTGCCACTCTTGAAATCACGTAAATAAGGAGCAAACATGATTGAGCAAACAAAATTAATAAAAAAATCAATATAAGGACATTTTAATTAAATTTGCAGTCAAATTCATATCACTTAATAATGAGTATTATGGATACTAATACAAGTAACGTGATTGAAAAGACAAATAATGTCATGGCGCGGACAGGGCGCATGAGTTATATCGACTTTATGCGCGGTTTCTCGATGCTGCTGGTGGTATTCGCACATGTGCTGCTCAAGATGGATGCCGGCGGTGACCGCACGGTCGTCGGCGCACTCGCACTATCGTTCCGGATGCCGTTATTCTTCTTCACCAGCGGCATGTTTGCCTTCCGTCCGCCCCAACAATGGACTCTCCCCAAAATCAAATCGACGATGGCGGTCAAGCTGTGCGCCCAGATTGGGGGAGCCGCCCTCTTCTATATCCTCTATCAGCTCTGCTGCGGCAAATACATCACCAACTTCATCACCAAGGGACCGCAGGCGTACTGGTTCACCGTGGCACTGTTCCAGATGTTCACCGCCTACCTCCTCCTGACTGTCATCGGTCGCCGTTTACGCCTCACATTATTTGCGGAAGTGGTGTTGCTTGCCGGTGGACTGACCTATTACGTCCTTTCGCAGACCGTCACTATTGTCATGCCGCGTGCCGGTATATGGCTGGAGTGGGAGAAAACGCTCTACTATCTCCCTTATTTCGTCTTGGGACTGTTGGCTCGCCGCTATTATGCCGGCATACACCGTACGGTGGAGAGACAGTGGTTCCGCATCACGGTCATGGTGCTGTTCATCGGCCTTTTCGCCCTGCGCTACAACGGTCAGCTATATCATTATATAAAAGGCATGCCTCATCTGACATGGGTATTATACCAGATTATGCGGCTGAGCGGCCTTTGCATGGTCTACATGATCTTCTACACCTCACGGGGATTCTTCGACAAACCACTCCTGCTCAACCGCATCATGCTCCTCACGGGGCGCCGTACGCTGCAGGTATATTACCTTCACTACTTCTTGGTGCCGGCATTGCCGTGGGCGGTGTCGTTGGCAAAAGCACCATTCAACACCATTCCCATATTAGTAGTCGCCGGCACAGTCGCCGTTTTTGTCACCGCCCTGAGCCTCGGCCTCGGTGCCATCCTCTGCAAGAGCCGCATCCTCGCCTACTTCCTCTTCGGCATCCGCTCCAAAACCCGGCCTATCACTTAACCAATAGTCGATAAGTGTGGGTGGTATCGGCGGTGGATACACGTACGATGTAGATTCCTGTATCCACGCTCACTGACAGTGATGTCTCGCGGTCGTTATCGTATGCTGCAGCTGCCTTCACGCCGCCAAGGGTGTAGACCTCAAGGGCGGTAAGGGACGCTGTCTTGGCATGAGCGGTGATCGTACCCTCTCCCGCCTCCACATAGAGGTCGGCTGTCAGGTTGTCGGCGAGATCCCGGTTGCCGGTGCTGAGGT
>CAZAWP010000057.1:0-9146 GCA_964488855.1 uncultured Sangeribacter sp.
ATGGTGATAGCGTTGGGGGTCACTCCGCATTTCTGCGCCAACTTCGCCCAGGCATACCCCATCGGGCGGTAGAATATCAGGTCGAAGGTCTCTTCGGTATCAAGACTCTTGAGCGATGATTGGTAATCCCCCTTGGGGGTAGCCGACGCGGACGGCTGCATGTTGTCGATTACTTTTTGCTCCATTCCCTGATAGCTTTAATTACACATTTTGCGATATAGGGGGCTGCTTCGTCACGGCACGGGGCGAATGAGGGCCAGTCGTTGAAGTCGATGATACGTATCGTACCGTCGGGGTCTACTATGCAGTCGCCGCCGTAGATCTTGACATCCATGATTTCGGCTGCTCGCTGACAGATGTCGCGTAGGTGCGCCTCGTCAAACTTTATACCTTTGGAGTGACCGTTGATAGCCTCATGTCCGTACTTGGAGTGGCCCTCGTCAAAGGGATAGAACCAGTAGAAGAATGGTTGCCCGGCTACAGCGTAGAACTTCAGCAGGTCACCCGGAAGATGGCGGTTGATGACCGCGCGCTTGATGCCGCGGTAGAAGTATTCATGAAGTATCTCCTGCGCCTCATCGGTATGGCGGCAATAGCTCACATCCTCCTTGTGCATGGCGTGGAAATCCCCCCGCTTGATCCAGCAGGTCTTGAAGCCGGAAGCCTCGAGTTCAGCGCGCACATCCTCGTTGGTATTTACTATCAGACTCTCGGGGTATGGTATGCCGTTACCTAAGAGAAGACGCGTCATGCGCTCACGTGTACAGTTGGTGATACCGTAACCGGAGTTGATCACCAAGCGACCGGCATCCTCCAATTCCTCCAACTTCTTGATCGAGGCCTGCTCGCGACACATGTTGAGGATTACCTCCTCCCGGATGTCGAGGGTCTGAAATTGTTCCTCGCTGTAAATATTGACGGTGAAACCGCTCTTGCGGAGGCGGTCCGCCACGGCGTTGAATATCGCCGCGTCATTGCCGATGTGATTGGGAGAATACGCACCGGCGCGCATGACTCCCGCTATTTTCAATTCTGCCATTTCTGCTCTGTTTTCAGATTCTCTCTTTGGGGTTCAGCTCCACTCTTTGATAAGACTCTCGGCTTTCTTTATATCGCCGGCATGGTCTACGTCGATTACCTTACCCATTATGTATCCCTCAAGGTACAGTCCGTCAGCTACCAACGCCCGCTGGAAGTTGCGCATACGCGACACTCCGGTCGTCACGCACTTGTCGAGCACTTCAACCGCCTTCGGACCGAGTCCGTATATACCCGCGGAGATCGTATCGACGCCCTCATTGGGTTGGTCGAGGAATGCAGTGATGCGCTTATCTGCCTTCATCTCCACATAGAGCGGTTTTTCGTCGTCGATATATTTGGTGACTGCCATCATGCCGTCTATAGACTCCGGTGCATGCTCGTATGCCTTGACATAGTCGCCGAAATCCCGCTCGCTGAATATTGTATCGACCGTGGTGAGGATAAACCTGCCATGCTCTGCCAAACGGCTGCCGAGTTCGTGGAAGCTGTGCATCGACGACGGGGTTGTCTTTACCGACAGTGAGATCTTGACCTTATCGGCAACCTCAGAGGCAAGTCTCTCTACAAACTTGCGCACCTCGGTCATCTGCTCATTAACGATGATGGCGATATGCTCCGCACCGTTGGCGATGAAGATATTGACGAGGCGCTCGATCATCGGCGTTCCGCAGAGGGGCACCAACGGTTTGGGATATGCCACTCCCTCCTCTACGAGCCGGCTTCCTTCACCGGCAGCTATTATTCCGAAATTCATAATTTGTCTGTATCTTCAGTTAGATCGATAGTGCGGTCGGGCTCGCGGGTCATGCGCGCCTTACGCAGTGGATTGCGTGCCGCCTTCTCGTACTCGTGGCGGTAGCGGAAAATATCGATGGCTCGATAAATGGCCTGTCGCATCGAGGTGGGGTCGGCAAAACCTTTCCATGCAATGTCGTAGGCTGTGCCATGGTCGGGCGATGTGCGTACATACGGCAGTCCTGCGGTGAAATTCACCCCCGCCTCGGCTGCTATCGCCTTGAACGGCGCGAGACCCTGATCGTGATACATCGCCAGCACGCCGTCATAATCCTTGAATGCCCCCGTGGCAAAGAAACCGTCGGCGGAATAAGGTCCGAAAGCCAGGATATATTCCTCCTTGGCGGCATTGATAGCCGGGATGATGCGCTCTATCTCTTCGTTACCCAAAAGTCCGTTGTCTCCGCAATGGGGATTGAGCGAGAGCACGGCAATCTTGGGGCGCTCTACGCGGAAATCACGTCTTAGCACATCGTTAAATGTCCGCAGACCCTCAAGCACCCGCTCCTCAGTCACTGCCTCCGGTACTTTGGAGATAGGCAGGTGCGTGGTTACCAATGCCATGCGCAGATTGTCGTCAAAGAGTATCATCTGGGCATGTCTGCCATCACCGATCACTGCCTCTAAATACTCGGTGTGACCGGGAAACTTGAATGTCTCGGACTGCACCGCCTTCTTTGAAATCGGTGCAGTGACAAGGACATCGATCGTCTGATCTTTTAAGGCTTGCGTAGCCATATCGAGCGCCTTGACGGCTGCCTTTCCCGAATCCGGGGTCGGTAGTCCGGCTTCAAGCTTGGGATTACGTACGCCGAGGTCTACGATATTGATCATGCCGTCGCGGGCTTCGCGGGGGTTACGCACCATCTCCACGTTTGTGGGGTGGATGTCGAACTGCTCACAGGCACGCTCAAACAACTCCGGTATTGCAAAAATCACCGGCGTACAGAGTTCGGTTATTGCCGGATCTGCCAAGGCCTTGAGTATAACCTCATATCCGACTCCATTATAATCACCGTGGGTAATACCCACCTTTACAGGCTTTCCCATCGTATTTATCTTATCGTATTTATATTTCCAAGTAACTTATTTTATTGAAGATACGGTAACTATTTAAGCAACCGTATTATCCTCAATCGCTAAACAAGTTACTGATTTTTCTTTACGTTTGCAAGCTGACCGCATGCCGCCATTATATCCTCTCCTCGCGATGTACGGATCGTCGCCGTAATGCCTTTGGAGTTAAGGTAATTGCGGAACATCAGCATTCTCTCCTCACTTGCCGGATGCAGATCCACTCCCGGGATGGAGTGGAATCGTATCAGGTTTACGCGGCAGTCAATATGGCCTATGAGCTTGATGAGCATGTCGGCATGAGCTATGTCGTCATTGACACCGCGCCACATGATATACTCTATCGAGAGGCGGCGCTGATGACTGAAGTCATATCCCGAGAGGAGTTTCATCACTGTCTGGATGGGGAATGCTTTCTGCGCCGGCATCATCGCCTCACGCTGCGGTATCTCGGCGGTATGGACGCTTACCGCCACATGAACATCCGTGCGGTCGAGCAGATCCTTGAGTTGCGGGAGTTTACCCACCGTCGAGACTGTGATGCGCTTAGGACTCCATGCCAATCCCCACGGTGCGGTAAGTATCTCGATGACACGCTCCACGGCACCGAAATTATCAAGTGGCTCTCCCATACCCATAAAGACTATATTGGTCAGCGGATTCATGGGAGCCTGCCCGGGTGCCGGCGCGGGGGGTATCGAGAGTATCTGGTTCATTATATCGGCGGCACTCAGATTACTCTTGAAACCCATCTTGCCCGTGGCGCAGAAGTAACAGTTCATCTTACACCCTGCCTGAGACGACACGCAGAGTGTCGCCCTCTCTTTATCGGGGATATATACCGACTCTATTGAGTAATGCGACGGTGTCCTGAACAGATACTTGACCGTACCGTCCGATGACTTCTGCGACTGCGCCGGCTTATAGCGTCCTATGATATAGTTCTCGCGAAGCCACTCCTTGTTCTTTTTCGAGATATTTGCCATCTCGTCAAAGTCGGTCACTCCATGTTTGTATATCCACTCCGCCAACTGTTTGCCGACGAACTTCGGCATACCACCACGGAGCGCCACCTTCTGCAGTTCCTCGAGATTCATGCCGATCAATGACGGCAGTGTTTCATTTGAACCCATATTAACCTCTTTCTTTGTTTATACCGACAGAGGGTAACCGGTATCCCCGATTACCCTCTGCTGTTTTCGAGTATTGGGGCGGCGTGGATTAATCGCCTGCCTCAAACTTGTAGATATTGTTTTTAACCTTAGAATCACCCTGGATCATCTCCAACATGTTGGGATTAACCAGCTGATAATACTGCTGCTCATACATGTTGTCGGTGTAGGGGAAGTTCTCGGTCTTGGTGCCGTTTACCTGATAAGCGTAAACACCGTCGTTACCTGCCACAACCACAACTTTCTTGTCACCCTTGTTGCCGGCGATCTTACCGGTAACCTCGGGGTCACCTACGCCATTGTTGCGACCGAAGCGGAAGGCGGGATTATTGCGTACATCCACACCCATTGCCTTGGAAACGGCATCCATGCTCGAAGCCTTAGCCGAGTATTCCTTCTGCATTGCCTCGCCTGCCTTGCGTGCACGTGCCTGACGGGTGAGTACCTCACGCACCTCCTTATTGTCCATCGGTACGAAATCCTCGTACTCTGCATTTACTGCCACTGCGTAGAGAGCGGGTGTAACGGCGTTCTTGGACTCGTAGATATGGCTGACGTCACCCTCGTTGCCGTCGATCATAACCCAGCGTACCACCTGACGCGAATCGGGATAGTACTGGTTCATGCCCTGTACACGGGGGATGGCGGGGAGTGACTGTGTGAGGTCGTAGTTCTGGATATTGTAACCGGCTTTTGCAGCATTCTCGTTAAATGCCTTAGCGGTGGGATTGTCTGCGAGGAATTTCTCGAGACGCTCACGCTCGGTGTTTACAGTCTTGAGGCTGGGACCGAGTACGTAAGTGGCAACATCATAGTTGTAGATAGTCACCGGTGCCTTGCGGTTTACAACCTTGGCAAGCATCTGACCCTCACCGGCACCGCTGAGCGCGATATAACCCGATGCATTGAGCAGTGAGTCGAGCTGAGCTGCGGGGAAGATATTGGTCGGACCGTTGGCTGTATAAAGGGGAACCCACTGTGCGGGCTGAGCCATCACGGAGTCTGCGGGGAAGCGCTTGCTCAGTGAGTCGGTGGCGAGACCTGAGTTGAGGGCTGACTTAACCTGATCGGCAAGTTTTGCACTGGCTACACCCACGATGCTGATCTCGATAGAGTCGAGCTCTACAACGCGGTTACCCATCTTGACTACTGTAAAGCCCTGGAGGTTCTCGCTGATGAGGCTAACCTCGTTGGCACCGGCTGTGGTAACGTAATCCTTAACTGCACCTGCGGGGATGTCGGAAGCACGGAGTGAACGGGTCTCTACAGACACACCCTCTTTCTTGGTCTCTTTTGAAACCTGGTGAGTTGAGTCGCTGAGCTCCTTGACAGTCTTAACCGCGAGGTCGTGCGCGTGCTGACGGTCAGCGGCGCTGGGGGCGATGTTTACTGAGATGAAACTTACCTCTTTGGTCGGCTCCTGCACTGCGAAGAATGCCTTGCGCTCGTCATACATCTTCTTGAGGTCGGCATCGCTTACGGGATACTTCTCTGCGTCGAGCACTCCGTAGGGGAGGAATGCCACATCTACTGCCGATGTCTGGATATAATCGTTATAAAGAGCTTTCTTGTCGAGATCGTTGGCCTTGACAGTACCGTAAACGAGACGGGTGTACTGGTTAGCCTCGATATTCTTCTTCATCTGCTGCTCAGCCTTGAGCCAGAGACGCTGATAGGGCTCCATCTGTGCTACTGTCAGACCGCTGCGGGTAGGGTTGAAGATAATCTCGTATGCCTGCTCGGGAGTCTGTACTGCCAGACCGGCAGCATTGAGCTGACGCACGATGTTCATCACCTCGGGGCTCTGACCCATCTCGAGCATATAATAGCGGAGGATGTTAGATGATGACTTCACGCCGGCTTTCTGTGCGGCGGTGGCGATGACACCCTCCTGAAGCAGCTGGTCAAGTGCCATCTGAGGGAGCAACTGGGTATCGAAATTCGCCATCTGCTCGGGGTTGTTTCTGCGTGCCTCCTCGAGCTGATTATTGAGATCCTCACGTTTACGCTGATAATCCGTGTAATCAATCTTTGTCTTGCCGGTCTTGGCGATCGTGGTGTGATCTCCAAAGAGATTGCGGCTGTTGGTGAGGGCATCACCGACGATAAACGCCAACAACGCTATACCGATCACTACAATCAGAAAGACCGATTTGCTTCTAATCTTTTCTAAAGTTGCCATTATGTTTTGTCTGTTTTTTCTTTTGTAATATAACGTGCAAAAGCACGCCCGAATTATATTAAGGGCGTACTTTCTCCGCAAAGGTAACATTTTTTAGGTAACTCTCAAAACATTTTACTCTTCTCTATATACTTTATTTTGAATATATACCCTTTTTATTACCTAATTCTTTATTTCAAGCCGAAGAGTTTCTTGAGGTCATCGACCTTGTCGAGTTTCTCCCATGTGAAAAGCTCCACCTCCTTGGTGATGGGTGCCTGATCGTAGCCTGAGTCAAAGACTTTGGTCACAACCTCATTCTTGCGCCCCATGTGTCCATAGGCGGCTGTCTCCTGATAAATGGGGTTACGCAACTTCAGATTCTCCTCGATTGCCTTGGGACGCAGATCGAACGCCTCCTTGATCTTGGCGGCAATCTCGGCATCGCTCATATCTACTTTAGAGGTACCGTAAGTATCGACGTATACACTGACGGGGTCTGCCTTGCCGATGGCGTAGGCTACCTGCACGAGGACTTCGTCGGCGATACCGGCAGCCACCATATTCTTGGCGATATGACGGCAAGCGTATGCTGCCGAGCGGTCTACTTTCGACGGGTCTTTGCCCGAGAAGGCTCCTCCACCGTGTGCTCCGCGTCCACCGTAGGTATCCACGATGATCTTACGACCTGTCAGTCCGGTGTCGGCATGAGGTCCTCCGAGCACAAATTTGCCCGTCGGGTTCACGTGAAGTATGAGCTTGTCATCGAAAAGTGCCTGTATATCCTCGGGCAATTTGGCAATTACACGGGGCAGCAGTACTTCGCGAACATCCTTCTCGATAGTCTCCAGCATCTGGCGGTCTGCCTGACGCTGTGCCTCGGGGGTGTCATCGACGGGCTGCAGGAACTCGTCATGCTGTGTCGATACAACGATGGTATGCACGCGGACGGGCTTGCGGTTCTCGTCATACTCGACGGTCACCTGACTCTTGGCATCCGGACGGAGATATGAGGCGAGTTTAGCCTTACGGTAATAGGTCATCTCCTTCCCCTCGCGGCGGATGTCGGCGAGTTCGCGGAGGATGGCGTGCGATAATGAGAGTGTCAGCGGCATCATCTCCGGGGTCTCATTGACGGCATATCCGAACATCATACCCTGGTCGCCGGCACCCTGAAGTTCCTCGGCACTCTTCCCCTCGGGTTCCTTGTTGTGCGCCGAGACACCGCGGTCGATGTCAGCCGACTGTTCGTGGATGGTGGCAAGGATACCGCAGGCGTCTCCGTCGAAGCGGTATGCGCCGCGGTTATAACCTATATTATTAATGAGCTTGCGTGTCACGCTGGGGATGTCGACGTAGGTCTTAGAACTGACCTCGCCGGCGATGACCACCTGACCGGTGGTGCACATTGTCTCTATGGCCACATGGCTTTGGGGGTCGCGAGCGAGGAACTCATCGAGGAGCGCGTCGCTTATCTGATCCGCGATCTTGTCGGGATGTCCCTCGGATACAGATTCTGATGTAAAAAGATAATTCATTTCGATACTCTTCTAAATAGTTGGGTTGTGGATAAAAAAACAGCAACCGCTGCCTGCGATTGCCTCCATCTTGTCGGAACCTCCCTATCTACTCTCTGATTCAGATCTACTACTTTTCTTTGTAACAGATTATAGATAAGATGCCCGCGTTATATTGCTTCCGGCAAGCCTCGCCGAGGCTCCCGTCCGCTCACGATTTTAGCATTTTTTTAAGTGGTTGCAAGCAGCCAAATTTTTCCACTTATCTTCAACATGCAAATATAACTCATTCCCCCGACCCCCGCAACCCCTCTCCTCCCTCCCACCCCAATTTATAACAATCTTTAACACTCCACCCACTCCTTCTCAATCCTAAGTTTAGAAAATTACGTATTGATTAGTGATTTAGTTTGGGTGTTTTATTGGCGTAGCAGTACAGACAACCGTGAGGGCAGGTGTTGTAGCGACCGATGTCTTTGCTCAGAATGCAACCACAGTCCTTACGCTGTCCACTGTCCTTGGTTGCTCCGAATAACCACATTTGCAGCACATGGTCATCAGGAGCAAGCTGTGATATTAAATCCGGATCTATACATTTATTATGGATAATCCCATATCCAGATAAATCTATATGCTCGGCACAGGTAGCCGCTTCCATCGGAAGGTTGAGTTCTTTCATCCCTTTGGCAAAAGCATACATATCCCTTTCAGTCCATTCCCGATAATTTACGCCCCCTCTTCTTAGATTAGCTCCCACATTCTTATAGACCGATATGTCGGCGAAACTGAAAACAAGTTTTTGTGTATAGCCCTCCAATTGGGCTGCAATGTCATGAACTTTATCAAGAAGTTCATCAACACCAATTTTATCTGTAAGCATGAGTGGATCAAATCTCCATATCACGCTGCCAAAACCGTGATTATCGACGATGCGCTTGAAAGTATCTATTCTGTCTGACAATTTTTGCACAGCCGGTTCAAGACCCTCATTTTCATATTCGTTAAGTGTATACTGCAAGTAAAAACCGATCCCTCTATCTGTTAGGCCTTGTAGATACGGAAGAAGCGGAGCCGGATTTTTAGACCAAAAGACAATGAATCGAGTGTTGGCAAAACTGACATAGCAATCCTTACCATTATAAGGATTCCGCCATACACAATATCCTTTGTCAAGTCGATCGAAGAACCATGACGAAAAGAATGCCGGAATATCCGTAGCCCTACTGGCGGATATAATTACCGGAGAAAGCGCGCTTTGTCGCTCTCCCGACTCATTATATATGTCTATATGTGCATGCCCCTTCATTGTCCGGACTTATTTCACAAAATTACTGTTAATATATGCCGGATATTGGCACCCAAAAGTTAAATTTATTTAACAATAAG
>CAZAWP010000057.1:9246-11680 GCA_964488855.1 uncultured Sangeribacter sp.
TAACGTTAGATGTCAAGACTTATCTTAGTCCCTCAAGCTATTCTTCTTAATATAGAAAGTTAATACAGAAAGTTAATATAGAAAGCCAAATATCCACATGGGTATCTTGCAACCCAACGCTGTTTCCTCATCGTCCACCACTACAAAACTGTCCGGTATATCGGCTATCTGTTTGAAAGATTTTGATTTTCCACCCACCTCAAGCAGATATTTCTCATCTACCAAAAAATCCCCCGCCGGCGGTTCCGATAATTTATAATATCGAAAATGATCTCTCCGGACAACACTTTCTTGGTAAAAATGCTCTCCAGAGAGCATTTTTGAATTTTCTTCCGATTTATTACAATTGTGGTAGGCATATCAATAGGTCTTAATGATAAGTATACGCTACATTTGGTATAACCGATTTTCTTATTTTTTACTAAATTTGTAAAAATAAAAATTTGAGGAGCCTGAAATGGGAAATACCAAACATAGATATGGACAATATTTTACCATAAGCCCGATAGCGGACTTTATGGTAAAATTAATATCTCATCCCAAAACCTCCAAAGTACTTGAACCCTCGTGTGGCAAAGGCGTTTTCCTGGATTCGCTACATAAGTCGGGGTTCACTGATTTATCCGCTTACGAAATTGACCCCTCCCTTAAGACTAATCATGATTTTGTGAAGTATCAAAGCTTTCTTGATGCTCCCGTCTCTGATAAATATGATGTAGTCATCGGTAATCCGCCTTACATTCGCTGGAAAAATCTTGAACCGGAATTAAAGGAGGAATTGGAGTATGATATTTTATGGAACAAATACTTCAATAGCCTTTGTGATTATCTCTTTATTTTTATTCTCAAAAGCATTGAACATTTAAATGAAGGCGGCGAGCTGATTTTTATATGCACCGATTATTGGCTCAATACCACTCATTCCGCTTCTTTGCGAAATTACATGTGCGAGCACGGTTATTTTTCCGAAATATATCATTTCAAAGAGGCTCCCCTTTTTGAAAAAGTTACCGCCTCGTTTATAATCTTCAGATTTATCAAACATACCAATTCATCATCCTCAGTAAAGAAAGATATAACGCTATATCGGTACAATAAAACCGGAGTTCCTACTTCACAAGAGCTTGAATCCCTATCTTGCTTCACCGTGGAGAGTATTCCTCAATTCATGCCCTTTAAAAGGTGGATAATGGCAAACGAGGAAACCCAAAATGAATTAGAACAGTTTGAGAATCATTGCGTGAAAGCTCAATTGATTTTTGATGCTGAGCTTAACAGGATTGGAGATATATGTGACATCGGCAATGGTATGGTATCCGGCTTAGACGCGGCTTTTAAAATTACAGATACCAAAGATCTAAATGACAATGAACGGAAACATCTGATTACCGTTTTCAAGGCAAAAGATCTCCGCCCCTACCGTAACGCTTCACAAAATAATTATATTTTCATTCAAGAAGATATTACACCCGAGACATTTGCACAAGAATATCCAAATTTTGCAAAACATTTTACTCCTTATATAAAACAGCTCTCTGACAGATATTCTTATAATCGCTATATTCCTTATTGGGAGTTCGTTTTTCCGAGAAATCAACAACTATTCGAGAGGAACGAAAACCGAATCTTTGTACCGTGCAAAGAGAGAATATCAAATAAAGACTATTTCAGATTCTGCTTTGCTCCCGCAAATGTGTATCCTACCCAAGATGTTACCGCAATTTTTAGGAAATCCGATACCAAGGAGTCCTTGGAATATATATTGGCATATCTCAATAATCGCAGGGTTTTCGATTGGTTACGGTTTAACGGCATAATGAAAGGAGAGATTGTCGAGTTTTCAGAAACTCCCATTTCTCAAATTCCATTCAGGAAGATTAATTGGAGCGATCCTAAGGAAACTAAACTCCACGATGCTATTACTTCTGATGTCAAACAGTTCCTTAGCACTGGTGACAATATTTATATTAATAATATCATCTACTCATTTAACCAGCTTTTTAAATGACAAACTTGAATTTAGATAAGCTTCTCTCAACTCTTAAAGGCAAACGTGTTGAGAGACCTAATAAAAAGAATGCCGGTACACTTTCGGGACACGCTGCCGGCGAACCCTTTGAGAAACTGGTATATCATTCTTTAAAGGATCAATTTGGAGCTGATAAAGTATTCAAACAATATGAATTTCTTAATGATATTTTTCTCGCCCATCCAAAACACATTACCGTAGAGCAACGTCATCAATTATTTAATTCCCTAACCGCTTTATTCTTATTCTGCCGTGGTGATAAGGCCACTAAAGATTGGTCACCGGAAAATATCTTTGAGGAGAAACAAGATGATACTGCCGATACACTGTACATTGATGGTAATACATACTGTATGATCGATGTAAAGAGTGCCAATATTGACAAACACGCGCAGGCACCTAATA
>CAZAWP010000058.1:0-5582 GCA_964488855.1 uncultured Sangeribacter sp.
CTTCGAGCGACATACGGATAAAGCGATACTGTTCACCCCATCGTTCACCGGTATAGAATTTATACCACGCAATATTCTCGCAACGCTCCTTGCCGTCGGCGCCGTTTTTACGGAGGCTGTTATCACCCGGTACAGTGATACCGCAACGATCCAGGCGCCCTAACTTTAGTGCCCGGTCATAATAATCATTAATATTGTCGAGGCCTACAACCGTGTGTCCGGACGCAAGCAATTTCTCGACCACCGCCGAACCGATAAATCCGGCAGCTCCGGTTACAAGTATCTTTGCCATTTTTTAATTTTAATTCCTTTGACTTTACTATAGCCCTCGATAGCACGCATGAAGTCGTTGCGGCGTCCCTTGCGGAGAGGTTGCTGCATTACATCCATATCAGGTGCATGATTGGCCTCGATAATATCTAAATTGCCATCACGCGTAAGAACTATATCCCATCCGACAAATGGAAGATCAATACTTTTGTGAGCATTGATACAACACTTTTTCATTTCCTCCCATTTGGGTATCTTAAGACCTACAATTTTTATTCCCGAATCCGGATGCGTCACAAACCGCTCATCCTCGGTATTCATACCTTCCGATTCTATTTTACCGGTCTCAACATTAATCTGGGCATAAACACCACCTGCGTGTACATTATCCACAACCTGACCTTCTCGTCCAATCTGGATAAATGATCCAAACATTTCAGGCGTTTCACCGGGTTTACAGGTCACAATCCTTATAGTGTTAAGACTTGATGGATTCAATCTTTGCAATTCATCCGAACCCACTATACACTCCTCTATCAATGCTTTCTCAGCTTTTAACTGCTTCAGGAGTTCTGACAGGTTTGTCTCACCCTCATGATTTTTCAAATCGGGAGAGATGATTTTGCGTACTCCTTGTCCCAAGGATCCGGATGTAGGTTTTACGATAACAGCCTCACAACTGCTCAAGATATCCTTTAACTCTCCCGGGGTGGTCTGATCTGTAACAGCTAACCATTTGCGATGTATCAAATCAGGATGATCCTTCAGAAAAAGCTCTTTGTTGTGTAAACGGGCGCGTTCTTTTTTATCAATTACCTGACGATAATAGTACTGTGCTTCAGAACGGGCTATAAACTCATTGATAACCGATTCAGGGGCATTACGCAATTGATAATCCAAATACCATTCATGGAATTGGAATCTATATTTATCCAATGCTACGGCATATTCTTGCAAAACGGTATCAGCGTCATTGATATTTAGTTCATTACAAATTTTTTGCGCCTCAGCATAAAAACGGCGTTTCTCATCATCAAACAATCGTTTCTCTCCAATCCCTTTTAAAACCGGTTTTAATCCCGGGATTGCGAACAACACTTTTTTAACAAACTCTCTCATTTTAATATAATTCGCTAATAGTTAAGCAACTATTGAACATTAATTTATACTAAGCAACCATGACCCATGAATACCAATACTTGTTCTTTGGAGTTACTTATCTATTAATCCACATTAATCAAGTATAATTTGTATAGGGTCAGAATCAGTCGCGGGCGAAGAGGTCACGGGTGTAGACTTTGTCTTTCACATCCTCGAGTTCAGGGTCGGTACGGTTGGCAAGGATCGAGCCGCTGAGGCGCTTGAACTCGGCGAGATCGTTCACGACACGGCTGCCAAAGAAGGTGCTGCCATCTTCGAGGGTCGGTTCATAGACTATGACGGTTGCTCCTTTTGCCTTAATGCGCTTCATCACTCCCTGAATCGAGGACTGACGGAAATTGTCGGAATTGGATTTCATCGTGAGACGGTAAACACCTATGATACATTCTCCCTCGCGGGCTCTGTCATAACCGGAATTGGCATCGTACCATCCTGCCATCTTCAGCACCTGATCAGCGATGAAGTCCTTGCGCGTGCGGTTACTCTCGACAATGGCGGTCATCATATTCTGTGGCACGTTGTCATAGTTGGCAAGAAGCTGCTTGGTATCCTTGGGCAGACAGTAACCGCCGTAACCGAACGATGGATTGTTATAATGAGTGCCGATACGGGGATCAAGACCTATGCCCTCAATTATTGAGCGGGCATCAAGACCCTTTACCTCTGCATACGTGTCGAGTTCGTTGAAATAGCTTACGCGCAATGCTAAGTATGTGTTGGCAAAGAGCTTCACGGCCTCAGCCTCTGTCATGCCCATAAAGAGTGTCGGGATATCTTCCTTAATGGCGCCGTCCTTAAGAAGATCTGCAAATACGTGAGCCATCTCCTTCAGATAATCAATATCGGTCAATTTCAGGATTGCCTCATTCTCAGCCTTCTGGGTGGATTCGTCGATTAATTTCGGATAACCTACGATTATGCGCGACGGATAGAGATTGTCATACAAGGCTTTACTCTCACGCAGGAACTCGGGAGAGAAAAGAAGATTGAGCTTCTTTGCTCCCTTGAGTGCATATTTGAGATAAAGGGAGCGGCAATATCCTACCGGGATTGTGGATTTGATGATCATTACAGCATCCGGATTAACCTCAAGGACGAGGTTGATGACATCCTCCACATTATGGGTGTCAAAATAATTTTTGACGGGATCATAATTGGTTGGTGCTGCGATAACGACAATGTCAGCATTACGGTACGCCTCCGCTCCATCGAGAGTAGCTGTAAGATCCAATTCTTTTTCGGCGAGATACTTCTCTATATACTCGTCCTGGATCGGAGATTTACGGTTATTGATGAGATCCACCTTCTGAGGGATGACATCCACAGCAGTAACATGATTATGTTGGGCCAGAAGAGTCGCAATTGATAATCCTACGTAACCGGTGCCGGCTACCGCAATGTTATATTTCTTCATCGTTATCTATTTTTTAATTTCCTATAAATATTATCTCGGTGGATTGAGTTTGTTACTTATCACCTTATAGAAGTAGTGGGGCAAAAAGTAACCGCACAGCAGCATCAATGACGACACATAGCTGTACCCGAGATGATGACGGTAAACATTAAAGTTGTATTTGAGGAGAGTGAATTTGGCGGAAGAGAGCGAATGGCGCCTGCGACGGTATATTGCCAGTGGCTCAGTAATACCATACACCTCATTTCGGTTACTCTCCTCGATGAGGTCAATCCACAGACACCAGTCCTGACGCTTACGGACAGCCGGCATCAGTCGTTTGCCATACCTGCGAGTGTCGTATATTGTAGTGAGACACCCCACGCCACAGTCGCGTACAATGGTCACCATGGATTGGTGCTCTTTGCACCTGATACCACCCGTGGGTTCGCCGCGTTCATTACAAGTATAATATGAGGAATAACACATCGTCACCCCCTTATTTACCATCAGATTAATCTGTTTTTCGAGTTTGTTGGGGAGCCAGCGGTCATCGCTATCGCAGAAGGCTATCCACCTGCCGCGGCTGCGCAGGATAGCGACATTTCTCGCCACCCCGGGACCATTGTTATCCAACAGTCTTATAACCTTTATGCGGGGATCTGCGGCAGCGTAATGCATGGCGATAGAGCCGGTGTTGTCTGACGAGCCGTCATCCACTATTAGTAATTCGAGGTTGCGGTATGTCTGGGCAAGCACTGACTCGATAGACTCCGCAATATATCGGGCGGAATTGTAAGCCGGCATGATGACCGAGACCATCCGGCTTTCGTCCAATTGATCTATATTGATAGGGTCAGCCGCAAAAGAGGCTGTCTCCGCACCGCTAATCTGTTTAATGGTCTCTGCATTGACTTTCCATTCGTCCGGATGCAGTTCTTCGGAGATATGCAATTCCTTGCTAAGGGCTTCCCAAGCAAGTTCCGAGGAGAACCGGTGTGAGGATTCGAGCGCGGACTTACGCATCCTTTCGAGAGAGCCCGATGTCCTGACCACATCTTTTATTGCGTCCACAAAAGCTGCCGCGTCACCCGGCTCGGTGACCACGATACCATTTGACCCATGGGTTATCACCTCATTGGCATGTATCCACTCACGGCAAATCACGGGCACACCTGCCATTAGACTCTCCACCAAGCTGCCGGGTATTCCTTCGACTGATGTAAATAAGGTTGGGAACAACATCAGGTCGTATGCGGCAAGGGTTTCTATGACCTCCTGCGGCTCGATGTCGCCCTTATATACAATCTTGCAACCGGTATGATCACCTGCGGATAATTCAGTTAGGCGACGGTCAAAATCTACCTTATATTCCTTATTTACCTGACCGTAAACATCAATTGTCACATCTATATTTTTACCCTCGGCACTGAGGGGTTTTTCACGCAAACGCTCTGCCATGTCAAATATGATGTCGATACCTTTCTGCCGCATCACGCGCCCGAGATACACTATTTTAAGTTTACCGGGGGTCTCGCCTTTTGAGAGGACGGGCTCGGCAGGTTTGTTGTCATGCAACACATCATAGCTCTCATTACGATCACGGAAGTTATAAAGCAGCTTGACATTGGTAAACCCATAATCACGCTCCAGAGCCTTCTTCATCGCCACCGTCTCCGCCATTATCACGCGGATGCGGCGCAAGATAAAGCGATGCAGGGGTTTATGTCGGATATAATCGGGTAGCCATCCACCGATTACGATGTAGATAATATCAAACCTCCCAATCAACGACAACAGGAAATATACCGGAAGCAGAAATTTCAGATTGCCATACGCCGGCATATATATCAAGCGGCGGCAGTGAAAGAGTTTGCGAAGGAGTGTAAACCATTTGAGCGGATTGCGTAAATCCTCGGTGTTGAACTTATCGAATTTGGAGGGAGACAGATACTTGCTTATCAAAGAATAAACAGCTCTCGTCTTTACCGTCTGACCGGTCAGTATATTTTTCTTTTCGCCGAAATTTCCGACCACAAGGACACGCGCTAAGTCACGACCCTCAGTTCGTGAGGTCGTGCTATCTTCATGATTATTGAAGCCGCTGCGTGTCATTGGTTACGTTATCCTTCGTAAATTGCCCTGGATCAACTTGACTATTATTTGACTATCATGGGTTTAGCAACATTCCCAAGAAGGAGATACTAAAAGAAATCGTGTATCAACAATATTCTTTTACCCACCCGCCATAGACTCCAGGCATAAAAAGCTAACAAATATAATAATATTATTTGTTGTAACCGCGTTCTTGGCGAATTATATATCCATCCTAACACCAAAATTAGTGGGAAGACCCCCATAATCTGTACCCGAAGATATATCCATTGCGACAGTCCCGGTATCAGAAATACCGAAACACCGCATGATGATAGCAGGGCTATATTGTAACACCAACGGATCAAGCGCGAAGGTTCTTCCTCCCTGTCAGGCTTGAAGTATAGACGATAGGTAGCCAACCCTAACGCCGCCCAGATTGGTGACGTCATGAATAGCCTCATGCAAATTGAGTAAGGCGTAAGGGGCTCATTCGACCCAAGTATATATTCCCTAACTCTGTCAGTAGGAGAAACAATGCCGTTATCAGAAGGTACTAATGATTGCAGCCATGTTATTGAGAAAAATAACAGAATGTATGTACATACAGTCACAATCAGTATCCAATATAACCCTCTCTTGGTAACCCTAAGAGAGGCAATAA
>CAZAWP010000058.1:5682-11541 GCA_964488855.1 uncultured Sangeribacter sp.
AGGACATTACGGAACGCACCAAAGGAACTCAGATATAGGAGTGTAACAAAAAGAAGAGTGGATGTTACCGAGACGTTGGCACGCCGGATAGTAAGCATCATCAATGCAGAGGCAATACCCCATATCAGCGCTCGCCATAAGGTATAATTGGTAATCAGATTTGATAACCATTGATATAACGGTTCATAGTGATTGCCGAGACGATTAGGATAAAACCCCATTGAAACCTGCATATAGGACCAATAGTCACGCTCAGTAACATAAAACACCGACAGACCCCACGCAACAATAAAATATATAAATAGTTGTCTATCAGCCACTGCAGGAGTGTCGGCTCGTTTTAGAATATTACCTCCCTGATATACCGCGCGCCAACCGTAAAGCATGGCGATCATGACTATGATCACTGCCACGGCTTGCCACATCACATTCAGATGAGGGGTGTCGGTATATAATCGGAGATATTCCACTGTCAGCTGTTATATCGTTGGATATTACTCCTTTTCGTCGGGAGTCAGCGGGGTGATGTTGATCTGAATCAACTTACCGATTTCTCGTTCGTAATGATTCATTGTCTCGACATCGGGGAAATGCATGAATACAATCCCGATAGCCTTTCCCGCCCCGTCAAAAAACTCGACTTTGTCACCGGGTTGCTTGTAAATAACCTGCCGGTAGATATAGGGTGCAATTTCGGGGTCTACCGCCACGTCTACGAATATTCCGTCCCTATCCGAATGCAGCACATACGTCATCCATCCTCCGTCGGGAGAAGACGGGTTAAGATTTACAGGGAGCCCCATCGCTGCAAGAACGTTGGCACCAAGAAGATCTATCTTCATGCCGTCGGACAGCTGGATAGGAATCATATTTCCACCTGCCCGCGGACCGACCTCAAGAAAATGAATATTATTATCGGCATCCACGAGCACCTCTATATTCATTTGCCCGAATCGTATACCCAAGACATTAATAAGGCGTTCCAATTCCCGGTATAGATTCTTACGCTGCGTATCGTTAAGACCGTCGGGTAGTTTCTTTCCCATAGGTATAAGTCCGTCACCTCCCTTATCGCGAAGACATTCCATGTCTCCGTAGACCACAATCTTGCCATCCTCGACAAATATATCGCCACCGATTACGTAAGGATAACCACGGGTGATAAACTCCTCGCATATCAGGATTTTATTGCGGGAATATTGGTCGGCATTGCGTATTGCCTCCTCGACTTTATCGGTATTGTCGATAAAAGACACCCCCTTTGAACCGGACGAATCAGTAGGCTTGATGACTACCGGAAATTTAAGGGATGCCATACGCTCCTTGACCGTGTCTACTGAGTCTGAGGCATTGAAAGAGAAATGTTGCGGAGCGGCAAACCCATTATCGCGAAGGAAATCGCGGAAATTATGCTTGACTCCGAGTATCCTCACGGAATCCACCGGATTTGTGGGCAAGCCAAGCCGCGTGGCTACTATTGCCGCCGGCAATGCGGCGGGGTCTGAAGCATAAGCTAAGATGCCGGATACTTTTTCTTCACGCGCTATACGCTCTACCTCCTCGACATCTGTAGTGGACTCCTGATACCAGCGGTCACATTCATACTGCCCGGGATTATCCGGCAGATAATCCACCACAACCGTACGAAACCCGAGGTCCCGCGCCTTTCTGATTACCGGAACCTGCTGCATCGACCCACCCAACAGCAGGATGGTCGGTTTATTTAAAGTTTTTTCGTTTTTAATCAGGTTGTTTCCCTCTATTGCCATCTATAATCCTTTGAAAGTTCCTATTGCCTCTGATGTCCTGTAATACCGTCATCAGTTTGTGCAAAGATAACCAATAACCCCGATTCTTCATGCGCTTGTGACTTTAAAAATTATACTTTAAGCTTAAATCCATATTTATAGGGCAAATTGTTACGACCTTTTACAAAATAGAAATGTTATTAAATAAAGTCCTACTATAAATTATGTCTAAACAGTATATCATCGAAGAGACTGCGCGGAGGGTGTCGGGGTTTCGTCACAACGATATAACTTCATTCCTTTCGCAATACGCCGCCGAACTCTTAGGTTCAGGCGCTACCTGTATTCGACTCGAAAAGAACCTCGACAGAATGGCACGTCGCTTTGGCAAACGAGTTTCATGCACCATTCTGCCACGTCATATCCACATGACGGTCACGGACAACCAAGACCCCGAGGAAGTATTCACCACCATTACGGCAGTAGAGCATTCGGTCATCAATTACGATATTAATTCCAAGCTCAGCCAGCTGTCATGGGATATAGCCGATAAGAAAATCGACACTGACCGGATTATCCCGGAGTTCCGCTGTATCCTCAAATCGCATCCCTTCCCTGATTGGGTGGTATTGATTTTGGTTACACTTGCCAACGCGTCATTCTGCCGGCTTTTTGGCGGTGATTTCCTCGCCATGGCGGTGGTGGGAGTTGCAACAGCCGTAGGGTATTGTCTCAAGTTGGCGATGCTGCGCAATCATATAGATGTACGCTTTATGATGTTTGCCTGCGCATTTGTGTCGTCATTAATAGCAGGATTGGATTACAGATTTGGATTCAGCACCACACCGGCAATAGCCATAGGTACGAGCGTGCTGTATCTGGTGCCGGGTATACCGTTCCTCAACTCCTTCTCAGACCTGCTGTATCGCCATTATATCTGCGCAATGAGCCGTTTCACCGATGCAATTGTCATGACCGCCTCCCTCTCGTTAGGCATCTACTGCGGGATGGCGTTGATGCACGTCAGCATGTTCTAACAACAATCAAATCGACACTACAATGTTTTTATCAATATTACAGGACGGTATATTTGCGGCAATAGCAGCCATAGGCTTCTCGGTAATCAGCCAACCGCCACGGCGAGCGTTGATTTATGTAGCTCTTATAGCAGCCATCGGTCATTCACTGCGCTATATACTGATGAATCCCGAATTGGGCGACATGCACATTGTCACCTCTACATTCATTGCCGCAATCGTGGTCGGCGTACTTGCCGTTATTATTTCTCCGGTCGCCAAGATGCCGGCGGAGACCGCTCTCTTCCCGGCGTTGTTACCGATGGTTCCGGGTATATATGCATATAAGGCTTTTGCCGGAGCTGCAATGTGTCTTTCCGGCAACACCCAGGTGTCGTTTGACCACGCATTCTATCTTTTCGGATATAATGCGGTGGTATGTTTCTTCATCCTCCTTTCGATGGCAGCCGGCTCGACGATCCCTATTTTCATCCTGCGAAGTATCTCATTCAGGGCTACCCGCTCCGACTGATTGAAAAAATTATTATTTTTGCAGACGATTAAGAAATAACAGGAGATAAATCCCAAAAGGGAAAAATAACTCGATGAAGATATTGCATATCATACCTCAGTTAGGTCTTGGTGGCGCCGAAAGGATTGTCGTCAATCTATGCAATATTTTTGCCCGTCAGGGTCATGAAGTGGCTATTGGCATTTTCTTCGATTCGGATGTTACTGCCAATACTTTTGCCGACGAATTGCATCCGGAGGTTAATGTTATCTCTTTCAAAAAGAAAACGGGACTCGATTTACGTTTGAACGCCAAGATAGAACGTTATCTCGACAATTTTCATCCCGATGTGGTCCACTGCCACTTGCGGACATTGCCTTACATGTTTAAGAGTATAATTAAACACAACGATACCCGGTTTATTTATACTTTTCACAATGCGGCTGATTTCAATAAATATGGAGGTCTGACTAACCTTTATCATTTATACGAAAGATATTTATTTAAAAGAAAAAAGGTTATACCTGTGACCATCTCGGGGGAAAGTGACCGATCATTTGCACTCCTTCATGGCGAGGGGATCAATAGAAGGCTGATACCAAACGGCAGTCCGCCATATATATGTGCCGACTCAGGCATCCCGGATATTATAGGCACTCTCCGTAATGCCGGAAACAAAGTCCTCGTGAACGTGGCGAGAATTACTCCTCAGAAAAACCAGCTGGCGCTAATTGATGCGGTCAGAAGACTTAAGAACGTGACGGTGCTCCTCATCGGAGCCTCAAATAATGAATATGCCAAAGGATTACTTGCCAATCTTCCTCCCAATGTGTTATATTTAGGAGAAAAACGGAATCCGATGGATTATGTCGCTGCAGCTGACGCTTTTATCTTATCTTCTGTCGTCGAGGGGATGCCGGTTGCGCTCATCGAGTCGTTTGCAACCGGTACAATACCGTTAGTGACTCCGGCGGGCGGAATGGTCGATATGGTGAAAGATGGTGTCAATGGACTCGTGAGTCGCGATTGCTCAGCAGAGGCTATACGGGAAATGATCACCCGCTTCCTTTCTCTGAGTCCTCCCGAATTGGATCGTATCAAGGCAGAGGCGCGCCGTTCTTTTGAGGAGTATTCGATTGAAACCTGTGCCGGGCGTTACCTCGACCTCTATAAAAACGGACTGTGATGTAATCGTTACAATACCGTATACTGACGAGAGCCGGGTGGCGGTCTTTTGATTTTAACTAACTGACTTAATTAACCTTACAATAGAATACGAAACGTGAATAATCATCTTAAAGGATTATTGGCAGGGGTGGGTGCCGCTGCTTTTTATGGCATGAATCCACTCTTTGCAATCCCTCTTTATAATGTCGGCATGGATACCAATTCCATCCTTTTCTGGCGATATTCGTTTGCCATCCCCATGCTGTTTATACTCATCGCGATGCGGGGACGTATCCATAATCTGAAAATAAAACCAAAGACGATAGGTCCCCTCATTATCCTCGGTATACTGATGAGCCTCTCTTCGCTCACCCTCTTTATCTCTTACAAACACATGGATGTCGGCATTGCTTCGACGATACTCTTTGTATATCCCCTGATGGTCGCGGTGCTGATGTGGATTATCTTCAAGCAGAAGCTCCAACTCTCCACTCTGGTGTGCATCTTGGGAGCAATGATCGGTATAGTCCTGTTGTATAACGGCAAGGACTCGGGCCCAATCTCGGTAGTTGGGGTGATGTGGGTGATACTATCGGCATTTGTTTACGCTCTCTACATAATCGGAGTCAATATCCCGTCGGTCAAGAATATGCCGACTGTCATCCTGACCTTTTATGTCCTCGTTTTCGGGTGGTGCCTTTTAGGTTCGCTTGTCGTAGTGCAGGGTAACCTGATGGTTCCCTCAACGTGGCTGCAATGGTTGTGTGTAGCGGGATTGGGTTTGCTTCCCACAGCCGCTTCGTTGGCATTAACCACGGTAGCAATTCTTGCAATCGGCAGTACGATGACAGCTCTTTTGGGTGTTTTCGAACCGGTGACTGCTGTTCTTACGGGAGTATTGCTTTTCGGTGAAGTACTCAGTTCGCGCGACATCTGGGGACTGACCATTATCCTTGTCTCGGTATCATACGTAGTGGCAGGCAGGAACCTCAATGTCGCCGGTGTGCTCAACCGAGTCCGCAAGATGTTTCCCTCGCTGCGCGGGCAACATAAAATTTGATACCGGGTACATAAATGACCACGGCTGTATAAATAATGTTGTAAAATAATTATGGGCTGATGTAAAAAACGGGGTGTAAAAAATACTCTTTATCAAGAAATATTGTTATTTTTGCAAATGGTGAGACCGAAAGAAACGGTTAAGCTGAATTACTCTCGATATAAAGGAATTTATTCGAAAAAAAGATTAATATAAATATAAAATCATGGTAGATTACAAAAGCTTGGGTCTTGTGAACACCAAAGAGATGTTCCTCAAGGCCGTACACGGAGGTTACGCCATCCCGGCATTCAACTTCAACAACATGGAGCAGCTTCAGGCAATCATCAAGGCCGCTGCCGATACCAAATCACCTGT
>CAZAWP010000059.1:0-1808 GCA_964488855.1 uncultured Sangeribacter sp.
TTTGAAAAAAGTGGGGAGGGGTGGGCATAAAAATTTCACTATGTAGGAGAATTTTATTAATTTTGTAGTGGATTTACATCTGCAAAAGAGTTGATGACTGTAACCGCAAAACAGTTAGGTCTATGACTCCAACTTCAAAAAGAGTAGAGATGAGGACTGCTACTGATAATATAGACTTGGCAACCGTCAAATTTCCGGAGACATTGTTTGTCACCGGTATCGACACCGATGCGGGCAAAAGCTATGCGACAGGATGGCTGGCGAAGTCTATGATGGATGCGGGTCTCAGCGTCATCACGCAGAAATTTATCCAGACCGGCAACCTTGACGACAGCGAGGATATCATTCTCCACCGTCAGATAATGGGTATCCCTTTCCAGCCGGCAGACAAATCACACCTTACCGCACCTATCATTCTCTCCTACCCTGCCAGCGCCGACCTCGCCGCCAAAATCGACGCCATAGAGATAGACACCACGGTTATCACCGATGCTACGACAGCCCTCCACCGGGAGTATGATTATGTAATCATCGAAGGTGCCGGAGGACTCATGGTGCCCATCAAAGGTGAATACCTTACCATCGATTATATCGCCCAACACAATCTGCCCGTGATCCTTGTCACCAACGGCAGATTGGGTTCTATAAACCATACGCTGCTCTCGCTCAATGCCATCCGCGATGCGGGATTGACTCTCTTTGCACTGGTTTATAACCGATATTTTGACAAAGACGAGGTTATCTCTACCGATACGCGTCAATATTTATTCAACTGGATTAAAAAACATTTTCCGCATTCTCTCTATATAGAGATGCCTCGATAAAGAAAGCCGATTATGGGAAGTTCTAAAGCACAACCGATGCATGTATCAATATCTAAAGAACAGCTCGCAGCTCTCCCTGCAGCCCAGTACACCGGTAAAATCGTTCTTGTAGACACTCCCGAAAAGGCACAGTACGCTGCCGATGTCCTCGAAAAAGAAAAGGTCATCGGTTTCGACACCGAAACCAAACCTTCTTTCCGCCGCGGATATACGAACCAAGTTTGTCTTCTCCAGTTATCAACCCACACCGAGACATTCCTTATCCGTCTTAACATCGTAGGATTACCCGATAGAATCAAGGCAATATTGGAGAGCGAATCCATTATGAAGATTGGATTGTCGATCCATGATGATTTTCATAACCTGCATAAAATCTACGATCTGCAGCCGGGCAATTTCGTTGATTTGCAGAACTACGTCAAGGAGTATAACATTGCCGACAACAGTCTGACTCGTATCTACGGCATACTCTTCGACAAACGCATCTCCAAGGGTCAGCGTCTTTCCAACTGGGAGGCTCCCGAGCTTACCGAATATCAACAGAGTTACGCAGCCCTCGACGCCCTCTCCTGCATACAGATCTACGATAAGTTAGCCTCGGGTAAATTCAACCCCGACGATTCACCATATCTTGTGCCCATCCCCGAACCCTCTGCACTCCATAACGCGGATAATTCAGCTGACTAATTTTAATCCGCCCGTTATACCCCGTTTATCTAAAAAATATAAGGATACAATCATATTGAATCCCGTCGTTCTCACACAATTAGAAATTTAGAAGCTATAAATAAAAAACTCTATGCGTAAAGTAACCATAAAGAAATCCGTTTGGCTTCCCACCCTCATCACCCTCTATTTTATAGGGATGGCATGGTATTTTGGGCGCGAGATGATCGCCACAGGTCAGCGCACACGGTTCTTCGTAATAGCCGGCATAGAGATCATCATCATCATCGCCCTGACTATCTTCCTGCGCAAACGAGA
>CAZAWP010000059.1:1908-11396 GCA_964488855.1 uncultured Sangeribacter sp.
ATAAAAAAACAAGGGTGATAACCTCCACGGTCGCACCCTTATAAGTTTCTACAGGTAAAATCTTAAGGTAAAAAAGATTATTTTTAGGTCATGACAAAGGTAAGTATTTAATTTTTATTAAACAACCACTTTTGTACCAAATCTATCCATTTATGTTGCAAAACATAACTTTTACCCTTTTCTTACCTATAGTTTATTTCCCTTGATATTTATGGAGTGTGAACTCCTTGCCGTCCCATACTCCGTAGCTGTTGGTCACTATCCATTCGCCCAAGACTATCACGCGAGCCTGAGGCGCTATCGAAAAATCACGCAATAGATGCAGATGACCGTATATAAAGAAATTTATATCGGGATGGTCGGCTAAATATTCCTTGCTGAAGGTGGTGATATTCTCCATCATGCGGTCGGCATCAGCCTCGGTCGGCCCGTCCATGCGCCGGCTATGCCGACTCCAGTTATAGGCAAAAGGCACCGTCCAACGGGGATGTATCCCGGAGAATAGTTTCTGACAAACCTTATTTCTGAAAAATCCCCTTAGCAGTTTGAATGTGGGTTTCAGTTTGCCGATGCCGTCACCGTGAGTCATCAGGAAACGCTTACCATCCATTTCCTCGACCGTATAGCCATCGATCACCTCGATACCCAATTCATTCGGAAGATAGTCGAAAATCCATATATCATGATTACCGATATACCATACTATCCTCACGCCACGGTCGGCGAGTTCCGCCAGCTTGCCGAAGAATCGTACAAAACCACGAGGCACCACATAACGATACTCATACCAATAATCGAGAATATCGCCTAAAAGAAAAATAGCGTCCGCATCATCCTTGATCGAGTCAAGGAATGATACGACACGCTTTTCAGTAGCCTTGGAATCCTCGAAATAAGGTGCTCCCAAGTGCAGGTCACTAAGGAAATATGCTTTCATAAATAGCCGAGTTCGAGTTTCGCCTCTTCGCTCATCATATCCTGATTCCACTCCGGCTCGAATACCAGACGGAGATCAATCTTCTCCGGGCCCTCGATGCTAACGAGTTTCTGACGCACATCCTCGACTATGAAATCAGCTGCAGGACACGACGGTGCGGTCAGTGTCATATCGACATGGAGAGTCTTGTCGGTCGGTGTATAATCAATCTTATAAATCAGACCGAGGTCATAGACATTGACCGGAATCTCGGGGTCATACACCGTCTTGAGCATATCCACAGCCTTGGCGGCTATCTCAAGTTCCTGCTCCGATTCCTTAACGGCGTCACTCGCCTCATCCTTTATGACTTCTTCTTCCTTCTTATCTATCTCTTTGTTTTCTTCCATATTGTCTTCCATAGCGCATTACAATATTTTAACGATACTATTGTCGGCAACCCGCCTCAGTTAAAACAACACTGCGACGTTTATCTGCCAACTACGGTTCTGAGCGCTGAAATTGTCGAGTTTATATGTACGGCAATTGTAGCTCAACCCCCAGTAATAACCTGCAGAGAGCTGAAATCGTTCAAAGAACTCACCGCCGATGCCGCACTGCAAACCGACACTTCCGGCAGGATACTCCAGACAATCGACTTTAGACATCGCCACGTTGAAGTTAAACAACGGTCCCACGTACACGAAGGGCGCTGCATAGCGCTCGGCGCCATTCATACGCGTCCATTTGAAACGGAGGTTAAGCGGTATCTGGATGGTCTGGAAATAAACATTCTCGTTACCCATACCCTCCGAGGACCATATCTCACGTTCGCCGAAGTTCACCTTTGCCCCCATCATCGAGTAACGGAGTCCTAAGTCGATACCGAAACCGATACCCGGTATCATTATCTCGCCCATGATGCCGGCGTTGGGTCCACAAAGATATTTGGTTGTTACAAGATCCTGTTTCCAGTGTAATGTCGATATATTTACACCGGCAGTCGGGCCCCAGCGGAACTCGGCGGAAGCTGTCACGCAGCTTACCAACAGCATCAGGATTACTACTAATTTTTTCATCGTTATTAATGAGGAGAGATATTGTAACTGCTAAGGAGCAGTGATTATACGACTATCGCAACGTATAGTCATCTATATATAATCTAACTGTAGACAAATATTACCGAGCAGTGATCAGAACAGATATGCGGCTGTGATAGTCCAGTAATTGTTCTTGATCTTGACGTCAGTGGTGGGTAATAAGTCAAATGTCTTCACGATATTGTTGATACCGAATGTATAACCGGCACCTACCTGAAGATGTTTGAAGAACTCAAGACCAAGACCGAGGTTCCAACCCCACTGGCAATTTTTGGTAGTGATGTCGCGGTAGAGGTTCTTTCCTACGCGCACCGTTGCCGACGGACCGGTGTACACATACGGTATAAGAATACGTTCAATTACCGGCAATTTAAGTTTATACTTGATGTTAAGGGGAATCTCGATGAAGTTACGAGCCAATGATTTATTGGAACCGTCAGGCATCTGTATCTTTGAATCCATCCATGAGTACATAACCGACAGGTCGGCACCTACACCAATGAGAGGCACGACGAACTCGGCCATGACACCACCGGTGAAACCGCAACGGTTCTCGCCGTCGAAAAGGTCACCCATGTTTAATTTCTTGTAGTTAAGGTCAATATTATTGACATTTACTCCGGCACGGATACCGAAACGGAACTCAGCCTGCATATTGAAAACGCAGACTACTGCCAGACACACTGCAAGTAAAACTTTCTTCATAATTTTATTGATTAGTTTATAGTTTACTGATTTGCGGCGCACCCCATTTTTTACCGTCTCAAAACGTATAAATATATGAGCGCATCCAAAATTAGTTATTTTTTTATATCATACCAAATTTTTTGAGGTTGCAGATTCGGGCTTTTCTTACTATTTTTGAAGTATGTATGCCGAAGTAATTCTACCTTTACCTCTTTACGGCACCTATACCTACGCCGTTCCTGACGACATGGCTCCTCAGATCCGTGTCGGCACGAGAGTCCTTGTACCCTTCGGTAAGAAAAAGACATACACCGGATTAGTCGAAAGCACTCACAACAATGCTCCCGCCGGTTACGATGTAAAATCAATCCTGGTTCTCCTCGACGAGGCTCCTATCATCAACTATCCTCAGCTCAATCACTGGAAATGGATTGCCGACTACTACCTTTGTTCGATAGGTGATGTATTTAAGGCTGCCATTCCTACCGGTCTGAAACCTGAATCAGAGACTTTTGTCACTCTCAATGATGATTTTGAGGCTCCCGAGGGGTTCAAGCTGACCGAACGCCAGGCAGAGATTATCGGCATATTGCAGCAATCGGGACGTAAACGCATCGCCGAACTCGAAACTGCCACCGGTCATAAGAATCTCGCAGCTGTAATATCGCGTATGCTTGACGCCTCCATCATCAATATCGACGAGAAGGTGGTGCAGAAGTATACGCCAAAGAAGATGACCTACGTCGAACTCAACGCTGACCGCGGCGACCATGATACACTGCATAAGTTTTTTGACATCGTCAATGGCAACCCCCGACGCGAAAAACTTCTTATAACTTATCTGGACCGCTCGCGGTGGATGCAACCCAATGTCTCTCTACTTCCCATCACACGCAATGAATTGCTCGAAGAGACCGGTCTCTCCCCGGCTATCCTCAAGGGGATGGTCGATAAAAATATAATGCGCACGGTCAGGCGCAGCATCAATCGCTTTAATATAGATTGCGGAAGTGTTGAACCGCAGCTCTCCCCTCTCTCTGACGACCAGAAGCGTGCGGAAAAGGAACTCTATTCCTTATGGGAGGATAAGCAGGTCAATCTTCTCCACGGTATAACGGGCAGTGGCAAGACTGAGATTTACACTCACGTCATGGCACGTACCCTCTCGGAGGGTAATCAGGTTCTCTATCTCGTACCTGAGATTTCGCTCACCACTCAGCTGACCGACAGGCTGCGCAAGGTCTTCGGCGACCGACTGTTGGTGTATCACTCGAAATTCTCCGATAACGAACGTGTGGATATCTGGAAGAAACTTCTCCACTCCAAGGAACCGCTGATAGTCTTGGGTGCGCGATCCTCGGTCTTCCTCCCTTTCCATAAATTGGGATTGGTGGTAATAGACGAGGAACACGAGGCATCCTTCAAGCAGTATGACCCGGCTCCGCGTTACAATGCCCGCGACGCCGCCATCGTTTTGGCGACGATGCACAATGCCAAGGTTTTGTTGGGCAGTGCAACACCCGCCATCGAAACGTACTATAAGGCTCTGACAGGCAAATATGGATTGGTATCGCTCAATGAACGTTATGAGGGATCTGTTTTACCCGAGGTTGAAGTCGTGGATATGCGCCGACAGCGAAAGATGAAACTCAACCGGGGTATTATCTCCGAACCTCTATATCTCGCCACCGAGAGTGCCCTAAAAGAGGGTAAGCAGGCTATTATGTTTCAGAACCGTCGCGGCTTCGCACCCGTGGTGGTATGTAAGGATTGTGGTTGGTCTCCAAAGTGCATCAACTGCGATGTGGCTATGGTTTACCATAAAAACACTAATCAGCTGAAATGTCATTACTGCGGGTACTCGATGCCTCTCCCTTCGGTCTGCCCGGCCTGTGGCAACAATGGTATCGAGATTTTCGGCTATGGCACCGAGAGGATTGCCGAGGAGATGCATCAGACTTTCAAGGGTTACCGTGTAGCACGTATGGATCTTGACACTACGCGCAACAAGGATGCCCATCAGGAGATTATCGAGGAGTTCGCCACCCATGACACCGACATTCTCGTAGGTACCCAGATGGTGTCGAAGGGTCTCGATTTCGCCAATGTCAAGATTGTTGGTGTCATCAACGCCGACACACTGCTAAATTTCCCCGACTTCCGCAGCAACGAACGGGCGTTCAACATGCTGGAGCAGGTGGCGGGACGTGCCGGACGCAGAACCGAACGAGGTAAGGTTCTCATCCAGACGACCCAGCCCGATTCTGATGTTTTGAAATACATTAAGGATCATGATTATCAACGGTATTACGAGACGGAGATAATCGACCGCGAACGGTATGCCTATCCTCCGTTCACGCGCATCATCAACATATATCTGAAAAATAAGGATGCCGCGACGGTGGACCGTGCTGCCGTCCTTCTCACCAAGCAGTTGCAGTCTGTCTTTGGTGATAGGGTTTTAGGACCGGAGAAACCTTTCGTCAGCCGTGTCGCATTATGGTATCTCCAATCCATCATGCTCAAGATTGAGGTGACCGCCTCCATTCAGAAAGTCAAGAACTATCTCCGGATGGTGTATACACAGCTCGCCTCGCATCCCGATTTTAAATCGACGCAGATATATTATGATGTAGACCCGGTTTGACAGTCTCTATATCTTCACTGCCAAGATTTCTAATTCACTTAAACGTATTAACTGAAAACGTTGCTAAATATAGATGCTTTCCTTTTATTATGGATAAACCGACATCTAAAGATATAATTGATTCAGAATTAAATCGTGGCGAAACGCTTCATGACAGTTTCGACCACGACCATATATGGCACCCCTATACCTCGACCCACAATCCTCTCCCTACTTATAAGGTTAAGAGCGCCAAGGGGGCTGAAATCGAACTCGCAGACGGTCGCAAGCTCATCGACGGTATGTCATCCTGGTGGTGTGCCCTACACGGGTATAATCACCCCGCCCTTAACTCTGCCATCAAGCGTCAGTTACGCTCCATGTCGCATATAATGTTCGGTGGACTTACCCACGAACCCGCCATACAGTTAGGCAAGCTCCTTCTGAGTATCCTACCGTCTAACATGAATCATATCTTTTATGCAGACTCGGGTTCGGTGGCAACCGAAGTGGCGATGAAAATGGCAGTGCAGGTGCATGACAATCCCCGCAAGACCAATTTCGCCACCATCCTCCGGGGCTACCATGGAGATACATGGAATGCCATGTCGGTCTGCGACCCGGTCACTGGCATGCACGGTGCTTTCGGTCCGGCTCTCCCTATCCGCTTTTTTGCTCCGGAACCGAAATGCGGCTTTCATGACGAGTGGGATCCGCAGGACTTCGAACCTATGCGTAAACTGCTTACCGAGCATGCCGATGAATTGGCTGCTGTCATCCTCGAACCCGTAGTGCAGGGTGCCGGTGGTATGCGCTTCTATCATCCGCAATATCTGCGCGAGTTGCGTGCGCTGTGCAAAGAACTCGACATTGTCTTGATATTCGACGAGATTGCAACCGGTTTCGGCAGAACGGGCAAACTCTTTGCCTGTCAGCATGCAGGTGTCAATCCCGACATCATGTTATTGGGCAAAGCGCTTACGGGAGGATACATGACCTTCTCGGCAGTGGCGACTTCCAAGGAGATCGCTGACCGCATCTCTGATTCGCAATCGGGTGTCGTAATGCACGGACCCACTTTTATGGGTAATCCCTTGGCTTGTGCAGTGGCGCTTGAATCGCTAAAACTTATCCTGCATTCTCCCTGGCAAAAGAGGGTCAAGGAGATTGAAGATATTCTTAATGATCAATTGGCACCGGCGCGCAATTTATCTTTTGTTTCAGATGTAAGGGTATTGGGCGCGATCGGGGTCATCGAACTTTACCGCAATGTCGATTTGGCAGAGTTTCAGAAATTGTGTGTGGAGAAAGGGGTATGGATTCGTCCTTTCGGGCGTAATGCTTATATTATGCCTCCTTTCCTCGCAGTAAGCGACGAACAGGTAGTCACTCTCTGTAAAGCGTTGATTGATATTCTGACAACAATGTATGGTAGAGGCTGAAACGGGAAGTCATCGGAGGTGGTAAATGTAATCGGTAGATCAATGGAAATGGAGACTGAAATGGGAATGTCGATAGAGACGGATAAGTATGGCTATTATGCCGATATTCTGAAAAGATTGGAATGTGAGAACCGTTTACGTCACATTCCTTCGGCTGTTAATGCTCGGAACATGCTCGATCTTTGCTCAAACGACTATATGGGTCTGAATGCGCGTCGGGAGGAGTTTATTCCTAATTTCATTGAGAAGTATGGTTTCCCCTCTCCCTCTTCATCTGCATCCCGGTTGCTGTCTGTTCATCAACAGGAATATACGCGTCTTGAATCTTTATTGGAGTATCTCTACCAACGTCCGGCACTGCTTTTTAATTCGGGCTATCATGCCAATGTGGGGGTGATAAGTGCTTTGGCTGACAGTGACACTCTTTTTGTGGTCGACAGGCTGATACATGCCTCGGTCATAGACGGGCTGATTGCCGGAAGAGCCGAATTCAAGCGTTTCCGCCACAATGATATAGGGCATCTGCGGAAGATAATCCAGGCAGAGCGACATCGTTTCAAGCGCATTATCATCGTGGTGGAAACGGTTTACAGCATGGATGGTGATCTGGCACCGCTCGCCGAACTGGTTACGTTGCGCGACGAATTTAAGGAAGTCTTGCTCTATGTCGATGAGGCGCATGGCTTCGGCGTATTCGGCGAACGAGGTTTAGGAGTGTGCGAAAGGGATAATGTCATGGAGAAACCGGATTTTATAGTAGGTACTTTAGGGAAGGCGGCTGCTTCGGAGGGCGCGTTTGTGATCTGCGCCCCAGTGCTTAAGAGTTATCTTCTTAATACAGCCCGTAGCTTCATTTTCTCCACTGCGTTATCTCCGTTTACGGTCAGCTGGTCTCACTTCATGATCGAACAACTTTTGACGATGGGTAAGGAACGCGAGTATCTTAAACGTCTGTCTCAATATTTCATCGACAGTCTCAACCGTCTGCAGTTCCCCGATATTCCGGAATTTAGAGTGTCGTCACTAAGTCCGATTGTGCCCTTTATCACCGGTTCGGCAGAGTCAGCTCTCGGTCTCAGCGAGTATCTCCGCAATCGTGGAATAAATGCGTTGGCAATCCGTCGACCCACTGTCCCTCCCGGCACTGAACGAGTAAGGTTTTCTCTCAATGCCAACCTCTCTTTTGACGACATCGACAAAACCGTTGAGGCGATTAAATGTTATTTTGAATCCATTGTCACGGACAACAAGTAACTACAAATTATTAATGAATTTCTGATAGTTAATAGCCAATCCTAAAGTTATCCAAATCAAGTCAGTAATGTTACACCGGTATTTAAGTAAATCATCAATCGGCACCCGGCATCCGCGCCTTATCCTTATTTTTGCCGGATGGAGTACTACTCCGGAATTTTACTCTTCTCTTGTACGAAAGGGATGGGATACTTTGGTCGTGTATGATTACTCCGACAGTACATTCGACACCGCATGGCTCGATGGATATGAGACTATATATCTATACGCATGGTCGTTAGGTGTATTTATGGCTTCAGGAGTTCTTGACAATGCCAAGATTACTGCAGCATACGCCATTAACGGCACCCTTACTCCTGTCGATGATAGCTGCGGTATTCCCCAAGCTATATATACCGGAACGATGGAGAACCTGTCGGAAAGAACCCTGATGAAATTTCGTCGTCGCATGGCGGGCACAAAGGAGAATTATGAACGTTTGACTTCTACTTCCGAAAATACCATCGAACGTTACCTAACTATCGAGGGCTTGCAAAACCAACTCCGGTTTATTGCCGAATCGGTTTGTACTCCTTCTCCTATTGCCAATCCGATGCGCTGGAGACGCGCGTATATGGCTCAGGAAGACGCTATTTTCCCATATCAAAATCAACTGAATGCATGGGAGAAAGAGGGTGTACCCACAGTTTCTCTGGAAGAGCCACATGTACCGGATTTCAACGCAATATTGCGCGAGACTATTCCACAACCGGAGTTAATCGGTAAGTCGTTTGAAAAAGCTTCTTCGACTTACGATGATACTGCTTCAGCGCAAGCTCATATCGCTGAAACTTTAGCGGCAAAAATCAGGGAGGCGGGCATTTCCAAGTGTGATCGCATCGTCGAAATTGGACCGGGGACGGGCTTGCTGACGCGCAAATATGCCCAATTTATTAAGGCGGCAGAGGTAGTTTTCATTGACCTTGCCACTATGCCCGCGTATGCTCTCTTTGATAACGAAGTTTACATACAGGGGGATGCGGAGGAGGTTATGCATCATCAGCTCCAACCGGAAAGTGCGGATGCTATCGTTTCTGCCTCGGTGCTGCAGTGGTTCGTCAATCCCCGTCGCTTTATCGCCAATGCTGCCAAGATTCTCAAGAAAGGAGGGACACTCATTCTCTCGACTTTTGGTGAAGATAACATGAAGGAACTGAACGGCATCCGACGAGGGTTACATTATCCTTCGGTCGCCGAACTGACACAATGGTTAGGCGAGTATTTTAAGGAAGTTGAGGTATCCGAGGAACGGATTATTATTCCTTTCACTGATGGGCGCCGTTTACTGTTGCATCTAAAACATACCGGTGTCTCCGGTTCCTTTAGCAAGGCTCCCGAGACACCGTTACGTCTGACTTCCTTATCTTCAATAAATTCCCTCACATATCATCCGATATACATTGTTGCGAGGAAATAATCTTTCT
>CAZAWP010000060.1:0-8645 GCA_964488855.1 uncultured Sangeribacter sp.
AGAAATTTGTAGTATTTTAGGGGTGGATTAACTTTGAAATGCATGAAAACGATTTTATATGCTGCTGTGGGTGTGGTTGCCCTCAGCTCTTTTCTAACTAATACGGTTGAGGGTGCTGAATATCAAGGCACTTATTATCTTATGCACTCCGGGGGTGCACACGTGGGCGTAAATCGCGACGGAAGACCGGTGCTTGAGGCTGCCGATGCCCTAAATCCTATGAAGGTAATTATTACTCCCGTGCTTTCACAGCCGGTGGATAATGATCAGGCAATATCGGTAAATGGGAATAAGAATAGCCAATCTCATCATAGTGATAAGATAAACCAATCTCATAAAAGTGATAAGATAAGCAAATCTCATAATGTCCAAGCCGGTGCGTCTGACGAGGAGGGGGTGCCGACGGGGTACTATACTATTGCGTTACCGGATGGGTCAAAGTTTCTGACGCTGTCGGGTAAATATAATACTGTTTATGGGGAGGATGGTGATGCTCCGGAGGCTCACTTTATGTTTGAGGAGACGCCGTCAGGGTTCTTTCTCAAGGTTAAGTGCGAGGCTAATGGTAAGTATCTCGGCACCGACTCCTCGCAGCCGGGTGCATACCTCTATGCCGATAAGAACGGTAGCGAGTCTTTGCATTACTGGTGTCTGACCGATACCCCTGACTTTGAGTTCCCCGTCGAGGAAAATTCGTATATCATCAATCCCGGGGCTGAACTCCAGCATTTCGACGGGTGGGGTGTATCGCTGTGCTGGTGGGCTAACATGTGCGGTAAATGGAGCGACGATAAGATCGACGAAATCGTAGATTGGCTCGTAAGTCCGGAGCATCTTAACTTCCGCTTCTTCCGCTATAACATCGGTGGCGGCGATGACCCCGATAATGCCAACTGTACCCCTCATCACATGGGTAACGGTAAGGGTCTGCGCGCAGAGATGGAAGGATTCAAGGATTCTTCGGATGGACCCTATATCTGGGAACGCGACGCAGCCCAGCGCAAAATCATGCTAAAGATTAGGGAGAAGCGGCCGGATGCAGTGTTCGAGGCGTTCAGCAACTCCTGTCCGTGGTACATGACCTACAGCGGTTGCGTAGCGGGCAACGAACAAGCCGGCAAGGATAACCTCAAACCCGAATATTACGAAGAGTTCGCACACTATCTCGTGGATGTATGCAAGCACTATAAGGAGGAGTACGGTCTTGAATTTGCCACCCTCGATCCGTTTAACGAACCGATGACTTCCTACTGGGGTGCCAACGGCGGTCAGGAGGGTTGTCACTTCGACGTAGCGTCACAGATAGCTTTCCTGAAAGTGCTTCATCCTATCCTGAGGGAGTCGGGACTCAAGACCGTTATCTCCGCGAGTGATGAGACTGCAACCGGTCAGTCAGTGGCGGATTTCATCGCTTACCGCGACGCAGGAATCCTTCCGTTAGTCGGTCAGTGGAACACCCACACTTATTCTGCCGACAACATGTCGCGCGCGCAGCTGAGTGACTTGTGTACAGAAAATAACATGCCCCTATGGATGAGTGAGGTTGGTCTCGGCGGTAACGGTATCGGGGGTAACCTCAGCCTTGCGCTCAAGCTCATCGCCGACATGCGTATCATCCAACCCTCGGCATGGATCGACTGGCAGTATATCGAGGAGAATAACGACCAGTGGTGTCTGGTCAAGAGCAACAGCTTTGCCGACGAGTCATATTACCGTATAAAGAATTTCTATATCCGCAGTCATTTCAGCCGCTTTATCAAGGAGGGTTACACGATCCTTGCCACCTTGGATTCACGCACCCTTGCAGCGCGCAGTCCCGAGGGTGACAAGCTCGTTATCGTGGCGGTAAACGACGGTTCGCTGTCGTCGCGACATACCGTAGATCTGAAATCCTATAAGAGTGTCGGCAACCCCGAGACCGCGATCGTGACTACCGCCGATGTCGATATGCGACCCCTTGCATACGACCTTACGGATAAGGAGCTTACCTTTGAGATACCCACGATGAGTATCTGCACATTTGTGATACCGGTGACACCGTACGCCAACAATGATGCGCAGATAACAGAGGGTGCGGACTTCCTGATTTACCCGCGCGCCAACCCGAGTGCGGTGATCAGCGCCACCGAAGAGGACAATGTCATCATCGACAATTATCAGCTTAGCGACAACACAATCTGGAAACTCCATAAAGCCGGCGACCGCTATACATTTATTAACCGTGAGGGGAGTATCCTCACCGAGAACTATCCCTCCTACCGTCTCAGTGTGACCAAGGAGGAGAAAGATGGGCAGCTGTTTGGCATCAACAGTATCGGAGGAGCGTGTTACCGCATCGACAACAGCCGCAACGACAAATCGTTTGATCTGGAGAGCAAACGGCTCACACCCGGTACAGCGGTGGGAATGTGGAAATATGAGGGGGAGAATGCTCCCGTACATCGTCAGTGGGGATTTCTTGCCCTGCCTCGGGAGCAGAGCGGAGTAGAGTTAAGATATGACGATGCCACCGAACCCCTCGTGAAAGCCGACTCACCCTCTGCCGGAATCCTGCGCCTCCAGCCTGTAAAAGAAATATGTAAAGTGATGGTGTATCGCGGAGATGCCTCTAAAATCTATGAGAATGACAATCTCAGCGCCACAGCGTTGCTCCCTGTCTCCATGGGTATCTATCTCGTTACCGCGCAGGCAGGTACCGAGCGCACCTCACAAGCAATTTTGGTTAAATAGGTAAGAAATATTAATATACCAATACATTCGTAAGATTAAAAGCAAAGAAAAACAGTGCCGCCGGTGTAAGATTAAAAGCAAATAAAAAAACAGTGCCGACGGCACTGTTTTTTCTTTATTTAGCTTCAGGGAGGGTAGCAGCCCGCTCGCGGGCATGACGAGCGCCGGCGGGTTCGCCCAAAGCCGTGAGGATGTCGGCGAGATGGTTTAGCAGGTCGACATCATCGGCTGTGAGACCATCCTCCTCGGCGCCTTGGATGGCGAGGTCGATGTAATGACGCGCCTCCTCGTAGCGACCCTTGCGGTAGAGTACCCACGCATACGTGTCGATGTAGGTGGGATTAGTGCCAACCGGTGAATCTATCACGCGCTTCGCCAGCTCCTCAGCCTTGTCGAGGTTACCCTTGTTTTCCGACAGACGGTAGGCGTAATTGTTGGCTGCCAGGAAATTATCCGGGAACAGAAGCAGCGCATTCTCGTAGTTGTTGTAAGCTTTAGCCAAGTCGGCATCAGTATTCTCAAAATCGGCGATGGTACAGTAAAGGCTCGACAGTTCCTTGAGTTGGTCGTAAGAAATATCACGCGGCAGGGCAGAGAGCGAGATTACCGTATCAATGCCGATAGCAGGCGTGATGCGCTCGATCTCATCCTTAAGGATATTGATGCCGCGTTGATTCTGTTTGTCGTTAAACGCCGCGTAGGCAGCCATAAACGACACACTGCGCAGCGTGTCGCTGTTGTTGAAATAGGGTTTCTGTAACTCATACTCCTTTAGTGCCTCGTCCCACTTCTCGCCGGCATAGAATGCCCGTATGCGAGCCATACGCTGATACGCCGAATGAGCCGGGTCGAGGTCGATGGCATATTGGAACAGCTCGGCAGCTTCGTCGAAGCGGTCGCGGGCGGCGGCATTGTCGCCGCAGAGAGTGAGTACCATCGGCTCGTGGGGGAACTGCTGGAGCATCTTCTCGGCAACATAGTCGCCGCGGCGTGCCGACGCATTGGTGGCATAAACCGACTGGAGGAAAGTGCGGAAAATCTCAATCTTCTGCTCCGGCAGCAGGTCGTCGGTCAGAAGAGCCTCATACACCTTGTTGTCGTAAGCGACAGAGTCACCCATATCCATGTAATAATCGGCGAGCGCAACCTTTACCACACCCGATTCGGGAGCCACCTCCTCGGCATATTGCAGAGCCTTGAAGGCAGAGTCGGGTTCGTTCACATACTGCATGAACTGCGCCTTGAACACCAAGTATTGCGGATTATCGGGTTGGGTGGCTAACAGACGGTTCACCTCACGCAGGGCACCGACGGTATCCTGATGACTGAGGTGAAGGTTTGCCATGCGGATGGTAAGTTGGGGCGCCGGCCCCTCGGCAGTCTCGAAGCGGTAGAGGTAATCGAGGGCGCGGTCTATGCTGTCGAGACGGGCGTAGCTGTCGGATAGGTGCAGCAGGATATTGGTCTTGTCGGGCTTGATGCTGAGCAGACGCTTATACACGCGGATAGCCTCCGGCACCGAGTCCAGACGCTCGTTTACGTAGGCATAGTAATAGTTCTCGGCGAAGTCACCCGGATTCTCGTCGACAAAGGGGCGGAGATCCTCCAACGTGCGATGCAGCTGGGTCTGTGTGTTAAAAGTATCCAGACGCAGGCGCATGCGGTTGAGGGCGGCATTATATAGAGCGGGGGCATACGAGGGGTCGATGCGTGCGGCATGGCGATACATCTCGTAAGCCTCTCCCATAGAGTCGAGAGCTTCGAGGCGCGCACCCTCCACAAAGAAATAGCGTGCCTTACGGCGCGTTACATCCTCGGTGGACTGTCGTGAAGGAGACTGCTCCTTGCGAGCCGTCAGCGGCAGCAGAGAGCATACTATTACCGTTATGATTAACAGCGGCAGTAACTTGCGCATATAAGTTTTTTCTTATAATAACAATTATTATAATAAAGAGGATTTACTGGAGATCGACTATCCGCAGGGAGGCGGGGCGTGCGTGACGGTTATTCGCGACCGGTGTGACCGAAGGCACCGTCCTCGCGTTTGGTGCGGTCGAGTTCCTTGACCTCCGACCACGACACGTGGCAGTACTGTTTGATTACCATCTGGCAGATGCGGTCGCCGTCATTGACGGTAAAATCGTTTTCGGAGAGGTTGATGAGGATGACCCCGACCTCGCCGCGATAGTCGGCATCGACAGTACCGGGGGTATTGAGCACAGTGATACCGTAATTGAGGGCGAGACCCGAGCGCGGACGAATCTGGCACTCGTAGCCCTGCGGCAGCTCCATCTTCAGCCCTGTGGGGATGAGGGCGCGCTGCATCGGCTTGATAGTGACGGCGCCCTCGGGCAGATATGCACGGACGTCAAGACCGGCAGCCCCGGGGGTTGAGTAGGCGGGGAGCGGGTGATGACTCATATTTATAACCTTGATATTGACTTTTTCCATAATAACGATTGAAAACAAATAATTAGAAAGAAAGCTGTCTCCCGGTTAAAGGAGACAGCTTCCGGAGATCGTTAGCCTCTTATCAGCCCTCCTCGATAGCATCGTTGGGGCAAACAGCAGCGCAGCTGCCGCAGCTGATGCAAGTATCGGGATCGATGTGATAGATCTCACCCTCAGAGATAGCCTCTACAGGGCAAACGGGCTGACAAGTACCGCATGCGATGCAGCGGTCGGTAATTACATAAGCCATAATTCTTGTTTTTTAATTGAAAAGTCGTTATTAACCCTCCGGCAACCTTTTATTACGAAGTTGCCACAGGAGTTATACAAAGGTATACCTTTTTTTTATTTATACAAATAGATAGGGCTAAAATTATTTTCACCTTCGTCCCGGGGCAGCAAACTATTATACATAATTTTGTTATATTAATGTGGAGAGTGCGTTTGACCCCTTTCGCGGTTCCCACTATCAGACGTCACTCTCCTAATGTATAATCCACCGCTATATCAACTCAACAATGAATACCGAACCACTTGTCTCGATAATAACAATCACCTTTAACGCCGAGAAGACCCTGCCGGCGACGTTGGAATCAGTAGCATCGCAGACATGCCGCGACTATGAGCATCTCATCATCGACGGAGCCTCGACCGACAACACCCTGGCGATAGCCCGCCGTTCACCGGTCGCCCGTATCATCTCCGAGCCCGACAACGGTCTCTATGATGCGATGAACAAAGGGCTCTCCATGGCGCGTGGCAAATACGTGATCTTCCTCAACGCCGGCGACACCTTTGTCAGCGGCGAGACCTTGCAGTATTATGCCGATGCCGCCCGACGTGAGCCTAACCCAGATATTATCTATGGAGAGACATGTATCGTCGATGAGGAGCGCACGGTAATAGGGAAACGTCACCTTGAGGTACCCGAAGTGCTGACGGTAGACTCCTTTGCGTCGGGTATGCTTGTGTGTCATCAGGCGATGATGGTACGCCGTGACCTCGCCCCGCGCTATGACCTGCGGTATCATTTCTCCGCGGACTACGACTGGGCGATCCGTGCGATGAAAAACGGCAATCCGGCGATGTTTGTCAATCTGCACCGCGTCACCATCGCCTATCTGTCGGAGGGAGTGACCACGCGCAACCACCGCGCCTCACTGTTGGAGCGCTTCGAGATCATGTCGCATCATTACGGTCGTGGCCGCGCCATCGCCCGTCACCTCGGCTTCATCCCCCGCGCCCTCCTCCGCAAACTCACGCACAATTCATAATTCACAATTCACAATTCATAATTCATAATTCACAATTTCCCCGCGCGTAGCCTTAATTCTTAATTCTTAATTTCTTAATCCCTTAATTTCTCCTTAATTCCTTAATTTCTCCTGCACGTGATACCGCGGGCGGTGTTTGACCTCAAGGTAGATTTTGCCTATGTATTCGCCGATGACACCGAGGGCGGCGAGCAGGATGCCCGAGCAGAACCATATAGAGATGATGAGCGAAGTCCAGCCCTCGATGGTCGCTCCCATGCAGTAACGCACTATCGCATAAACGAAGATTACCATGGCTATCAGCATGAACAGTATGCCGATGCCGAAGACTAAGCGCACGGGGCGCACGGAGAACGAGGTGATACCCTCGACGGCGAAATCAACCATCTTGCGCAGCGGGTATTTGGTCTCGCCGGCATGACGCGCAACGCGGGTATATCCCACGCTCGTCTGCTTGTAGCCCAACATCGGCACCAGTCCGCGCAGGTATATGTTGCGCTCCGTGTAGTCGAGCAGATCGAGAGCGGCTCGGCGGCTGAGGAGACGGAAATCAGCGTGATTGTAGACCGTGCGCACTCCCAGACTGTGCATCATCTTGTAGAACCGCGTGGCGGAATAGCGTTTGAACGCACTGTCCGAATCGCGGTTTAACCGTACACCGTAAACCACGTCTGCCCCCTCCATATAATCCCTTACCATCCGGGGGATAGCCTCGATGTCGTCCTGAAGGTCAGCGTCAATGGTTACGATGACATCGGCATCCTCTACTGTGGTCTCGATGCCGGCGAGCAGCGCATTCTGATGACCTGCATTGGCTGCCAAGAGTATGGCACGGCAGCGCCCGGGATCGGCGGCACACAGCCGGCGCATTATCTCCTCCGTGCGGTCCCGACTCCCGTCATTGACCAGTTCGAGGTAACTCCCCTCGGCTATCAACCCCTCGGCAACCATACGCCCGAGGAGTGCCGTCAGTTTACCGACCGACCATTCCAAGGTCTCCTCCTCGTTATAGCACGGCACCACGATGCTCAGCACCGGCACCGGGCGACGAAGCGGCGCGGCGTCGGTAGGACGGCGGTCCGTGCCCGTATTTTTTCCGGCGGTCATATTTTCAGTTGATTCTTTGGTATTCAGAGTGTCCATAGGTGTTCAATTTAAGGATTGCGGGGCGGGAGTTTTACGCTTATTGCCGCGCATGAAGCCGATGAATCGGTAGAGATATATCGCAGCCACAAGCAGGAATACCCCTTTGAGGATCAGATGGCTTGACCACATCATATCCGTGCAGACGGCGGCTAAAGAGATGACAATACTTATCGCTAAGACACGCAGTGTGTCGCTTCCCAAACGCAATTTATAGCGGAAGCGGTAGATAAGTCCCGTCATGATTGTGTAGATGAGGTACCATAGCACCAAGGCGACACCGATTCCGACCAGTCCGTATGCGCGGTACAGGAGAATATTGAGCGTAAGCCCGATGATTGCGTCTATGACCTCGGTGAAAAGGTACATCTTGCCGTCGCCGCGCGCGACGATCGTGTATGCCATGCACGATGAGGCAGCGCGGAAGATGATCGCCAATATGCCGATGGTGACGTAGGGTATTATCACTAAAAATTGCTTGGTGTACAGTATCGAGACCGCCAACTCCTTGAAGCAGAGGAATAAGAGGAGTAGCGGAGTGAAGACAAGAATGAGGAGTGAGATTTCGTGGCTGACAAAGACCGATGTCTTGCGCGCCGACAGATGATGTGCGGCGAGGCGGGGATAAAACTCTACGCCGACGGCGGTGAAGACGACGGCGGTGTAGCGTATCACTATCGTTGCCCCTGCCTGATAATATCCTACCATGTCGGTCGAGGCTTCGCGGTTGAGGTAGGAGATAAAGAGAATCTGCATCAGCGAGGTGGTGAACGTGGCAATCGCCATGAAAGCACCTAACGACACCATTGATTTCCCTTCCCGCAGGTCCGAGGCGCCCGGTACAGGCGAACGGGTTTCAACCGGTCTGCCGATAACGAGGAAGAGCAGGATAGCTGCGGCATACGCCACGATAGAGTATATTACGCTATTGTCACCCAACCATCGGAACATCGGGATAGATACCACCAACCCCAACACCGAACCTTTGAGGGTTGCCGTACCGATGCGTTTAATGCTCCCGAGTCCTTGCAAAATCGCCTGTTCGCC
>CAZAWP010000060.1:8745-11116 GCA_964488855.1 uncultured Sangeribacter sp.
ATTGGAGTTATTGGAGAGAGAGGAGGGATTAGAGTTATTGGAGTTATCGGAGTGACTACAGTTTTAGGGAGAAGCGGGGGTAGACGACTCCGGAGGCACCGTAAGAGGCTTTCTGGCGGAGGAGTCCGCGGTTTAGAGAGCAGTCCGACTCGTTGGAGGTACCGAAGTCGAACCATTCCCGGGCGCTAAAGACTTCGCTGATGAGGTGGTAAAAGAGGGGGGTAAGGAGATTGAGTTCGCGCCCGGCGCTGCTTGTGGCGATATACTGGCAGTGAGCGACCCGTCCGGTGTCATATATGCACACCGCCGCATCGGGGGTAACTTTCATATCTGCACTGTCGTCAAGGGTGTCATTACCTTCAAAGGGGTTGTAGTTGCCCGGGAGGGTGACGGTAAAGAATCGGATGTTGTCGGGGAAGCGATCCTTGAGCATCTGCATCTCGGCGGCGGTATGTACCGGTGCGGCATTATGGCGTTCGGCGAGACAGGCGCTGACTAAATCCATTACCGGCGCTGCTGAATCTGTTTCGGTAATCTTGACATCGCCCGCTTTGCGCAGATGCCGCCGTTGCAAGGTGTTGAGATGCAGCTGTGAGGGAGCGACCGCTTCACTGAGCCCGCACCCGGTCATCACAGCCCCGAGGCGTTGCAGGGCGTAGAGATCCTCCTGTGAGGGTCGTCCGGCGTAGATATAGGGGAGCGGCTTGTAATCGAGCTGAGAGATACCGGCGGAGCGCCATACCTTGACAGCCTCCTCAAAGATGTCGAGCAGGTCGGCACCATCGAGGTGTCCGTCGCGGAGTATCCAACCACCATAAGTGAGTCCGCCGTGCGACTGAAGGGTGCCGTCATCCTTGATGTTGGCGGGAAGGAGAGCCACGAGTTTACCGTTACGGTACGCCATCCACGAGCAGTCGCGGAAGCGGTCGGCATGATAGTCCATATATCCGCGGTCGAAGAGGAAAGTGCCGTTGCGCGCCTCGGCGACAAAACGGTTCCACACCTCGCACTGCCCGGGAGTGTACGCCTCTATTCGTATCTGGGATTCGCTCATGACATCAACAGGTTAAGATACTTTTTACCGGTGAGGATACTATTTAATCCACTCGCCGGGGTTGAGCTTGTCGCGGTTTTTCCATACCTCGAAGTGTATCTGCGAGTGGTCGGGATCCTCCTCCATGGCAGCGAGGCGTCCGATGGTGGTGCCTTGCTGCACCTTGTCACCCACTTTCACACCCGGTGAAGCGATATTGCCGTAGACGGTATAATAGTTGCCGTGATTGACGATGACGACAGTCTGGTAGCCGGGGATCATATATACGCCCGAGACCTTACCCTCGAAGACAGCGACGGCGGAGGCACCCTTGGCGGTACGTGCGTCGATACCGGGATTGTCGTAGACGACATCCGGCAGGTCGGGGAGGGCATGTGGACCGAAGCGCGAGGTGATGACGAACTCACCCTTGACCGGTCGGGGTAAAGCGCCGCGCATCTTGGCGAAATCACCGCCGGCTGCCGCTGTCTGATTCTTTTTTGACGACTCCGACATCGCGTTGCCGGAGGACTTGCCCGTGCTGCGCGGTGCACGCTTGCGTGCATCGGCATACGAGGCATTGGAATTTTTGCCCTTATCCGTATCCTTTGCTTTGTTATCCTTGGCGTTCTTTTTGGGAGCAGCTTCCTTTTTAGACTTTGAGGCAGGAGTAGCCTTGAGATCCGAGGAGTTGGCGGCCAAATCTCCCTTATTATCTTTTGCCGGCTTTTCCTGTGCCTTCTTATCTTTAGCCTTGCTATCCTTGGCGGGTTCTTGGGACTGCGTTTGCTGAGCAGCTTTCTCCTGAGCGAGGAGGCGCTCCTCCTCAGCCTTGCGGGCAGCCTCCGCCTTGCGTTCCGCCTCACGCTTCTCGGCGGCGATGCGTTCCTGTTCGCGGCGGGCTGCCTCCGCCTGTTCACGGGCGATGAGCGACGAAATCTGTGCGCCCAACTGGTTTGCCTCCGCCTGTTTCTTGGTCAGATGACGCTGCAACGCGCCACCGTTCTTTTTAAGCTCCGACACCACGCTGTTTTGCTGCGCATACTGGTTCTGCAATTTGGCATTTGCCTCCTGGCTGTTGCGCAACGCCACTTCGAGCTGTTTGCGTGAATGTTCCAGTTTCTGCTGCTCAAGTTTCATCTCTGACACCAATCCGGAGATGCGCGCCGACTGCTGAGATCGCCATGACGAGAACTCCCGCAGATAGCGCATACGGCGCATGCCCTGGGAGAAACTCTTGGAGGCGAAGATAAAGGCGAGGTCGGAGTTGCCGTTTTTCTTGCGTTGCATCTTCTTTACGACCTTGGCATACTCGGCGCGGAGATGCTCCAACTCCTT
>CAZAWP010000061.1:0-1685 GCA_964488855.1 uncultured Sangeribacter sp.
TCCTCCAGATACTTCTGGATGGCACGCTTGAGCGGACGGGCACCGAAGTTGCGGTCGTAACCCTTCTCGGCGATGAAGTTCTTCGCACCCTCGGTAAGCTCGAGATGGAAACCGAGCTTCTCGATGCGCTCGAAGAAACCTTTCAGCTCGATGTCAATGATCTTGAACATATCCTCCTTCTCCAACTGATCAAACATGATGATGTCATCAACACGGTTGAGGAATTCCGGAGAGAAGGCTTTGTTGAGAGCCTTGGAAATGACACCCTGCGACTGGTCTTTGGACATCACACCGGTGTTGAAGCCGACGCCGCTGCCGAAGTCCTTGAGCTGACGCGAACCGATGTTGCTCGTCATGATAATGATAGTGTTCTTGAAGTCGATCTTACGACCCAACGAGTCGGTCAGACGACCCTCATCCATGACCTGAAGTAAAAGATTGAATACGTCAGGGTGAGCCTTTTCAATCTCGTCGAGCAGGACAACCGAATAGGGATGACGGCGAACCTTCTCCGTAAGCTGTCCACCCTCCTCGTAACCGACGTATCCCGGAGGCGCACCGACGAGACGCGACACCGTGAACTTCTCCATATATTCACTCATATCCATACGGATAAGGGAATCCTTGGAGTCAAAAAGATACTCAGACAGTTTCTTGGCGAGATGAGTCTTGCCTACACCTGTCGGACCCAAGAACATGAATACGCCGATAGGCTTGTTGGGATCCTTCAGACCGATGCGGTTGCGTTGGATAGCCTTTACAACCTTTTTGATAGCCTCATCCTGACCGATAACACTACCCTGCAATTCGGAGCCCATCTGCAGAAGACGGGCATTCTCAGCCTGCGCGATGCGTTGTGTCGGCACGCCGGTCATCATGGCGACAACCTGCGCAACCTTCTCATCATCGACAACCTGTTTTTCCGCATCAAGTTTGCGGGTCCACTCGGCAGTGGCAGTATCGAGTTCCTTTTTCTTGCGGACGATCTCATCACGCAGGGAAGCCGCCAACTCATAATCCTGATTGCGGGCAGCTTCCTCCTTGCTGCGAGTGGTCTTCTCTATCTCCGTCTCAAGTTCCTCGATCTCCTTGGGCACACCGATGCCGGAGATATGGACACGCGAACCTGCCTCATCAAGAGCGTCGAGTGCCTTGTCGGGGAAATTCCGGTCAGACACATAACGGTCGGTCAGTGTCACACACGCCTCAAGAGCCTCGGGAGTATAAATGACATTATGATGATTCTCATATTTCTCCTTAACCCGTTTCAAGATCTCAATAGTCTCCTCGGCTGAAGTCGGCTCCACCATAACCTTCTGGAAACGACGCTCAAGAGCACCATCCTTCTCGATATTCTGACGGTATTCGTCGAGAGTAGTGGCACCGATGCACTGGATCTCGCCACGCGCCAAAGCCGGCTTAAGGATGTTGGCGGCATCCATGGTACCCGGAGCGCTACCTGCGCCGACGATAGTATGAATCTCGTCGATAAAGAGAATGATATCCGAGTTCTTGGCAACCTCCTCGAGGACAGCCTTGATGCGCTCCTCAAACTGACCGCGGTATTTGGTGCCGGCGACCATGCCGGTCATGTCAAGACCCACGAGACGTTTGTTGAAGAGGATGCGTGAAACCTTTTTCTGCACAATGCGGAGAGCCAGACCCTCGACAATCGCAGATTTACC
>CAZAWP010000061.1:1785-7295 GCA_964488855.1 uncultured Sangeribacter sp.
CTCTTGAGGATAGGACTGTCCATAGCACGGGCATCATGCATCAAAGCAAGGATGATATGCTCCGAACCGATGACGTTGGCACCCATCTTGCGGGCCTCGGAGGTCGCTAACTGAAGATGACGGATGGCACCCAAGGAAATCTTGTACTGCTGCTCGAAGAGAGTAGTGAACTCTGACGGCGGAGTAGCAGTAGTCAGGTACTCCTCAAGGGCCTCAATCATCTTGTCGATGGGCACATTGATTTTGCTTAAGATCTTGTAAGCGTAGCCGTCCTTGTTCTTAAGGGCTCCCAAAACGAAATGTTCGCTGAGGATAATCTGAGAATTGGTATTCTCGACCTCGCGGAGAGCCATCTCAAGTACAGGGCGGAACTGTTTTGAAAAATCACTTTTCATTATATAGTATCTGATTTATTCTTTTGATAAGCTGCCTAATTATGATATGCCATCATTTAAGTAATTAGGAACACAATCAGGCCGGATTAAATGTGCTTTAAGGGTAAATAAAGCATTCAACATTGGTAATAACAATTATTGTGCCAAAATGTATTAAACTATATAAAACCACAACAGTCTATATTTTACAGAGATTGGAAATTTAATTATTGTGTATGTAAGGAGTTTTTATTAATTTTGCTTGGAAATATAGCCGTGGTAAACAGGGAACTCCCCTATCATCATGAAGCGTAAAGAGAGTAGCCGACATCTCCAAAAGAGAGTATCCGACATCTCCGAGCGACAAAGCTGCGGCTGATTAAATAATTGAAAATGCAAGAATTAGGAGAAGATAAGATAATTCCGGTCAATATTGACCAGGAAATGCGCAGTGCCTATATCGACTACTCCATGTCGGTGATAGTCTCGCGAGCCCTCCCCGATGTCCGCGACGGTTTTAAGCCCGTTCATCGCCGCGTTCTCTTCGGCATGAACGAGTTGGGTAACACCTTCTCGGGAGCCACCAAGAAATCGGCGCGTGTGGTAGGTGAAGTCATGGGTAAGTATCACCCTCACGGCGACTCGTCGATTTACCAGACAATGGTGCGCCTGGCACAGGAGTGGTCATTGCGTTATCCCCTGGTTTTCGGTCAAGGTAACTTCGGTTCAATCGACGGTGACTCCGCCGCTGCGATGCGTTACACCGAGGTCAAGCTTGCCCGTATGGGAGAGGAAATGCTCATGGACCTCGATAAGGATACTGTGGATTTCGTTCCCAACTTCGATAATACCCTCAAGGAGCCGAGTGTATTGCCTGCCCGTATCCCCAACCTTCTGGTAAACGGTGCCGCAGGTATCGCAGTGGGTATGGCGACCAACATGCCACCCCATAACCTTACCGAAGCGCTCAACGCTTCTCTTGCCCTCATAGACAATCCCGATATCGACATAGCCGGACTCATGGAGCACATCAAGGCTCCGGACTTCCCTACCGGCGGAGAGATTTTTGGCATCGACGGTGTCCGCGAGGCATACGAGACCGGTCGTGGGCGTGTCATAATCCGCGCCAAGGCTGAGATCGAGACTGACAACGGTCAGGATCAGATCGTCATATCCGAGATTCCTTACGGCGTTATCAAGAGTGACCTCGTCAAGTCAATCTCCGAACTTGCAGATGAGAAGAAGATCGACGGCATAGCCGACGTGACCGATACCTCCGCCCGCGGTAAGATCAATATCGTCATCGACATCAAGCGTGATGCCAATGCACGCGTAGTCCTTAACAAGCTCTTTAAGCTCACACAGCTTCAGACATCGTTTAGCGTAAACAATGTGGCGCTCGTGGATGGCAGACCGCGCACGCTCAACCTCAAGGAGTTGCTGGAGTCGTTTGTGGCTCACCGTCATGAGATCGTTATACGGCGCACGCGCTTCGAGCTTAAGAAAGCCGAGGAACGCGCCCATATCCTTAAAGGCTTGATGATCGCCGTCGATAATATTGACGAGGTAATCAAGATTATCCGCGCGTCCAAGACAGTCGAGGAGGCTCGCGCAACCTTGATGGAGCGCTTTGAGTTGGATGACATCCAGGCACGAGCTATTGTCGAGATGCGTCTCCGGCAGCTCACCGGCTTGGAGATGGATAAGTTGCGCGCAGAGTATGACGAGGTCATCAACCTTATCGCCCGCTTGAACGAGATCCTCAGCAACGACGAGGTCTGCAAGCAGGTCATCAAGGATGAGCTTATCGCCGTTCGCGATAAATATGGAGACGAGCGCCGTACGAAGATCAACCCCTATTCGGGCAACTTCAACGCCGAGGATTTCTATCCCGACGATAAGATGATCATCACCATCTCTCACTTGGGATATATCAAGCGTACACCCCTCAGCGAGTTCCGCGCCCAGAACCGTGGTGGCGTAGGTTCCAAGGGAAGTAATACACGTGACGAGGACTTCATCGAGCACATCTACCCCGCCACCAACCATAACTATATGCTTTTCTTTACCGAGAAAGGTAAATGTTACTGGTTGCGCGTTTACGAGATACCGGAGGGCACCAAGAGTTCGAAAGGGCGTGCCATCCAAAACCTACTTCAGCTTGAGCCGGAAGACCGAGTAAATGCCTTCATCCGTGTAGCGCATCTTACCGATCCCGAGTATAACAGTACTCACTATATCGTCTTCGCCACCAAGAACGGCCTTATCAAGAAGACATTCCTCAAGGAGTACTCGCGTCCCCGTACCTCCGGACTGATAGCCATCGACATCAAGGATGGTGACGAGGTGATCGACGTATGTCTCACCAACGGCAACAGCCAGATTATCCTCGGTAACCGCAAGGGTCGCGCCATCCGCTTCGACGAAGCCAAGGTGCGAGCCATCAGCCGCGACACCTCGGGTGTGATCGGTATGCGTCTTGACGACAACGACTATCTCGTGGGCATGATTTCCGTTCCCTCCGATTCGCAGAATAACATCATGGTAGTATCTGAGAACGGTTACGGCAAGCGCTCGCTCCTCGACGAGTATCCGGTGACAAACCGCGGCGGTAAGGGAGTCCTGACACTCCATATCACCGAGAAGACCGGTGAGATGGTCGCCATCAAGTCGGTAAATGACGAGAACGATCTCATGATTATCAATGAGAGCGGAGTCACCTTGAGATTGCCCGTTGAGAGCATCCGCATTATCGGACGTAACTCACAGGGCGTGAAACTCATAGATCTCGGCAAACGAGGAGATACCATCGCTTCGGTTTGCAAAGTGGATTCAGAACCCGCAGAGGATGTCGAAGAGGAACTCGACAAGGAGATCGAAGAGGAGGAGGTAGCCCGCAACGAGCGCAAGGTAGAGCGCGAGTTCGAGAATCTGGAGGATGAGATGGAGAGTGCATCAACCGCCGATACCGCCGATGTTGAAACTGAAGAGGAAATCTCAGAGGATACTGAAATAATCGAATAAATTTCAATAATCATATTGCTATGAAAAAGTTTTTAACTTTTGCGTTGATGATTGCAGCCGTTGGCTCAATGTCCGCACAGAAAAAGAATGTAGATGCAGCAAACAAATTGGCAGGTAAGCCCGCCAACGTTGCTGAAGCACGTGCACTCATCGCCGAGGCTGCTCAGAATCCTGAGACTGCCAACGATGCCCGTACATATTTTGTAGGTGGTAAGGTGGAGTTTGATGACTTCGATACCCAGCTCGGCAAATTGACCATCAATCCTCAGGATCCGTCGGTTGATCAGCTCGCCATGTGTGAGAACCTTCTCAACGGTTACCGTAACTTCGTAAAGGCTCTCCCCCTCGACAGCCTTCCCAACGAGAAAGGTCAGGTTAAGCCTAAATATTCAAAGGATATCGTAAATAAGCTCAACGGTCACTTTGAGGATTATTTCAATGCCGGCGGAACTTTCTACAACAACAAGAAGTATTATCCCGAGGCATACGATGCGTTCATGATCTACGGTGACATCTGGGAGGCACCCTACGCTTCAAAGACCGTTAAGGCAGTTCCCGACTCTACCATCAACATGGCGCTCTTCAACGCCGGTGTATCAGCATATGCTGCCGAGAAACTTCCCGAGAGTGCCGCAGCCTTCAAGCGTGCCCGCAAGAACGGTTCTACCAATCCTCAGAACTATATCTACGAGATCGCATGCTGGCAGTTCCTCTCAAGCCGCGACAGCAATATGATGGAGCCTGCTCAGGTTAATATCATGGAGATCGCCACTGACGGTTACAACAAGTTCGGCATGTCCCAGCCCCTCTTCCTTAACAATATCGTGAACCAGATGGTACTCAACGATAAGGTTAATGATGCCCTTGCCCTCATCGACAAGCAGATTGCCGAGACTCCCGACTTCGCTACACTCTACGGTCTCCGTGGCTTCGTAAACGACCGTGCCGGCAACGATGACGCTTCGGTTAATGATTACAAGAAAGCTGTGGCACTTGATAATGTAGATTACGAGACACTCAAGAATGCCGCCAAGAAGATCTTTAAGGTGGGTACCCAGAAATGGGGTAACATCGAGGGGGCTGCCGTAAACGAGCGTGCCGATGTACGCAAGAATTATTTTGAGGCAGCAAAGACAATCACCGACAAGGCCAAGAGCGATCCTAAAGCCGCTAACGACGGTGACCTCAATTATGTGATCGAGAATATCGACTACGTACTCGAAACCTACTTCAACTAATTGATATGTCATTACTCAATACTGATAGAATAATACCGCCGTCGGAGCTTATTATCAATGAAGACGGCTCGATCTTCCACATCCACCTCAAACCCGAGCAGTTGAGAGACCACATCATCTTTGTGGGCGATCCCGGACGTGTGGATATGGTTGCATCATATTTCGACACTATTGATTATAATGTCAGCAGCCGTGAGTTCCACGCTATCGGCGGAACTTACAAGGGCAAGCCGATGATGGTTATCTCGCATGGTATCGGCCCCGATAACATCGAGATTGTTGTCACCGAACTTGATGCGCTCGCCAACATTGACTTCAAAACCCGCAAGGTTAAACCTCATCACCGTACCCTCAACATCGTACGTGTCGGTACATCGGGTTCGCTGCAGGAAGATCTGCACATCGGAGACTTTGTTATCGCCGAGAAAGGAACAGGCTTTGACGGAATCCTCAACTTCTATGCAGACCGTGAGGAGGTATGTGACATGGAGTTTGAGCGTCAGTTCTGCGAGCACACCAACTGGAATCCCACTTGGGCAGCTCCTTACACCGTAGATGCCGATGCTGACCTTGTAAAGGCAATCGGTCGTGACGACATGCTCCGTGGTTATACCATCGCCGCCGTCGGATTTTACGCCCCTCAGGGACGTATGGTGCGTCTTAAGCTCGCCGATCCCAACCTCAACGAGAAGATTGAGAGCTTCCGGTATAATGGCAAGCCCATAACGAACTTCGAGATGGAATCAGCGTGTCTGCAGGGCCTTGCAAAACTTCTCGGCCACAAGGCTATGACAGTTTGCTGCATCATCGCCGAGCGTCGTCTCAACAACGCCAATCCCGATTATAAGCCCAGCGTCAAGAAATTGATCGAGAC
>CAZAWP010000061.1:7395-11116 GCA_964488855.1 uncultured Sangeribacter sp.
ATAGATTTCATCGTCGATGGAGATACGATGAAAGGAGCATGGTTCATCGCTCCCGAAATGGGCTTAGATGAGTACCCTACGAGTGCCGATGAGGTAAAGTTTATATCGGATATAGATAGTCTGACGGTGAGTAACCTAAAGGAATGGGAATCGTTTGATTTTGACATCATAACCGAGAGTTTGGATACTGCTCAGGTGAGAGTGACGCGTGTGCCGGTAGACCCATATATCAATCCCGATCCCAAGTTGGTGAAGGTCTCCCCTTCCGGAATGCTGAGCGCCGAACAGGCTCAGTTTGACATAGATGCAATGGTAAATGCCCTGTCGCAGGTTCATCCCAACATCTTCGCCAATTGCAGTCAAATGGATTTTTTCAGCGCTGTCAATGAAGTTAAGAGAAATATCAACGATTCTATCTCGGTGTTAGATTTATATAAAGTTGCCGCTCCCATAGTGGCTATGATCGGTGACGGACATACGAATCTGTCTTTCCCCTATAATCAGGTTTTCGATACACCCGACTTGTTGAGGATGCCTTTGTTTATGGATCTCAACGGAGATATGTCGATGACTTGTACCTCAAGTCTTGATTCGATTGTTCCGCGCGGCGCAAAAATATTAAGCATCAACGGGAGGGATGTTTCCGAGATGCTGGAGGATATGATGAAGTATGTAGGCGGAGAGAGCAAGATGGTCAAGCTGATGATGTTGGATTATGAATTTACGGCATTATTCCAGGTACTTTTTCCTGCCGAGCAATACGAAATTAAATATAGCCTGCCGGGTTCAAAGAAAGTGCAGACCTGCACACTACCTGCCGTGACATGGCAAGAGATTAAAGCTCGCTGTCCGGCAAGAAGAGATGAGTATACCGGTCCATACTCATATACTGTGGATGAAAAAAACAATGTGGCTGTGATGGATTTTCGGAGCTTACAAAATCCTCAAAAGATGCAGGAATTTGCGGATTCAATGTTCACCGAACTCAAGGAAAAGAATATCGGGAACCTTATCATAGATGTAAGGGAAAATGGAGGTGGCAACAGTATGGTAGGAGATGTATTCTTTAGATATATCTCGCCTAAACCGTTCACCCAATTAGACAAGACTCTCATCCGGATCACACCTTTCACCGCAAAATTGATGAATGATAAGAGTACTTCCCCGATGTTTACGATCTTGGAGCATAATCCCGACCGGGACATTCAGCCGTTGACGGAAGCAGAGGGTCACTATGACAGAAATATCTATCTTTTGACCTCCTATAAGACGTTCTCATCCGCATCACTCTTTGCATGGACATTTAAGGAGTACGGTATGGGTACGATTGTCGGCGAGGAACCGAGTGGCGTAGGTGTAGCCTTCGGTGATATTCTTAGATATGATTTGCCTGTCTCCGATCTTCTCCTTACCATTTCGTACAAGCGTTTCTGGCAGGTCAATGCCGACGAAAATGACAACCACGGCGCTCGTCCCGACGTCCCCGTCCCCGCACCCGCCGCCCTCGACAAAGCCCTGAACCTCATCAAAAAGAAACACTGAACTTAATTAAAGATTCCCTCAAATTTTCTATTTGAGGGAATCTTTAATTATCTCGTGAGGCGTGCTATATTACGTTTGGTGTGTCGGAGGACGGAGAGGAGACCGGCGGAGAGTTCGGCGTATTCCATTATTTCAAGTTCGGCGGACAACTCCCCTATCAACTCCGGGAAATGACGGCACATCTTGAACGCTTCGCGGATACAATGGGCACGGATTGCGTACGGCTCTGTGGAATTTATCCTTGACATGCAAAAGTCAAGATAATCCGTCCGGATATTTTCGGGATTTACGGATTGAGTGGAAAGGAGTTTAAGAAGCAGCCGCCGTTTTCCCTCATGAGACTCAACAAGGAGTATGTCAATCAGTTCGTCGGTTTTCGGTTCAAGCCATCTGAGATCTTCGGCATTAAAATGTGTAAACACCCATAAGGCATTGTAACCGATACGTTTATCCTCATTTCGGATCAATTTATACAATTCCTCTTTATTCCCATTATTTAAGGTTCCCGCACACGCCGTGGAGACTTGTTTAATTTCATAGATCCCCATTCTTGCACTTAATATCTCTTTGAAACACATAAACAATTAATCTATCCTTTCTGTACTATCTTAATTATCGAGGTCAAATAACTATCGAGGTCAAAGATACTAATTTATTTTGTCGGAGTAAATTTTTTATTTTTATTGTCACCTTTGGAGGATAGGATGTGTCTTTTATATGAGATGTCTCAAGAAACAATAAAATTAGTATAATTAATATAAGAGTATATGGATACGTTAGTTCCAATTTTTGTTTGTGTAGTTCTTCCGGTAATGATAGTGTTGATTATTCAGGGTTCAAAGATACTCAAGGATAATAATCGTACACGATTATTGATGCGTGCCATCGAAAGTGGTAACAGTTTGGATCTTTCACAACTGAGCGACTCTCTGAAGAAACCGGAGCGGACTCCTCTCGAGCTCCTCAATCTGCGTTTGCTTCGCGGGTGTATGTTCACATTACTCGGAATAGTAATATGCGTGGCTGGCATCATACTATTCAATTTAAGAAGTGAGAGTAACTTCGGAACCGATGATGCCTATCTGATATTATTGCTCGGTGGTATCTCCCTTGCAATTGGAGGCAGCTATCTCATAGTTTATTTCGTGAGCCGTAAGCAAGTATCCAAGGAGGCGGAGGAAGAATAAATTATCCCGGATTCTCACTCTCCCTTAAAGCTCATATACAATTGATGGGCTATTAGCAATCAACGTCTACGAAAGAGAAATATGACTCGCGAGCAGTTTATAGTACAGGTGAAGGGCACCCAGGAAATGTTTCGGCGTTTTCTGGTGGCTCTTTGTTGCAATGACACAAGGCTTGCGGATGACGTTGCCCAGGAGTCTTATATCAAGGCCTATATCCATTCCGGTTCTATTGGGAATGAGGAGAAGTTCAAAGCCTGGCTTTACCGCATCGGGTATAATACCTTTCTTAATTTTAGGCGAGGAGAACGCTTAAATGTAGACTATGACAGTGTGCATGATCATTGCGCTGTAGAGAGAGCTGATGCGACATTTGATTATCAGGAGCTATATATGGCGTTGAATACACTTTCTGCCAATGAGAGGACTGCCGTTCTCCTATTTTATATGGAGAATTATTCCATAAAAGAGATAGCACAGATCCAGGATACCACGGAAGATGCGGTCAAGAAACGGCTTTCGCGCGGACGTTCTAATCTGCGGGGTTTGCTGTCGTAAGTAATCAGCGAACTTTCTATGAAGAAATAAACTTAAAATGGGTAAACTATGGAAGAAGATAAATTGAAATCACTATTTGCGGAGTACCGGCCGGAGTTATCTCCGGAGCGGGATTTTCTTGTGCGATTGGAGCGTAATCTGGAATCCGTGGAAATAATAAGAGAGCAGAACGAAAAGATGAGACGATGGAACAAGATAGCATGTCTACTTTCGGCAGGTGTGGGATTTGTGGTAGGTTTTCTGTTTTCGCTTTGCATACCCTTTATCGGAAAGACGGTCTCCCAATGGCATTTGACGCTGCCAAAAACTTCCGTCTGGCTTCCTATCGCAGATTACTATATGGTCATAAGTTGGGTAGTCATTCTAATAACGACTACCATCATCACACTAAATGCCTACGAGATAACCTTATCAGTTCTGAAAAGAAAATCAAACGG
>CAZAWP010000062.1:0-11062 GCA_964488855.1 uncultured Sangeribacter sp.
ACTAAACACTAAACACTTACATCTCTCATATCTATTGGATGCCGCGGGCATTGAGGGCTTTCTGATAACGGTTGGCGTTGGCGAGATGCGTGGCGTAATCCGACGCGAAGTTATGTGTGCCGGAGAAATCCTCTTTGGCACACATATAGATATAGTCGTGGGGTTGGGAGTTAAGGACGGCCTCGACGGTGCGGCGGTCGGTCGATCGTATCGGTCCCGGTGGCAATCCTTTGTACATATAAGTGTTATAGGGTGAGTCGGCTTTGAGATGATTGCCGCGGATACGTCGAAGAGAGAAATCTCCGAGGGCAAATTTGACTGTCGGGTCTGCCTGCAGTTTCATGCCGCGCTTGTAGCGGTTGATATAGAGGCGTCCGACTGTCCCTTTTTCGGCGGCGTTGTTGGTCTCCTCATCGACGATTGAGGCTATGATGGTTACCTGTGCAGGTGTCAGTCCCATGTCGGTGGCAAGTTTACGGTTCTGCGGTGTCCAGAAATCGTTGTAGGCTTTGCCGAATTTGTCAATAACTTCGCGCGGTGAAGCGCTCCAGTAGATGTCGTAGGTGTCATTGACCACGAGTGCCATGGCTTCTTCGGGCTTAAGTCCGTATTTGTTGAGCACTGTCGGATCGGCAAAGGCTTTGCGCAGCGAGTCAGCGCTGAAATCAAAGCGTGCCGCCACTTTGTCTATCAGCGTGTCGAGGGTGCGGAAGCCGTTAATGGTTATGCGTTCGGGTGTCTGGGCTCCCGAGGTGAGCTTACGCATGGCGGTGAGGGGGGAGGTTCCCTCGGGTATAAGGTATGCCCCGTGGCGGTGGGCGAAGTTTACCTTGCGTGTCGCGCTGAGTCGCATCACCCGTTTGGCATAGGCTTCGCCGAAATATTTGGTGAGGGTGTCGGTAACGGTCTGCTCTGTAGCGTGTGCCGGTATCCTGATGGTCGCCGATGATTTGGTATGGGTCAGGATCATAGGGGCGAGCATGAAGAGGAAGACCACAATCAGTACCGCCGTCACAAGCATGGCGATGAGCATGATGTGGCGTGGTTTGTTGTGGTGTGCGGCTGACGCCGAACCGTTTCTTTTGCTATGACGGGGTTGGGGTGTATGCGACATAGAGATTACATAATGCGGCGATACACCGGTATGTGACGATGTATCGCCGTAGTTTTTACTTGGATAGGAGCCGTAGATAGTGATTACTCTCGTCTATCTTTTGCTCAATTGCCGGATTACGCAATCCGGAGTGTTACGCTTAAGCCTTAACGGGACTCCTTGACTTTATCGAGCTGGCGCTCGAGAGCTTCGAGGGCGAGGTCTACCGCTTCTTCAAAACTATCGGCTGTCTTTGAGGCAAAGAGGTCAGCCGAAGGGGGTACAGCGAGACGGATAGCCGCCTCCTTATTCATTGCTGTTTCCGGTTTAACTACTTTTAGAGTCACCTCAGCTTCGGTAACGGCTTCAAAACGGCGAGCGAGTTTATCAATCTTCTTGTTGATAAAGGCTACAAGTTTATCGGAAATGTCGAAATGAATGGCTTTAATCTTTGCTTCCATAGTCATGAATTTAAGGGTTATTACGCATAATTTTAGGGGTCACTTCCAACTAAATGTAAGGATTATTACAAATAAATTTAGTGGTCATTTACAAATATAACAATTTCCACCCAAAATCAATCACGCCCACCCCTCATTTTTTTAACACTTCCGGCTCCATTATGAGATATGGATGTCATCTTCGGCAGTGTGATTGCTGTCTGAGTTATCAGATTTAGCTATGGTGGAGGTGTGGCGGGCGCGGGGGTGGGCGCCGTTGTAGTTGCGGCGGAGGTCGGCGAAGCTGACGTGGGTGTAGATCTGGGTGGTGGCGATCGAGGCGTGTCCTAACATCTCGCGGACGACGTCGAGGTCGGCTCCGTTGTTGATCATCGCGGTGGCAAAGGTGTGACGCAATACGTGCGGACTCTTTTTGCGTGAGCCAGTGCCCTGCAACGCCTCGTGGACTATCCTCCCAATCGTCATTTCTGACAATTTCCCTTTCGGTCCACAAATCAACGGCTTGGGCGTGGGCAATGCTTCCCAAAGGCTATCACGGTGCTGCTGCCATTGCTCAATCTCTGTCATCAGCGCCGGTGGAACGGGGAGCAATCGTTCCTTATTGCGTTTACCGTGGATGAGCACAGTATTATTGATGTGATTTATGTCTGCATCCGTAATAGCCAATAACTCCGCGCGACGTATCCCTAACGAATATATGAGATTGAGAACCAGATGACTGCGTAATCCGTGAGTGTCATTAGCGTCCGGCGAAAAGCCGAGAATATCCTCGATTTCCCTCTCGGCGACGAAATCCGGCAGACGGTGGGGGATGCGCGCCGGAATAATCTCTTTTGCCGGATTCGAAGTCATATCACGGGTCTTCAGGCGCCACTGAAAGAATGCCCGCGCACTTTGGGTCTTGCGCCGCAACGTCCGTGCACAATCTCCTTGAGCAGCCCGTGATGCCAACCATGCACGAATATCAGTGGTGGTGATGCTGTCGATGTCAAGCTGATCTCCTTTGGCGCACAGAAAATCCTCCATCTGACGCAGGTCGCGCTCGTACGCCTCGGCAGTAAGTGCCGAGCGGTTGAGCTCATACCTCAGATAGCTGATAAAACGACTTATCTTGTCATCGGGGATAGGCATGGTTACGATTTCTTTGGCGTTGCTTTCTTGGCGGCTTTCTCTTTCTGACCGTTCAACTCAAGGATTATATTGCTCTTCTCCCGGATATAATCTTTAGTGGAGAACTCCTTATCCTTAAACAGATTGTGCAGGCGGAATTTCAGCGAGAGTTCGTCGTTAAACCCCTGAAGACTCTCTTTAAGCTGTTTGGTCTTAAGTTTATTTCTCAGCTCCGTGGGGGTAGCAGCCGTCAGGGCACGGATCTCGCCCAATTCCTTGCGGAAATACCCGCAGGCATCCGAGATACGTTTGAGGAGCAGAGGATGAGTCTCGGCTGTTTGCGGACGAGTCCACACAGGACGGTAGCGATCCACAAAACGGTCACACACCTCACGCAGATTCTTGTTGATACGCTCTTCGGCTTGAGCATATTTGGAGGCGATGTGCGGATTGGAGCGTCCTAAAAATTCATCGACGCGTCTGCGCAACGACGTGAAGCGGTAATAGAGAGTGCCGAAATTGAATAAATCCCTTATCAGTTGGTCGTAATAGGCAAGACTGAGGCGATCTAACGCTGCCTCGGTCGGTTGGCTGCGTGTCTGTGTATGAATAAAATCATTGACAGTGGGATCACTGATGACGGCACGCGGATGCAACGGTGTGTTTAACACCAAGCCCTCAAGCGATTTGCATCGGCTAAGCGCCACGTATGTCTGACCGGGAGCAAATGAGGCACCCGCATCGACGATGGCACGGTTAAAGGTAAGTCCCTGACTTTTATGGATGGTGATAGCCCAAGCTAAGCGTAGAGGGAGCTGTTTGAATTGACCGATCACCTCCTCAGTGATCTCCTTGCTCTCATCATTGATCGAAAAACGGATGTTATCCCATGTAGAGTAAGATACGTTGATGAGCGGAGAACCGTCAAGGGGTTCCACGACCACATACTCCTCATTTAGTTCGACGATGCGCCCCAATAATCCATTATAGAAAGCATGTTCGGGGGAATGGTCGTTGCGGATAAACATCACCTGTGCACCCACCTTGAGCATCAGGGCAGCATCGGCGGGAAATGCCGAGTCCGGGAAGTCGTTGATGACCTGCGCCGCATATACCTTGGCGGGAGAGTTGAGGAGTTCGAGGCTGTGGGCGTTAATCCGGTTAGCGCGCTCATTATGAGTTGTCAGGCGTATATATCCTTCGGATGCCGGAGGATTGAAGTTGGGCCTGTAGCGGCTGTTGAGGACGCTCAGTTGCCGTGAGTCCACATTCCCGTCACGGATGGCGTTGAGAATCTCGATAAAATGTTCGTCGTTCTGGCGGAAGATTGTCCGGAGTTCTATCGAGACAAACCCCGCTTCCTTGAGAGCCTTGCTTTCGAAGAAATAAGGAGTGGGGTAGTGCTCCGAAAGTATCTGCCATTCCTTGTCTCTGACCACCGGAGCAAGCTGTCGGAGGTCACCGATGAGCAGCAGCTGTACACCACCAAATGGCAGCCGGGGGTCGCGGTGACGGCGAAGTACCGCATCCACGGCATCGAGAGTGTCGGGACGCACCATCGAGATTTCGTCGATGACAAGGAGGTCGAGACCGCGGATAAGCTGCAATTTACTCCGGGAGAAACGGTCGGCACGTCTGTTGGCATCCGAATAACCGTAACCGGGGATATAAGGAGAGAGAGGGAGCTGGAAGAATGAGTGTATCGTCATCCCCTGCGCATTGATGGCGGCGATGCCGGTAGGGGCGAGCACGATCATCCTCTTGGAGGACGTGCGGCGCAGATTACGCAGGAAAGTAGTCTTGCCGGTACCCGCCTTTCCCGTCAGGAAAAGGTTGGCGCCTGTCTCCTCGACCACGCGACGCGCCAAGGTGAGGTCGTCGGTGCTGCTGTACCCCATAGCCTCCTCGGCGGCTATCTGGTCGGGGGTTATATCTTCCTCAAGGTTGTATATTGTGGACATACCTGACAAAAAAGCGGCACAGGCAATCGGAGTCGATTGTCTGCACCGTTTTTATATTTGCTTTCTCGATGATAAAAGAGGCTTATTACTGTTCTGCCTGACGAAGTTGCTGAACGTAGATTGCCTTAATCATCTTCTTGCGGTTGGTTACAGAAGGCTTCTCAAAGGCCTGACGACGACGGAGCTCTTTTACTACGCCGGTGCGCTCAAATTTACGTTTGAATTTCTTAAGGGCTTTTTCAATATTTTCGCCTTCTTTTACTTGTACGATGATCATGTTTTTGTTATTCTTTTTTAATTTATATTCTGTTGGTAAGTACCTATCGCAATTCGATTTTACGTAGATACTTGCATGGCACCGCCGGGGCAGATAGCCATTAAGCGTTGCAAAATTATATAATCTTGAACAATTCACAAAATTTTAACCAAAATAATTTGATTTTCAGTCAAAATTATTTTTAATCCCTGAATTATCCAATCTCGATAATGCCTGCATCAGCCTTATGTGCCTCCACCGGATGTCAGATCTCGCCTCTTCGGGAATCTGCGTTTACTCGTCCGTATACCAGCGTGAGTACATCAGATAGTTTTTGGCTATCTTGACATTCATCTCCTTGGCTTTCTCAGGCTCGACCATCTTGATGAACTTTGCCGGAGCTCCCGCCCACATCTCGTGAGCGCCGATCTTTGTCCTGCTAAGTACCACGCTGCCGGCTGCCACAAGGGCACCCTCACCGACTACGGCGTCGTCCATCACAATCGCACCCATGCCGATAAGGGCATAGTCCTCGATCTTGGCTCCGTGGATTACCACGTTGTGACCGATCGAGACATCGTTGCCGATTTCGATGGTAGATTTCTGATAGAGGGTATGCAGCACGCTGCCATCCTGTATATTGACGCGGTCACCGATGCGGATGGAGTTTACGTCGCCGCGAAGCACTGTGCTGAACCATACAGAGCACTCCTCGCCCATTACCACGTCGCCTACTATCACGGCGTTGTCAGCCAAGAAGGTGCCTTTGCCAATCTCCGGGGTAAAACCGCGGACACTTCGTATTATTGCCATTTTTATATTCTATTATTGGATTTTATTTGCTTACCGGTGCTGTCTTGGCTTTGAGCCATGCCTGCTCGTCAGGATTGAGGAGCGGGAGGAGGCGGTTGGCAACCTCGGCATGATAGTCGTTGAGCCAAGCGATCTCCATATCCGTCATGATTGATGTATCGAGCAGCGAAGTGTCGATAGGGAAGAGTGTCATCGGGATAAAATGGTAGAACTCGCCAAACTCCGTTGTCTTATACGGCTCGGTGACGATAAGGTTCTCGATGCGGATACCATATTTACCCTCGAGATACAGGCCCGGTTCGTCGCTGGTAATCATGCCGGGTTCGAGGGCCACCGGGTTCTCGTTGAGGCGGATGCTCTGTGGCCCCTCATGACAGTTGATAAAGAAGCCTACCCCATGGCCGGTGCCATGGTAGTAAGCCTTGCCTTCCTGCCAGAGATACTGGCGCGCGAGCACATCAAGCTGGGCACCGCGTGTACCCTTGGGGAAAATCTGACTCGACAAAGCGATATTGCCCTTGAGGACGAGGGTGAAGTCGTGGCACTGTTCGGCGGTCGGTGTATCCAAGGCAACCGTACGGGTGATGTCGGTGGTGCCATAAATATACTGGCCTCCTGAGTCCACGAGGAGAAGACCATCTCCCTTGATTGCGATGTCGGTTTCGGGAGTTGCCTCATAGTGCACGATGGCGCCGTGTGCATTCCATCCGATGATGGGGGCGAAACTCTCATCGACACATGATTTGTCGGCAAGTCTGAGAGCACGCAGACGTTTGCCCAACTCCACTTCGGTGAGCTTGCCCTCGGGCCATTCTTTCTCCACCATCATGAAGAAACGTGTCAGGGCAACACCATCTTTCTCCATGGCAGTGGCGAGATGCTCAAGCATAGTCGCATTCTTGATACTCTTGAGACGGGCCACTGCCGAACCACCGAATACCGGTGTGCAGCTGATATGGTCGTAGACACCGCGTGCAGTCTTCTGCGGGTCGATGAGCAGGCGTGTCTCCTTGGGTAAGGTCGCCACAAAGTCGGTAACGCTCTCGTACGGTTTGACGGCGATCTTGTATTTCTCCAGATGCGCTGAGACCTCGGGTGTCAGCTTATCGCTGTCGAGGAACAGGATCCGCTCTGTCGGCGATACATATAGATATGAAACGAAGATCGGTGAGAATGCTATGTCGTTGGCGGTGCGCAGGTTGGTTGCCCATGCTATATCGTCGAGCGATGACAGCAGGACAGCGTTTGCCAACTCTGCCTTGACCTCGGTAAGGATGTCCGCCATCTTCTGATCCACTGTCTCGCCCACGATCTTCTCGTCGTGAACAAACAGTTTGTTCTTCGGACGCTCCGGACGGTCGGGGTAGATAGTGGTGAACGGGTCAAAGTCATCGCGGAACTTTATGTTATTGTCGCTGAGTTCCTGCTCGAGCTGCTGGGCGTATGCCACGGAGAAAGTCATGCCGTCGATGGCGACTGTCTTTCCGGCGGGAGTGTTCTCGGTCACCCAGTCTATTAGATTGACAGCATCGGGACCATCCTCTTTCATCATAGAGAACCCGGTGCCCTGAAGCTGGTCCTCAGCCTGGATGAAATAGCGTGAGTCAGTCCATACCAGAGCCTTGTCGGCAGTTACGACGGCTGTGCCGTTGGTGCCGTTCTCCGACTCAAAGCCGGTAAGCCACTCGCGGCAGCGCCAGTGGCGGGGCGGTAACTCGGACTGATGAGGGTCGGTGCCCGAAATAACTACAACATCAACGCCCTCCTTCTGCATCTCCTGACGCAAGGCGGCCAAATATTTCAAATTAGGTTTTTCCATAATATTTAGGGTATATACATTTATCAAGTTATCTACTCTTTTCTATGAATATCAAGTTATCTACTTTATTATAAAAAAGAATATCCCAAAGATAGTTCATTTCCTGCTATCTAACAAATCTTATACTAAACACCAAAAAATCATTAATTTTTATTTGTTATTCCAAATTAATTGTTAAATTTGCAGTCACATTCAAGGAATTCACAAGAAGATTTTATAAGATTAGTGATAAATAGTGATAAATTTGTAAGATAATTGTGGTTTAGTTAGACGAGGCGAGCCTGTGAAGGTTCCCAAGTTATTAATACTATCCCCGGGGCGGTCGGTAATTGTGAAATTGCTGCCGCTTTTGATTTTTATAAGCCTATTAAGAAAACATCTCTTTATTACGTACCTCCCTCATGTTTTAATTATCGGCCTCCGTGATGTTTTACTATAGACCTCGGTGATGTCTATAGTTTTTAGTATTTTAATTTGAACAGATAATCAACCTTTGTTATATTTGCAATCCGTTATCAAATATCAAACTAAAGTCATGCGATAATATGGCAGCCAATTTACCTGAAATCGTCCTCTTCGAGTCCGAAGACATGCACCTCAACCTTCTTCCACTCGCCTTCACTCGTCCCGTGGCGGCCTTCAGGGTGGGCATTACCACCATTCGCCGAAAATGGGAGGAGCTTCTCAGCGCCACATATTATTATCATCCCGTGGAGTATCTGCGCGAGAAATATGGAGATATGCCCCGTGGCGTTCAGGTGATTGCCGTCGCTTCCAATATCTTGCCCGATGAGGAGATCGTCAAGGCCGTCGCTTCGTTGCAACCCGGAAATGCCCTCTATGCAGACGGAGAACTTTTGGCTGTCAATATCAATAGCGACGACCTCGACCGGTTTATAGCCGGAAGCGGCAGCGCCACTGATAATCTTTGCATCGCGAAAACCGAGTATCCGGGTGATGTCAGACGTATAAAGTATCTGTTTGATATTTTTCTGCGTAACGGAGAGGAAATCAACAATGACTATTGCCGCCGCGTGGCACCGTTGGAGGATCCGCAGCAATGGGAGGCGGACCTCAGGGCTCGTTTTGCTCGTGACGGGGTAACCCTCCTCGGCAATCCGGTCAGACCTGACGGGCGCCCGGCTATCACCATCGGTGACAACGCCCGTATCGAGGCGTGCTCTATCAATGTCAAAGACGGTCCGGTTTATATCGGCGCCGATACAGCCGTCACCGAAGGAAGTTGCGTGCGCGGCCCGTTGGCTCTGTGCTACGGCTCCAAGATCAGGATGGGGGCTAAGGTGTACGGTAAGACCACCATCGGACCACTCTCTAAAGTTGGTGGTGAACTCGATAATGTCGTAATCTTCGGGTACAGCAACAAGGCTCATGACGGATATTTAGGCAATGCCGTGGTAGGGGAGTGGTGTAACATCGGAGCGGGTGTCAATGCCTCCAACCTCAAGAACGATTACTCCAAGATACGCGTGTGGAATTACGCTACCCGTACCTTCATGCGCACCGACCTGCAGTTTTGCGGCCTGATCATGGGCGATCACTCCAAGGCAGGTATAAATTGTATGTTTAATACCGCCACGGTCGTGGGCGTGGGAGTAAATGTCTACGGCGCCGGGTATCCCCGCGTCTTTATACCGAGTTTCAGCCAGGGTTCGCCCGAGGGAGGCTTTACCGATGTGAGCCTCGCCAAATTTGAGAAAGTCGCAGAGATCGTCATGGGTCGCCGCAATCTCAGCCTCAACGATGACGACCGCCGCATATTGGAGCATATCTATGAAGTGGCGGGTACGCTCAAACGGTGAGAATGTCCGATTTTGAATTTCGCTGTAATTTTTAATAATTTTTTTTAAGTCGAGAGTTGCATAAATCGCTAATTTTTAGTATTTTTGCAACGCTTAAGAGCAGACACACAAGCGATTTATGCAGTTAGGCGACTGAGGATCAGTGGCTTAACGCGCATAATTGGTGTATGTTCGGGTGGGTAATCGTTTCAATTGGAATGGGCTTTCAGTTCATGATCCGGGGTTAAGGCGGTTATCGGAATTAAAAATAGAAGCAAACTATATAAAATAAAAGAGAACAAAGAATGCCAACTATTCAGCAATTAGTAAGAAAAGGACGTGCTGTTCTGAAAGACAAGAGCAAGTCGCCCGCATTGGATTCCTGTCCTCAGCGCCGCGGTGTTTGCGTGCGTGTTTACACCACTACGCCCAAGAAGCCTAACTCGGCTATGCGTAAGGTGGCACGTGTGCGTCTCACCAACGGTAAGGAGGTCAATAGCTACATCCCCGGTGAGGGTCACAACTTGCAGGAGCACTCAATCGTGATGGTACGCGGTGGTCGTGTTAAGGATCTCCCCGGTGTACGTTATCACATCGTGCGCGGTACTCTCGATACAGCAGGTGTGCAGGGCCGTACACAGCGTCGCTCTAAATACGGAGCCAAGCGTCCTAAAGCTGCCAAGAAATAAGCAGCATCTTACTGCCGGTAAGACCGGTTAAATCAATTCGTAACAAATCGTTTGGTTGATTGGATGGCTAAGATTGAAATCCCCCGGGGTTTCATGGAGTGCTCCGGATGAGCGGGAAGGGTCACGGACCCGGACGGCGCGGAGGCTCCCCGGTTGAGTAAACTGCACAAGAGCGTGCGGTTGAAGATTGAAAAAGCAGCCAAGACTAAACACTAAACTCACAGAAATGAGAAAAGCAAAGCCTAAGAAACGTGTGATTCTTCCGGATCCCGTTTTTCATGACGTGAAGGTGACAAAATTCGTTAATCACCTCATGTACGATGGTAAGAAGAACACAGCTTTCACCATCTTCTACACAGCCCTCGAGGTTGTAAAGGCAAAGATGCCTAACGAGGAGAAAAGCGCGCTTGAGATCTGGAAAAAGGCCCTCGAGAATGTAACTCCCCAGGTAGAGGTTAAATCGCGCCGTATCGGTGGTGCGACTTTCCAGGTACCTACCGAAATCCGCGCTGACCGCAAGGAATCTATATCAATGAAAAATCTTATCATTTTCGCTCGCAAACGCGGCGGAAAGACCATGGCGGAGAAGCTCGCTGCGGAGATCGTAGACGCTTTCAACGACCAGGGTGGCGCCTACAAGCGTAAAGAGGATATGCACCGTATGGCTGAGGCTAACCGTGCATTCGCACATTTTAGATTTTAATATTGGTAGACATAAAAATGGCAAAACACGACGATCTTAAATACACCCGCAATATCGGTATCATGGCTCACATCGATGCCGGCAAAACCACTACATCGGAGCGTATTCTTTTCTATACCGGTCTTACTCACAAGATAGGTGAGGTTCACGACGGTGCTGCTACGATGGACTGGATGGAGCAGGAGCAGGAGCGTGGTATCACTATTACTTCGGCTGCTACTACCACTTTCTGGAACTACAACGGTGAGAAATACAAAATCAACCTCATCGACACTCCGGGACACGTGGACTTTACAGTAGAGGTAGAGCGTTCGCTCCGCGTACTCGACGGTGCTGTAGCTACTTTCTGTGCTGTGGG
>CAZAWP010000063.1:0-10882 GCA_964488855.1 uncultured Sangeribacter sp.
GTGCGCAGTTATGCCGTATGAAATATTCGTTGCAAAACAGTGACGGCGAAGTACTAGTTAAGGATAAATACCTATTGTCACTCAAGGATTTCAACACCCTTGAGCGCCTTGACGAACTCGTTCATGCCGGCGTATCGTCATTCAAGATCGAGGGGCGCCTTAAAGATGCCGGTTATGTCAAGAATGTAGTGGCCGCCTACCGTCGTCGCCTCGATGAAATAATTGCCGCCCATCCGGACAAATATGTCCGTTCATCGGTCGGAGTGTCCTCATATACATTCATCCCAAAGCTGGACAAAAGTTTTAACCGCGGATTTACAAATTACTTCCTGGATAGAAATTCAAAAGAAAAAAGGGCATCTCTTGACACCCCGAAATCGCAAGGAGAAATTATTTCCTCGGTGACGGAGCTTCATAATGGAGACGGTATCAGTTATTACGACAACGGCGAATATAAAGGAGTACACGTAAACCGCGTGGAGGGTAATCGCATTATCAGTGCAAGACCCTTTCAGTTGCCCAAGGGAGCGGTAATACACCGTACCTTCGACAACGAATGGGAGAAGCAGATGACAGCGCAGACAGCTGTCCGCAAGATAGGGGTAGATATAACATTAGATGTCCGTTCCATAACAGCAACCGACCAAAGGGGTGTGCAAGTGACATTACCATGGGAGGGTTCGGCGGAGAAATCGCGCAAACCCATGGATTATAGAGGTATTTTGGGCAAATTAGGCAATACTATCTACGAACTGCATGAATTTAAATCGAATATACGGGATGATATATTTATCCGAGCATCGCGACTGACGGAACTTCGTCGGGCGCTCATCGACCTCCTCGACGAAGCAGCCCGCACCTCCTATCCCTTTGAATACCGAGCTAAAGAAGATAGCGAGGCGCCATATATAAGCACTCAACTTATATCACTTGATAACGTAGCTAATCGACTTGCTAAGGAATTTTACGAGCAACACGGCGTGTCGAAAATAGAACCCGCAATAGAAGTCAGCGGTAATACGACATCAGCCACCCCCGTGATGACCACGCGTTACTGTATCCTGCGCGAATTGGGTGCATGTAAGAAAAGGGATCCCAAAAGTGCACTACGTAAGCATCTTAAGGAACCCCTTAGACTGACTACCGGTTCACACTCATTCAGAGTCGCTTTCGACTGCGCCCGATGCGAGATGAACCTGTATAAAGATTGATATGATAAGTAACAGCTATCTATTCTGATATTTGTTAATCGGCCACTTATCACAAGTAGTATTACTCGGCACCCTTACTGTAAGTCATGCGCATGTAGTCCACCAACATGGGAGGCACCAGAGGGTCAACACCTCGGCTTACGAGGAAATCCCTATCCGCATTAAATAAGTTTTCAAAGTCGTTGAGAGCATCCCGGTAGACCTTGGGATTATCAGAAGCCGTTTCACCGACATGTGCCTCGATGGCATGTCTGTAGAAATCAATGGCAGTTCGGATATTACCGTAAAGTAAAGCCGAATGACCGGCATTGAGGTAATCGCTCGCGATAGGTGCAGTAAGAAGGATCTGGCTGTAATAGTCCTGACTCTTCTCATAATTGGCCGCCGACAGTTCCGCCCAGGCATTTGCCCTTAGTATCCGTATATCCTCGGGATTATAGTACCGTGCCTGCTGATACTTGGTGATAGCCTCGGAATACTTGCCATCCTGAAGCAACATATCACCCAAATTTACAAGATAGCTGACTTTCTCAGGATTCTGCAGTACCAACTGCTCATAGTATAGAGCCGCCGCCTTGTAATTGTGGAGCTTTTTGTTCACCTCTGCCAGCCGTGTGATAAGCCACGGTGTCGCCTCGCTCAATAACTCCGCACGCGTGTACGCCTCGAGGGCAGAGGAGAGGTCACCAGTCTGTTCACAGCAATACCCGATTTTCTCCCACAGAAGACCATCCGCATCCGGGCGGTTTCCTAAAATCTCCAGCAGCGGACGGGCTTCGGCATAGCAATTGCGCTTGAAATAGAACTCACTAATCAACCGCACGATCTCGACATCATTGTTAAGAATATCAAGGTCGATAAATTCCTTGAAGTCGATATTGCGTGCGAAAGGATTATACAGACCGTCGAGACGGCGGAAGAGCTTGAAGAAGCGGTATAAATCCCGGGTAGCCGACATAATCTCGTCATCGAGAGCAGGATTGCCCGAATGCAGGAAACGGTCCTTACCCTCCTCGTCGAGCTGGCTGAGCTGCATGTCGAGTTGAGAGCGCATCATGTCTCTCTGAGCCTCCGGCATTTTGGCAATAGCCAACATAAGGGAATATTTGTCAGAATCACACATCATCCCGCTCGTGCGGTTGAGAATCTCAATCAGACGGTTATCAGAATCACAATCATGGTGGATTGCCGAATTACTGCTGTCGAAAGGAAGGAACCAGTTGGAGGGTTCACGGAAGAACGGGAAATTCTTCAGATTGGCAAAGGCCACCATCATGACGTCCGTACCGTCGGACTGCATGTCCGAGAGTTTGCGCAGTTTCTCCGACAGACCGCTTTTCTCCAAAATAGACTCCCACTCCGGATTACCCTCCACAGAAATCTCAGGGTCAAACGAGCCCTTGCGCATCTGCTCAAGGATTTCCGGATTAAGTTTCATCAGCTGGGGGATGACCTCCTTGTTCATCGTCTCGATAACCTTCTCGGTATCGCGTGTGCGCACTATATTAAGCAGCGAAGTCTTGAAAGCATGAGAGATACCGTGACGGTCGATGATATTGCGGAGCCGGTCCCTGCGGTAACGGTTGCGGTTGAGCAAATGACCGTAACGGGACTCGCAGAAAACGATAGCGATAATGATTCGACCCCTGACCTTGTCCGAAACCTCAAACTCAAACATATCCAACATAATATCGAAATAATGGGGATTGTAGTGCTGAAGCAGAGCCAAAGTCATCGCGCTCACGATCACAGCGACTAAATCATCATTGGCAGCCGCCGAAAGGAGGTAATCTTTCAGCGCCTTAAGGTCACCGCGTCCCGGCGCTCCCGTCCATATACGGTTGAAGATTGCCGTGGTCAATTCTTCCTTGCGTAACTTTATCTGTGCCAATTCCGGCGCGCACATGGTCTGTGCAAGAGAATACTCTGCAAAACAGCTCGTGTACAGGTCAAGCAGAGTCTTGAGACTCTCCTGACGCTGGCGGTTGTTACGTATAATCTCCGAATATATATCACGGTTATCCGGAATACGGCTTTCGCGCAGGAAGAGCTCGTTGATATAAAGCAGTTCGTCGATTATATCCGCATAAATCCTTTCGCGACTCGTATCATTGCCACCCTGCGCCATATATCGCAGCATGTGGGAGTAGGTATTCTCTACTTCACCGAGGCGAGCCGAAAGAGCAGGGTAAGAGAGTTTGGAGAAAAGGAATTTCAGCTTGGCGATAGCTTCGCTGAGATGTGAATCCAAGATTAAATCCCTTATTCTATTGTAATATTGAGTGATTTTTTCAGAATTGGCCATTTTTTTTTATATTCGAAACTAAATTGGTTTCGCAATCAATTTTTAGAGTTTGAGAAATTAGTACTGTGTACTGATTTTATAACAAATATGGTGCCACAAAATATTATAGCACCCCCAACCCGAAGACAAACTTTTCCCTCCCATACACAACTCACGACAACCATGAAAACTGACGATAATAACACAGCTACTTCCAAAGCCGGTAATAATACAAATACCCCTAAAGCGGACTTCCGGCGCAAGCCCGAGTGGCTTAAGATAAAGCTGCCGAGGGGATTTAAGACAGAGCAGGTTATTTCGCTCCTTACTGACCATCATCTGCATACCATCTGTTCAAGCGGTATGTGTCCCAACCGTGGCGAATGCTGGGGTGCAGGTACCGCAACCTTCATGATAGGAGGAAATGTCTGCACCCGCAGCTGCAAGTTCTGCAACGTAGCTACAGGTAAACCCTTACCACTTAACGCTGCTGAAATAGACCACATAGTAGACTCCATAAAAGCTCTCAAACTCAAACATGTAGTCATAACCTCGGTTGATCGCGACGACTTGCCCGACGGAGGTGCATCGCATTGGACGGCACTCATCCGGCGCATCAAGGCGGATTGTCCGGGTGTGACGATGGAAGTGTTGGTTCCCGATTTCAGAGGCAACCGCGAGGCACTTCAAAGCGTAATAGATGCCCGACCGGACATCATCTCCCATAATATGGAGACCGTCCGGCGTCTTACCCCGGAGGTCCGTTCAGTGGCAACTTACGACGGTTCGTTAGCGGTAATAAGACAGATAGCAGAGTCAGGAATCCGTGCAAAATCCGGTATAATGTTAGGCTTGGGGGAGACCCGAGAAGAGATACTCGAGACCATGGACGACCTGCGGGATGCCGGTTGCGAGGTTATTACAGTCGGGCAGTATCTGCAACCCTCCGCCAAACACTACGAAGTCAAGGAATATGTAACGCCCGAGAAATTTGAGGAGTACGGTAAGATAGCGCGAGATAAAGGTTTCGTCCATGCCGAGAGTGCACCGCTCGTCCGTTCGTCATACCATGCCGAAAAACATGTAAAATAAGACACTATACAACGTGTAATTAGAAATAAAGGATTACTTGGATAATTAAGGTTTGGATCAAAGATTACTCCAATGAAGATTATTGAATTAGGACGCATGAAATACGGCGAAGCCTATAGACTACAGCGTGAGGCTTTTGACCGGCATGTCGAGGCGAAGAGAAATAAGACCGAATGTCCGGAAGACATTATATTCTGTGTTGAGCACGACCCCGTTTACACCATGGGTTTTCATGCCGACAGCCGTAATCTGTTAGTGTCCGAGGAGACGCTAAAAGAGCAGGGTGCCGAACTCTACCGCATAGAGCGTGGTGGCGACATTACATACCACGGTCCCGGGCAGATAGTGTTATATCCCATACTTGACCTGGAGCGGCTTCACCTAACTGTAAAGGAGTATGTACACATCCTTGAGGAGTCAGTAATACGTACCGTGGGGGAGTATGGCATTTCTGCCACACGACTCGACAATGCGCCCGGAGTTTGGATCAGTGACACCAAAGGAGACCGCAAGATCTGTGCATTGGGTATCAAATGTTCGCGTCACATCACCATGCACGGACTCGCCCTCAACGTCACCACCGACTTCACCCGCTTCCGCACCATTAACCCCTGTGGCTTCACCACCAAAGGCGTCACCTCCCTCGCCGCCGAACTTAAGTACAATGCACCACAACAAAATAAGGACAATTCAAATATAAACTTTTCCGGCACTAATCCTTCATCCGCTTTTTACGACGTACAGCAACGCCTTGTTCAGAACCTGATCTTTCTTCTTAACGAACATTTATAAGAGATTAAATATAAACGATTTATTTTAATAGCGAAAATTATTGTAACGATATGTATTTATAAGGTGTCTTATGAGTAAGACATTGAAAATATATGACTACTGAAGAGTTTAAAGCAAAAGTCCTTCCATATTATAAAATCATGTATAGAGTTGCTGTATCAGTATTGGAGAATGATTCTGAAGCAGCAGATATAGTTCAAGAAGCTATGTTAAAACTATATGATAGGAAAGACAAACTCGATAATGTTAAAGACATTAAATCATATTGCTTGACAGTAGTGCGTAACACATCCATAAATGTAATGCGGGGGAGGAAAGAACTCTCATCTTCAGAAGTTATATATGACCGGGTGTCCGAGGAAGATATTCATAGTTCAATAGAGTGTAAGGACATTCATGGCTATGTTGATTCAGTAATGAAGCGATTGCCTTCAGACCAGCATAAAGTTTTAAAATTAAGTGCTTATGGAGGGCTTTCAAATGCAGAAATAGCAGATTTACTCGGAATCTCTCAAGGAAATGTACGTGTACTTTTAAGTAGAGCACGTAGCAAAATAAAAGAGTTATTACTTAAAAATAAGTAAGATATGGAGGTAGAGAAAATTAAAGAATTGATGGAAAGATATTACTCAGGTGATATCCTTCCGGATGAATACAATACATTAAAAGAGACATTGCTAAACAGCAATAAACTGACTCCGGAACTTGAGATTGAGCGAAAGGCTTTTGCTTTTATAGATTCATGGGAACCTGCGGAGCCTATTGATTTAGACCGCAAGATTTCACAAGCTATACAATCTCGTAAAAAGCAAAAGCTAAGACATAAATTTGTATATTTATTTTCAAGTGCTGCGGCGGTTTTAATTCTGTGTACGATAGGCTTTAATATCAGTAAATATAGAGCCAATATGCCCAAGGATGAAAATCTTAGTATATCGAGTACGAATATCTCCATCGAAAAAAATGAAACAGAAATATCCAATAATTATCCGGCAAATCCTGAAGTTAATCAAATATCTACGGTTTCTACAGGAAAAGTAATATCACAACTTAAACAGCCTGAATCAGAAGAAATTATCAAGGCTGGAAAAACAATAGATGATGCGTTGATGGATATATTGCTAAATATTCAGATATCTCAAAATGAAGCAATAGAAACAATAGAAAATATAGAAATTAATAATTCAATAGATACTAATATAATATAAATATGAAAGCATTACATATATTAACACTTATACTTCTATTCTGTTTTTCAGCGAAATCTCAGAATATACCGGATAAAGCGGATAAAGAAAGCAAAACTGAGATTATGGCTCATCTTGCATCAATGCCTGAGGTAAATGTCACATATATGTCTAAGTCAATGCTTCGACGACTTCCGAAGGATAAGATTAATAGTCCGCTTGCGCTACTTGCAGAAAATGATAGAGTAGAGTCGATAAGATTATTTCAACTGGGAAGTGATAACGCAGAAGTGTATGGAAAAAAATTGATAGACTCTTATCTTTACAATACCTCCGATTTAAATAATGCAGAGTTATTAATGTCTCAGAAAAGTAATTCCAATGAAATACTGTTATATGGTTTTCCTATCCATAACGATACCTCATTCTTCCGTACATTGTTAATGTATTCAAAAAATGATAAAACAAATGCTTTGCTTTTAATTATAAAAGGTAAATTACCGGAAAGTGTAATTGGTGATTTATTGGGTTTATTGTCAAACTAATTGTTACATAAAATAAGCTAACCTATGCAAAAACTAAATATATTCAGATTGCTATTGTCCTTGTTATGTATTTCTTGCTTCCAATCTGTTGCAGCCGGCAAAATAACTTTACATGGTCATATCTATGACCGGGCGACAGATACCGAGGTGTTTACGGCTACTGTCAAGTTGCTAAATGCTGCTGACAGTACCGTCGTTGAAGAAACTAAAGCAGTTGGAGAATTCAGTGGTCCTGTAAAAGGGGAGTTGGTCAGAAAGTCAATATTTTATTTTTTCGATGTCGATAAATCCAAGAAATATTTACTGGAATTGTCAAGAGAGAATTACGAACCGTTATTAATACATTTTGATCCGGAGGCACATTCAGGTCGTACGGATGATGTAAATCTCGGCAAGATATACATGAAGAGGCAGCCCGTTACCCTTGATGATGTCGTTGTAAAGGCCTCCAAAGTTATGTTTTACAACAAAGGAGATACTTTGATTTATAATGCAGATGCTTTTGTACTTGCCGAGGGGAGCATGCTTGATGCACTGATTCGCCAGATGCCCGGAGTCGAATTAAGAGAAGGAGGGGAGATCTATGTAAATGGTAAGTATGTTGAGAATCTGCTTCTCAATGGCAAGGATTTCTTTAAGGGTAACCGACAGATGATGCTTGATAATCTCGGAGCATATACCGTAAAGAATATAGCCGTATATGAACGTCAGGATGATATGGATAAAATCATGGGCAAAGATTATGGTGAGAAACATCTGTCAATGGACGTACGTCTAAAGAAGGAATATAATCAGGGCTTACTTACCAACATAGAGGCAGGTTATGGAACCAGTGACAGGTATCTCGGCAGACTCTTCGGAATGTGGTACAGTGATAATGCCCGCCTCTCATTATATGGCAATGCAAATAACCTCAGCGACAATCGCAAACCCGGTCAGAATACCTCTTTCAATCCCGGGTCAATGCAATCCGGTGATTTTAAGACATATCAGGGAGGGTTTGATTACTGGGCAAAAATACCATATAAGAATATCTCATTCTATGGTGACGTATTCGTAACTCATCAGAGCATAGAAGATGACCGAAGTACATATATAACCAACTTTCTCCCCGGAGGTGACACCTACGGATACTCATTTCAGCATGCCAAAAATAAATACTTGACAATAAATACCTCCCATTCACTTGATGTGCAGAAAGAGAAGTGGAATTTTAAAGTCAATCCAAAGTTTAAGTACACCAAGAATAATGACCTGTCCGAGATGACATCAGCTACATTTACACAGTCTCAGAAAGAGATCGGTAAAGAATTTCTTGATAACCTTTATAAAAGCGCATCAGCTGATGTACTTGCATCTATTCTAAATAAATATAACGATGATAATAAAAGGCTCGGTCACAGTCTTGATGCATCCCTGTCAGGTAACGGTAAGATAAAGATGCCCAATAATGTTGATGCATTGACATATCTTGTCTCAGGAGACTACAGGAGACATCATGACGACCGTTTTCAGAGATATGTTCTAAATATAGGAAGCAGTCCGGTTCCAACGGATTATTATGACCGATATTTTGATAATACCCCTTACTATCAATGGCAGGCAAAAGGGGCGTTAGGATACATTTGGGCTATAAGACCCGGCATGTATCTTGATGCATGGTACCAATATGATTATTCCTATGTCCACGAAGTGTCGGATTTGTATCGCCTCGAAACATTGATGGATGGTACAAGCGACGGGAAGCTCCTTGGATGGCTACCGTCTAAAACCGAGTATGAATCGAGCATAGATCTCAGCAACAGTTTTAATAGCAGGAAGAGGGATAATAATCATTCTGCTAACTTCAAACTGACATGGGAACCGATAAGGATATTATCGTTTAGACTTAATCTTCCCCTCGTTTACCGTAACCAGTGGCTGCATTATATCCGCGGGAATGTAAATACAGCCTTCTCAAGAAACAGGTTTTTCGTAGGAGACGCATCTTTTGATTTTGCCTATTATGGCAGACCGCATTACGTTTATTTTGAATACCGTCGTCGTAATTCTTCTCCTGACCTGGTCGATATGGTGGATTTTAGGGATGCACTCGATCCTTTAAATGTAAGACTCGGTAATCCATGCCTTAAGGATTCGGAGTCACACCAATTTTCAGCCTCATATAGATATGATGGAAAAATTGCGCAGCGATATGCCATTGATGCCTCGTTTTTAAGAAACGCGCTTGCATACGGTTATAATTACGACTCCGTCACCGGTGTTAAGACCGGCATGATGTATAATGTAAATGGTAACTACAATATCGGAGCCTATCAAAGTTTGTTTATGAACTTCGGATCGGGCGATCGGTTTAATTTTAATAATACAACGGATTTAAGATACCGACGTAGCGTAGATTTATTAAGCGAGGATTCCCCTGTGCCTGAGAAAAATAAAGTATCAAATCCATCAATCAGGGAGAGCGTGGAACTTTCCTATAAATTTCTCGGAAGCCGTATTGCAGTGTTTGGAGAAGCGTCTGTAAGCCGGTTCATAAGCAAGCAGAGAAATTTTCATAATTTCACTGCCAATGACATCAAATATGGATTGACGGGTAATTTCGCATTGCCGGCAGGTTTCGGATTGTCTACCGATTTCACTATCTATACTCGCAGGGGATACTCCGATGCAATGCTTAATAAGACCAACTTTGTTTGGAACGCCCGTGCTACCTATACCCTCCTCAAAGGGCAGCTGACATTTATGGTAGATGGCTTTGACATTCTCCATAATCTTAATAATGTATTTTACAGTGTCAATGCTCAAGCACGCACCGAGACCTACACTAATGTATTGCCAAGATACGTGATGTTCCATGTTCAATGGAAATTCCACAAGGCTCCAAAAAAGATGTAAACTATAGATGAGATAAATATAATAGAAACAATAATAGAGCATAAATATGTAGGTATGATAAAAATTTTGTAGATAGGGAAGAAATAGTTACTTTTGCAGCGGTTCGATCAGAGGATCGAATAATAAGAGGGGTGTTGGACTCCCGAAGAGTCCGGCTGAGATGATACCCTTATAACCTGATCCGGATAATACCGGCGTAGTGAACTTATAAAATGAAAAAGCAAAAAGTCGTATTGATAGCAGGCGGCATGACCGTGGCTGCTATGTCGTGGGCTTCCGAAATTGAATTGCCGCACGACTCGGTGTATGTAAACCTTCAGCAAGTGGAGGTGGTTGGCAGGGCAGACGCTCGTACCCCGATCGCCTACACCAACCTCAGGAAGTCGGAACTCGAATCCCGCAACGACGGGCGCGACATTCCCTACCTACTCTCGATGACCCCATCAGTGATTACAACCAGCGATGCCGGTATGGGCATGGGTTATACCTCGATGAGAGTCCGCGGTTCCGATGGTTCGCGAATCAATGTCACCGCAAACGGTGTACCTATCAACAATCCCGAAAGTCATAACGTATATTGGGTGAATATGCCCGACCTGGTGTCGTCACTTCGCGATATCCAGATACAGCGCGGTGTTGGGACATCCTCCAACGGTGCCGGTGCCTTCGGTGCATCTATCAACATGCAGACTGATCTTCCCGCCGTCAATCCCTACGGAGAGTTTTCGTCAAGCTACGGATCCTATAACACCTACAAGGAGACCCTGCGAGCCGGTACCGGACTCATCGGAGGTCACTGGTCAGCGGATATGCGGCTAAGCATGCTCGGCAGCGACGGCTATATCGACAGAGCCAAGTCAAGACTCTGGAGCT
>CAZAWP010000064.1:0-4010 GCA_964488855.1 uncultured Sangeribacter sp.
CGAGTTGGATAAGGACCGCGAGGAAGTATTCCGTTCCTACGACTACTGGTGGTAACCAAGTAGCCTCGCTTAAAATTCTGAGAAGAATTTGGGTTTGATTACTATGCCGACGCGCAGACGAGAGTGGAACTGATTGTAGTCGAGCAGGCACTCACCGTAGCCGTTGTAATACTGGACAAAGAAATACTGATTGAATTTTTCGTAGATAAGCCAGTTGAACTCAAAGATTGTATTGAAGTTCAGGTTCCACCCTTTGCGTTTGACCAGGGTCAAGCCCCAACCGAATTTCTTGTTTGGGGTGGTGACAACAACTCCATGCTGACAGATACCGCTATAGCGTAAGATGTCGCGGTTTTCCTTGCCGTCGACAATCGGTATCCAGTACTTGGCATGTACCATTATCCAGTCATTGATCATCGTCGAGCCGCAGAACGATATACGGTTCCAACTGCGCGAAGCATCGCCGTCACGACCGTTGCTCTCATGCTCGATGAGGAGGGTTGCCTTGCCCACATATCTTCCTTTGTTAAAGAAAGGGAACGACCATCCTAATCCCGGGTTGAAATTGATGTCGCGCATCGGCAGCGAGTTCTGGAAGACATTCCAGAGTACCTTCTGTGTGTACATCAGGAAAAGGAACGAATGACCGGGCAGTGTGGTGCGCGTAATGCGCTGCGCAATCGAGATCTGGAATTTTACATCCGAATTATATTTGGTCGGCTTCTGCCCTAACGCTGTTCCGAGGGTGAAGTAATTATCCTTGTATGCGCCGAAGTATGGCGCATGCGCAAATTCATTGCTCAACGAATCCGTAAATTGACGCTGATGCGGCACACCCAGGATCTGGGCGTGACCGCTTAGCGAGATAATTATGAGAGATATAATGAGTAATGGAATGCGTATGAACTGCATATAATGCAAGTTAAGCGGCTTGGATATTTTTACTCAGTCACAATATGGATTTAGGGCTACCGGAGATATAGCTGATCCGGATATAACCGGTCTGCATATGTAGGTCGCGGCTTCTTATTGGAAAGCGATGCGTGCCTTACGCAATACCTTCCAGCAGTTGTCCTCAAAGATGGCGGTTCCTGCACTTAGTGTCACTATGTCGGAGTACTGGTCGGCTGTCTCAAAGTCTGCACCCGTGCAACCACCGGCGAGGTAACGCTTGGGATCCTCAAAGATCATGTCGAGTACCTCCGGGTCGTCAATGAGGCGGAAAGTGCCCACGAGTCCGTCCTGTGTATAGAGCTCGTAGACAGAGTTTCCGGGACTGGGGCGACGGTCAGCACGCACGAAGAGTCCCTGCGGATTGGCTCTGCCGAGGAAAATATCATGAAGTATCTCAGGTTTGCGCGGTGCACGGCGACCCGCTACATCGTTGATGGTGCGTCGCTCTTCGGGAGCGGCGGACGGTGCTGCAGTACGGCGTGGTGCCTCTGTCATCTTGGTCTCCGAACGCTGGAGCACATCGACCTGCTGACGGAGAGTATTGTTCTCGGCACTGAGAGCGGGTACACGCTCTGACAGCCGGTCACGCTCAGTCTCTACCTGTTTAAGTCTGGATTTGAGCTGATTGAGCTTATCCTCTTTGTCTGCCAACTCACGGCTGAGACGGGCATTACTCTCTGACGAATCATCACCGGCTCCCTCGGAGCTACCTTTCATAAGGCGGGTGGCGTAGATAACAAGCCATATCATCAGACCGATGAGGACGACTAAGATAAGCACATATATCCACGTGCTTGATCCCGCTGAAGCATTGCGACGCTCACGACGCATGTTCTCGCCGGTCATTTCCTCCTGCTCTGCCAATAGTGCCTCGGTGTCGGCTATGACCTCTTGTGCGGAGGGTTCGGCAGCTGGCGTATTGGCAACAGCGGCAGCCGGTTCGGCGGGCGTTGAGGCAGCCGGTTCTTGTGTCTTTGCAGCCGGCTCGTTGGCGACGGGTGTCTCTGTCGGAGCCGGAGTAGCGGCAGGAGTCTCGGCCTTGGGAGAGGGTGCGGCTACGCTCATCGCCTGCAGGCGACGGCGAACGGTGCTTCTTGCTATCTTACCCTTGTCGGTGAGCTTGGGCGAGGTAAAAAATGTGGTACCCCAGAACTCCACGAGCTTGGCTTTATCCCACGAAGCATAGTCCGTCGGTACAGGTACGGATTTGAATGCCTCAAGGTTTTTCTTTTCTGTCTGTTTAAGTTTCCCCTCAAGTTCTGACATCGACGACACCTTAAATTCATCGAGGTATCCTGAGCCGTCATTGGCATAACGCAGGTAAGCCTTGGCGGTGATGGCACGCGCCTCGTCCATCTCCTTGTCAGTTACTGCAAATGCCGGTAATGCTGCGACTGCCATTACAATCGCCACGAGTAAATAGTGATTTATCATATCGTTATAGATGTATAGTCAGTTTATATTTACAAATTTAATATACTTTCCGCTAATTCCCACCATCCGAACCCCTAAACTTTAAAAAAGACAGATTCCGCTGATAATCGTCTCAGCCTACTACGGAGTCTTACAATTCTTTACGCAGTCGGGCAACCGGTATACCGCAGCGGTCGCGGTATTTGGCGACGGTGCGTCGCGATACGTCGAAGCCGCGGCGTGCCATCTCCTCCATAATTTTCTGATCGGAGAGGGGATGCCGTTTATCCTCAGCTTTTACCAATGCTTCAATCTCCGCCTCAATCTTGCGGTTGGTCAGTGCTTCGCTACCCGTGCCGCTATTGTTGTCGCCCACGGTGTCCGAAAAGAAGAAACGAAGTGGAAAGATACCCCACGGAGTCGCCACAAACTTGTTTGCCGTGGCGCGTGAGATTACCGAGAAATCCAGACCGGTCATATCCGAAATATTCTTGAGCATCATCGGCTTGAGGGTATAGACATCCTCGGTGAGGAAATACTCGCGTTGTATGGCGACGATAGCGGTCATGACCTTCATCATGGTCTGCTGGCGCTGCGAGATAAGTTTGATGAAATCACGCGCATCATTGTAGCGGCTGACGATAAACTCCGAGCCCTTGCGCGCCTTCCCGCGCGGGCGGGTGCTGAGTTCCGCCATCGCCTGCTCGAACGATACCTCTATCTGCAACTCCGGTATACGGTTGTTAAGGGTCACCGTTATCTTGTCATCTTCTTTGGTGAGAATGAAATCGGGAATTACAATATTTGTTACATCGCTGTCATTGTGACCGATACCCGCTCCCGGCTTAGGGTTAAGTGTCAGGATAAGGGCCAAGGCATCATCGACCCGCTCCGCCGAAAGTTTGAGCTGCGAGATGATGCGGTGCTTGTGTTTCATCGTAAATGCCTCGAACGCGTCTCTGAGGATAGCAAGGGCGTCGTCGCGTTTCTCCGAGGGAGTCATCGCCTCCAATTGGAGGATAAGGCACTGCCGTAAATCACTCGCCCCGATACCCGGCGGGTCGAGGGAGCGGACTGTCCTCAATGCCTCCTCCGTCTCCTCCTCGGTAATGTCGAGACCCTCGTTAAAAGTCATGTCGTTTACCAACTGGGTCACCGAGCGCTCCAAGTATCCGTTGGGATCAAGGCTCCCGATGATATATCGTGCCGCGGACTCAACACGCGCCGTGAGATGACGCTCATTGAGTTGCTCAAGGAGATTCTCGTAAAGCGACTCATTGGTGTCGGCGGGAGAGAATACAAAATTTTCGTCGCTGCAACGCTGCTGCCACCAGCGTTGTGCAGGTGTCGTGTCGGTGTCGATATACTCACTCTCTTCAACCGATGTATCGCTCGGTGTCAGCGCCGGATTATCCTCGAGTTCGCGCTCCACAGCCTCGTCAAGTTCGGGTGCGTTGTACTCCAGCAGCTTCACAAAGCGAAGTTGCTGCTGGGTAAGACGCATCACCGTCTTTTGCTCAAGATGTAATTGCTGCGAATCTGCCACGACGTGAAAGTGAATATGAATTATTTGGATTCAACCGGGATTCCCGCCAACTGCAGGAGAGTGTCGGAGATATGACGGTCGTTTGCGAGGCGCGGAA
>CAZAWP010000064.1:4110-10854 GCA_964488855.1 uncultured Sangeribacter sp.
CCCGCCAACTGCAGGAGAGTGTCGGAGATATGACGGTCGTTTGCGAGGCGCGGAACCTTGCGCTGTCCGCCCAACTTGTGATTGCCGACACCGGCGAGCCATTCGTCGAAGACACCCGGGGGCATCTCGATGAGTTCGAGGGGATCGAGGAAGATTGTATGCGCGCGTTTGGCATCGTAATCGGAGTTTTCCTGACGCAGTGCATCATCCAGGTCGGCGGCAAATTTCTTTATATCCTCCGGACGTCTTTCCCACTCCACGAGCCACTGGTGACGGCCACGCTTGCCCTCGGCGGCAAACACCGGCGAAGCGGTATAGTTGGCGACAGACGCATTGTGGAGTTCACAAACCCGTGCCACGGCGCGCTCGGCATTCTCCTCCATCAGCTCCTCGCCAAAGGCGTTGATGAAACACTTGGTGCGTCCCGCTATCTTGATCTTGACCGGTGAGGTGGACATAATCCTGACGGTATCGCCGAGACGGTAACGCCACAGGCCGTTGCTCGACGTAATGAGCATCTCATATACATTACCCTCCTGCAGTGCCCAGAGCGGTACCGGGGCACGGTCAAGGCTCTCGATGGGCACGAACTCGTAAAAAATATCATTGTCAAGGGTGAGAAGCATGGCGGAGTCTTCCGGATCATTCTGTACGGCAAAGAATCCCTCAGAGGCATTGTAAGTCTCGACGAAATGCATCTTGTCAGGGTCTGTAATGGCTGCATACTCCTCGCGATAAGGCTCGAATGAAATACCACCGTGGAAGAATACCTCCAGGTTGGGCCATACGTCGCTGATGCGCTCCACGCCGCGACGTTTCATGATACCCTTAAGCACTGTGAGGAACCATGAGGGTACCCCTGAGATATTGGTGACATCGGCAAAAGCTGCCGCCTCTACGAGGGCAGGCAGTTTCTGCTCCCAGTCGGGGAGGAGTGCCGTAGCCTTATCGGGGATGCGGAAACGGTTGGCAAGCGGATTTATGCGATTGATGAGCGTCGCCGAGAGGTCTCCGACGTTCACCCCGATGCGGTCAAGTTTGAGCTCGTTGGCAAACGAGCCTCCCAAGATCATGCCTTTGCCGGCAAACATGCGACTATCGGGGTTATTGCGCAGATAGTGTGCCACGGCATCCTGTGCACCGGGATAGTGGCAATGCTTCAGCGAGTCGGGAGTGATGGGCAGATACTTCGATCTTCCTCCCGATGTTCCCGATGACTGGGCGTAATCACGGCAGGTGCCGCGCCAGAGTATGTTTGCCTCCCCCCGTATCATACGCATCACGTCGCTGCGGATATCCTCGTATGCCACGGGTGGCACCAGACGGGCGAACTCGCTGTAAGGATTGCTCATCCTTGCCAGTGACGCGAAGTTATAGCGCTGACCCGGCAGCGAAGCCGCTCCTCGGCTCAACAGGCTCCGCAGGACGCCTATCTGTATCGAGTCTCCGTCACTTTTCCAGCGGTCGGTGCGCCGCGCTTTGCTTACAAAATATTTTCGTGCAAGTGGTGTAATATCCATGTACGAGGTTGTTGATCGTGAGGTTATTATAATGTTGTAATCGGCTGACGTGCCGCACGTATCTTACGGATCTGATACATCAGCATAAAGGCGGCAACTATGGTAGCCAAAGCGTCGCAGATAGGGAAGGCGCTCCATACTCCTGTCAGTCCGTAAATGGGAGGAAGGATAAAGAGCATCGGTATCATGAAGATTATCTGACGTGTGAGCGAGAGGAAGATTGATTTGGCTGCCATGCCGAGCGCCTGGAAGAAGTTGGTCGCCACAATCTGGAACCCTACCATCCAGAACGTTAGCGTAGTAATGCGCAGACATTTGATGGCACACTGTATCTGCTGCTCGTCCTGCATGAACATCGAGGCAATCGCACGCGGTGCCGTAGCGCCCACGATGCTGCCTATCGAAGTGATGATGACAGCCGTTATTGCGGCGATGGTCAGTGTGCGGAACAGTCGCGGATACCTACCCGAACCGTAGTTGTAGCCCAAGATGGGCTGCATACCCTGACAAATACCGATGATGATGAACACGAAGATGGTGACGTAGCGGTTAAATACCACCACCGCAGCGATGGCATCATCGCCGCCGTATTTGAGAAGGGAGTTGTTGATGATGGCGCTGATTGCCGAGCCCGCCACGTTAATAAGGAACGGTGCCATACCGATGTAGAGCACTCCCTTGATAACCTTCCACTGCCATTTGTATGTGCCTTTGACGAAGTGGAGGGTGTTCTTCTTATTAAAGAAGTGACCCATGACGAAAAAGGCGGTCACCATCATCGAAATATCCGTGGCGATGGCGGCTCCGCGGATTCCCCATTTGAATACAAACAGGAAGAGGGGTGCAAGGATGACATTCATACAGGCACCGATCATGTTGGTGTACATCGCCTTACCGGGGTATCCCGAGGCACGCATCACGTTGTTGTAGGAGAAGGTAAGGTTCATCAGCACCATGCCCGGGAGTACCCAGAGGAGGAACTCACGCGCGTATGGAAGCGAGTTGGGAGAGGCACCGAACATCCTCAATATCGGGTCGAGGAAGATTGCGAAGCATGTGGCGTAAATGAGTCCCACAACCACCGTCAGCTGTACGCAGTTACCCAAAATGACCTCTGCCATGTGTTTGTCGTTCTGTCCCATGACGATACTGACGCGTGTAGCCGCACCGGCACCGATGAGCATACCCAGAGCCGTCGCGAGGTTCATCACCGGGAACGTCACGGCGATACCCGCAACGACGTTGGGGTCGTCGATGGCATGACCGATCACGATGGAGTCAATGATATTGTAAACCGCACTGATGACAGTACCGATCACCGCCGGCAGACTGTATTTGAGAAGCAGTTTACCCACCGGAGCCGTCCCGAGTTCTTTCAGACGATCCTGCGAATCATTGGCTGCAGCAATATCCTTGGTTTGAGTTGTGGTAGCACTCATATATCAGTTATCATCTATAGTTTGTGGTGGAATCCGAAGCAATCGCCATTTTTTAATATTCTCGTGGAGTTTTTTAATATTCTCGTGGAGTAAAGTAATTGTTAAATGGCGTCTTTAAGATTCTAACGCTTGCGGAGGCCCTATGGATTATAGAGATCGTTATTTCTGTAATCGAGAATCTCCTTTGCAGCCTTAAGCATCTGGGCAGCCTTGCCGTCCGGCGCAATGTTGTCGGCACGGTAATAGTCGTTTATGGCATCGGAGTATCGCGCCATGCCCCAGTATTTCAGACCGCGCTGCAGGTACCCGTCGGCATCGTCGGGATGGGTTGCGATATAATCGTTGAGGAGGGAGAGGGCAGCCTCGGCTTCGAGTCCCTCGGCGATCCGCTTGCGGATGGTTTCGAGTGAAATCTCTGTCATTGTTATAAAGTAATGCGTTGTGAGGAGACTTTGCAGTCCATAAATCTGGATGCCATCTTGTCGAAGAGGGAGGCGTTCTCCGTAGTGAGGAAATCTATGTTACCTCCCCTTCGGCATTTTACCTCCATTTCCGGATGACGGTGAAGATAATCCTCCAAACTCACCGCCACCAATTCCCCTTGCGCCAAGATACGGATACCCTCGGGTGCATATTGCCGTATCTTGGGAAGCAGCAGGGGGTAATGGGTACAGCCTAACACAAGCGTATCTATGTCCGGGTCGTCAGTCAGTATCTCGCCCACATATTTCCGTACGAAATAATCAGCACCCGGAGAGGTTGCCTCATTATGCTCAACGAGGGGCACCCACATCGGACACTCCTTTTCGGTAAGCCGGATATCGGGGTCCGATTTCTCCAGTTCAAGGGCGTAGGAGTGACTGCGGACGGTTCCGTTGGTGGCGAGAAGCCCTATATGTCTGCTTTTGGATACCTGACCCAATATCTCGGTGGTGGGGCGTATGACACCCAACACTCGTCTGTCGGGGTCGAGTCCGGGCAGCACTTTCTGCTGGATAGTGCGCAGAGCCTTGGCGGAGGCGGTATTGCAAGCCAAGATCACCAAATGACAGCCGGCTTCAAAAAGGTATTCGACAGCCTGACGAGTGAAATCAAAGATTACGTCAAAGCTCCGCGAACCGTAGGGGGCGCGGGCGTTGTCGCCTAAATAGATATAGTCATACTCGGGCAGACGCTTGTAAATCTCCTTGAGTATCGTCAGGCCTCCGTAACCGGAATCGAAGACACCGATAGGTCCGGGAGCCGTGGAATATTGGGGGTGTAGCATGATTTCAAATAAAAACTGCGAAGCACGTGCTCCGCAGTTTTTTAGTTTATGGGCACGTGTGCCACTTGTCTGTTTGTGTATGGTCCGATTATTTTATACCGAGCTTAGCCTTTACCAACGGAGTGACATCCTCAACTGGAGCTGCGTAGTAAAGTGTCAGTGCATCTACCTTGTCCTGGATAAGTGAGAAATTGTTCTCCTTGCCTACAGACTCCACTGCATTGCGGACCTTGGTAGTGATAGGAGCCATGAGCTGCATCTGGAGATCCTGGAGGTTCTGCATGGCAGACTGCTCGAAGTTGGCAACCTTGGACTGGTAATCCTGGAACTCGCGGGTCTTGCGCTCCTTGATGGCGGGAAGCTCGTCCTCTGCCATCTTCTGGAGATCCTCGTAGAGGCGACGCATCTCGTCCTGGAGACGTCCGTACTCATCCTCGAGTTTCTTCTGTGACTCCTGGAGTTTGGTCTGTGCCTCTGCTGTCTCAGGGAGAGCCTGTGCCACTGCGTTTACATCACAAATACCTATTTTCAAGGTCTGAGCTGAAGCCAACATGGGAAGTGCCAGTGCTACAGCAAGCAAAAGTTTCTTAATCATCTTTATGTTATGTCTTATTATGTCGTGTTATACTAAGCGGTAAGCCATACTAAATATAGTATTTTTCTATACAAAGCACATCTGTTATCTATACCGGGTGCCTTAAGTATAGCCGCTCATCTACTTTTTCAAACGCAAAGATACTGATTTTATTTTGAATACCCTAATTTTGCGAGTACCTCGTTGCTGACATCTATGCGCGGAGAGGCAAATACGATACTCTGTGATGATGCGCGGTCGAAGATCGTCTGATAACCTTTCTCCTCAGCCACTGCCTTGACGGCATTGTAGACATCATCCTGGATGGGCTTCATCAGTGCCTGACGTTTCTTATAAAGCTCCCCCTCGGGACCGAAATACTTGTAGCGCAGGTCGGTTGCCTCCTTCTCTTTGGCTACGACCTCTGCCTCACGGCTTTTCTTCTGGTCGTCAGAGAGAAAGACCATCTCCGACTGATATTTCTTGTAAAGGTTCTCAGCCTCCTTGGCTACCTCATTAACTTCCTTTTCCCAGCGCTGGGATACCTGGTTGAGCTGCTCGTTTGCCATCTCGTAGGCAGGTACGTTACGCAGGATATAATCCATGTCGACAAGGGCGAACTTCTGAGCCGAGGCTGCTGCAATTCCTATGATCGCCAATGCCAGCGTCAGTAATATCTTTTTCATATCTACTTATTTTAATTTCCGTTTTTAACCTTTAGAGCAGCTTTGCTGCATAAGGTTTAATCTGTTTAGAACTCCTGACCGAGCACGAAGTGTATCTGGCTGCCGCCGCGACGTCCCCAGACTTTGTCGAAACCGTAACCCCAGTCGATACCCATGAAGCCGAGCACCGACAGATAAAGGCGAGCGCCGACACCGGCTGAGCGCTTGAGGTTGAACGGCGAGAAGTCACGTACACTCGTCCATGCATTACCCGCCTCGGCAAAGGCGATGGCATATATCGTGGTCGAAGGCTGCAACAGGAACGGGAAGTGAAGCTCAAAGGTGAACTTGCCATAGGCATAGCCTTCGTAACCGCTCGGGGTGAATTGTCCGTTTTCATAACCTCGCATGGAGACTGTCTCTGTAGCGTAGGTGTACGAACCTGTCATACCGTCACCACCGAAGTAGAAGGTCTCGAACGGGGTCTTGAGATACTTGTTATATGAGCCCAACAGACCGAAGTCAGCGCGGGTCATGAGCACAAGTGTCCATTTGCCGTCGGGGTCGGTAAGAGGGGTAAAGGTCTTGCTCTTGAAGCGGAGCTTCCAGTACTCGATCCAGCGGTACATCTTGGCACGGGCTGCCTCGCGCGATGCACTGTTGGTGTTCTCATAGCTTGCCTCCTCCGAGATGCGTCTCCAGTCGCGCTTGCCGAAGAGGTCGGCGGGCGGGGTGAGGGTGAGGTCTACCGAGAACTGTGAGCCTCTGCGTGTATAGATCGGGTTGTCGACACTGGTTCGTGACAGCGTCAGCGCCAAGGTAAGCGAGTTGGACGTACCGTTACGCATGTAGTAGAGGTAATCCCAGTTCTTGAGGTAGTACCAACGGTAGGCGAGGGCTGCCTGGAACTGGAAGTAGTCATCGGGCCATGTCAGACGTGTACCGAAGCCGACACTCACACCTGCCAACTGGAGCACCTTGTTGGGGTCGTAGGCATTCTGTAATGCGTATGAGGAATAGTTGGTGTTATACGAATACTGGTTGTACATCGCGTACTGGTATGCAGTACTCCAGATGTTGTTATAATAGCTGGAGTTGATACCGGTGGCACGGCTGTAGTCCAGTGATATGGACAGTGAATTGGGGCGGCTGCCGCCAAACCAGGGGTCGAAGAATGATATCGAGTAACTCTGGTAATACTTGGCATTGGTCTGCGCTGAGATGGAGAATGTCTGTCCGTCACCGCGCGGGATGATGCCACGGTAAGACCCGGGGTTGA
>CAZAWP010000065.1:0-2573 GCA_964488855.1 uncultured Sangeribacter sp.
AGGGCCGCAACATCCGCGCCCTGGAGGCTGCCACGGGTATCGAGATCATCGTCGATGACACTCCGGAGGCGATCGTCCTCTCGGGCTTTGACCCCGTGCGCCGCGAGATCGCCCGTCTCGCCCTCCATCAGCTCGTCACCGACGGCCGTATCCACCCCGCCCGCATCGAGGAGGTGGTAGCCAAGGTACGCAAGCAGGTCGAGGAGGAGATCATCGAGACCGGCAAGCGCACTGCCATCGACCTCGGCATCCACGGCCTGCATCCGGAGCTTATCCGCATGGTCGGCAAGATGAAATACCGTTCGTCGTACGGTCAGAACCTCCTGCAGCACTCGCGCGAGACTGCCAACCTCTGCGCCGTCATGGCATCGGAGCTCGGTCTCAATCCCAAGAAGGCTCGCCGCGCCGGCCTGCTCCACGATATAGGCAAGGTGCCCGACGACGAACCCGAGCTGCCGCACGCACTCTTCGGCATGAAGCTTGCCGAGAAGTTCAAGGAGAAACCCGAAATCTGCAACGCCATCGGCGCCCACCACGACGAGGTGGAGATGACTTCGCTGTTGGCTCCCATCGTGCAGGTATGCGACGCCATCTCGGGTGCGCGTCCCGGTGCACGCCGCGAGATCGTCGAGGCATACATCAAGCGTCTCAACGACCTTGAGCAGCTTGCCCTCTCTTACCCCGGCGTCATCAAGACATACGCCATCCAGGCTGGTCGTGAGCTGCGCGTGATCGTCGGTGCCGACAAGATCACCGACGAGGAGACCGAGAAGCTGTCGGCAGAGATCGCCAAGAAGATCCAGGACGAGCTGACCTATCCGGGTCAGGTCAAGATCACCGTCATCCGCGAGACACGCGCCGTGGCGTTCGCCAAATAGAAGGAGGGTGATGTATGAAAGACAAGCACACACCCCCTTCGCGTCGTGAGGAACCGCGCGGCAAACTCTTCGCCACCAACTGGCTGGAGAAGATTTCGTCGGTGGCTGACTACGATGTCGTCGAGGTGATGTTCAAGAATACGCGCAACGGCTTCTACACCAACCCCAACCGCCTCGACCTCAAGATCGGTGACATGGTCGCCGTCGAGGCAGCCCCGGGTCACGACATCGGTCGCGTCACAATGGTGGGTCGATTGGTGCGCCTCCAGATGAAGAAGGCGAACCTCAACCCCGCCAACGAACTGAAGAAGATCTTCCGCGTTGCCACTCCCGAGGACTTGGAGAAGTTTGACGAGGCCCGTTCGCGCGAACACGACACGATGATCCGTTCGCGCCAGATCGCCGAGGAGTTGGGTCTGGACATGAAGATCGGCGACGTGGAGTATCAGGGTGACGGCGGCAAGGCTATTTTCTATTACATCGCCGACGAACGCGTCGATTTCCGCAAGCTGATACGTATCCTTGCCGATACATTCCGCGTGCGCATCGAGATGAAACAGATCGGTGCGCGTCAGGAGGCGGGTCGCATCGGCGGTATCGGTCCGTGCGGCAGACCGTTATGCTGTTCGTCGTGGATGACCCATTTCGTGTCGGTAGGTACCGGTGCGGCACGCATCCAGGATCTCTCGATGAATCCGCAGAAGCTTGCCGGCCAGTGCGCCAAGCTCAAATGCTGCCTCAATTTCGAGACGGACGTATATGCCGAGGCCGTCAAGAAACTTCCTCCCAAGGATATCACCCTTGAGACCAAGGATGCGACGTTCTACTACTTCAAGCCGGACATCCTGGCGCGTACGGTGACCTATTCAACCGACAAGAGTATCCCGGCGAACCTTGTGACGATAAGCGCCGCCCGTGCCTTTGAGATCATCGCCCTCAACAAGCAGGGTATCCGCGTGGACAGCCTTGAGGCACCCTCTGATGCGCCGAAGCCGCAGAAGGATTACGTAGACCTCGTAGAGCAGGAGTCCCTTACCCGCTTCGACAAGGCGAAGCGCAAGAAGCGCCGCGGCAACAACCCGCAAGGTGATGCCAACGGCAACAGGAATGGCAACGGCAGCAAGGGGCCGGCAAACAATAATAACTCTAATAGCCACAAAGGTGCGGGTGTCAATAATAACGCCAACACCAATAAGGGTAATAACCGCCACCGCAATCAACGCCGGCAGGATAAGAAATGAGTTTACGACATCTACATATCACAGTCATAACCATGGCGGCTCTGCTCCTCTGCGGGGCGTGCCGCCATGTCAATGATATGGAGTATGCCCGCTTCGAGCGTCTCCCCGCCGACGGCTGGGATCCGGTGGATGTCCGTGAGTTCAACCCTATGCCGGCGGACACTGTCGGCCTCGCCGCCAAGCGCTATGACCTCGCGGTCATGCTGCGCTACGGTCGCCGTCCGGTCGCCGAAGAGCTGAGGCTCCTCGCCACGACTGTGCTCAGTGACTCGGTGCTCCGCTGCGACACTGTCACCTTCCGCCTCGTCGATGCCGAGGGTACGCCGTTGGGCAAGGGTGCGGGCTTCGCCTACGAACTCGCCGACACTATCGTCCGCGACATCTCCCTCTCCCCCGACCTCCGCGTCGAGCTGACCCCCCTCACCGCCCCCGAGGCGTGGAGGAACGAGCTTGC
>CAZAWP010000065.1:2673-10621 GCA_964488855.1 uncultured Sangeribacter sp.
TCATGAGTATGAGCTGCGGCTCGCCAAGGTGCGGTCGGCGATTATAAACGCCGGAGCCGACGGTATACTCTTAGCTTCGACGGTGAACATATTCTACGTCACCGGCGCAGTCTTCTACGGCTATATCTATATCCCTGCCGAGGGTGACGCGCAGTATTTCATCATCCGTCCGGCGGAGATAGAGACGACCGTTGAGGTGAAGTCTATCCGCAAGCCGGAACAGATACCCGCCGAACTCGAAGCACGCGGCCTGCGTCCCGCGAAATTGGCGTTGGAGTTCGGCGACCTCCTCTACTCGGACGTAGTGAGGCTGCAGCATGCCTTTGCCGGCAGCGAGTTTATGGACGGCACGGCGATCATGCGCACCGCACGCCTTACCAAGACCGATTACGAGATCGCGATGATGCGCGAGGACGGCATACATCAGGCAGCCGTATACAGTCAGATTGACAAATGCTGGCGACCGGAGATGACCGACATAGAGTTTCAGATCGAGATAGAGCGGGTGCTGCGTCGTGAGGGTTGCCTCGGCTTCCTGCGCACCGCCGGCTCGCGCATGGAGCTCAACATGGGTTCGCTGATCGCCGGCGACAATGCCGACCGTCCGGGTCCGTATGATTTCGCCATGGGTGGTGCGGGAACTGACCCATCCCTACCCGTCGGCGCTGCCGGCATCATCATAAAGCCGGGGATGAGTGTGATGGTGGATATGAACGGTGGCTTCAACGGCTACCAGACCGACATGACGCGCACATGGATGTGCGGTGACTCCATCCCCGACAAGGCGCTGCGTGCCCACGAGTGCTCACGCGCCATACTCCGCGAGTTGGAGAAGTCCACCCCGGGCACCGTCATCGGTGACATGTACCGCAAGGCAGTCGCCATGGCGAAGGAGGCGGGTTTGGAGAACTACTTCATGGGACATGTGCAGAAGGCGGCGTTCATCGGTCACGGTGTCGGCATCGAACTCAACGAGCAGCCGGTCATCATGGAGCGCAACCACAGTCCATTAGAGGAGAATATGACGATCGCCCTCGAACCGAAGTTCGTCATCCCCGGTGTCGGAGCCGTAGGCGTCGAAAATACATATCAAGTAACCGAAAATGGTTTAATTTCGCTCACCAATCTTGATGAAGCACTTAAACTATTATAGTTTATGGATGAGAATATAGATTTTAGCAAGATAATAGATAAGGATAAGCATATCACGGATCCGAAGGCGCTGAGTCATCCGGTGTTCCGCCGTATCGGCGAGGTCGCCGACGAGATGGGACGGGAGGTCTACGTCGTCGGGGGATATGTCCGCGACATCATCCTCGGCAGACCCTCGGCAGACCTCGACTTCGTCACCGTCGGCTCGGGAATAGAGCTCGCGGAGAAGGTTGCCGACCGCCTCGGGCAACGCAAGGCGCTTACCGTCTATGCCAACTACGGCACCGCGCAGGTGCGCTGCGACCACCTCGAATTGGAGTTTGTCGGTGCGCGCAAGGAGTCTTATCAGCGCGACAGCCGTAATCCCATCGTCGAGGATGGTACCCTCGCCGATGACCAGAACCGCCGCGATTTCACCATCAACGCCATGGCGATCGCCCTCAACAAGGACACCTTCGGCACGTTGGTGGATCCCTTCGACGGCTTGGGCGACATCCGCCGCCGCCTCATACGCACGCCGCTCGACCCGGACATAACGTTCTCGGACGACCCTCTGCGCATGATGCGCGCCATACGCTTCGCCACCCAGTTGGGGTTCACCATCGACCGCCCGACGTTCGAGGCGATACGGCGCAACGCAAGCCGCATGGAGATAATCTCGCGCGAGCGTATCAACGACGAACTGAGCAAGATCATGCGCGCGGTCAAGCCCTCGATCGGTTGGCACCTCATCGACGAGGCGGGTCTCTTACCTTACGTCTTCCCCTCGCTCGAAGCTCTCAAGGGTATCGAGACCAAGGAGGGGCGCGGGCATAAGGATAATTTCGCCCATACGCTGCAGGTGCTCGACAATGTGGCGCGCCATTCCGACAATGAATGGCTCCGCTGGGCTGCCCTTCTGCATGACATCGGCAAACCGGCGACCAAACGCTATGATGCCAAGTTGGGGTGGACGTTCCACAACCACAACTATATCGGCGAGAAGATGATACCGCGTATCTTTAAGGAGAGCAAGATGCCGCGCAACGAGAAGATGAAGTATGTGGCGAAACTTGTGGGTCTGCACATGCGCCCGCAGTCGGTCTGCGACGACGGTGTGTCGGATTCGGGTGTACGTCGCATGATTACGGATGCGGGGGATGACCTCGATGACCTGATGATACTCGCCGAGGCTGACATCACGTCGAAGAATCCGCAGAAGGTGGCGCGTCAGCTCGAAGGGTTCGCGCAGCTGCGTCAGCGCATGACCGAGATAAGCGATGCCGACGCCCTGCGCAAGTGGAAATCGCCCATCGACGGCTTCGAGATCATGGAGTATTTCCACATACCCCCCTCGTCGGTGCTCAAGGAGCTCAAGGATGAGGTCAAGGAGGCGATCTTGGAGGGTAAGGTAGCGTACGAGCATGATGCGGCATGGGCATACCTGCTTGAAATAGCACCCAACCACCTCCCGGCGGATGTGATAGCTGCCGGAGGACAAAAAGACACTCCGCCGGAGGATAAAAAGGAGGAAAAGGGGGCAGCCGCGCAAGAAAACGCTGAGTTAAAGAAATAATTTTTTGCTGTTTGCCAAAAAATTATTATCTTTGCAAGCCGATTATATCCAGTTGAAATACAGCACACTTACGCAGGGATCTATTGGCCTGGATTTTTGCGTGCCTAAAGTTGTGCATAACCAACTAAAAATCAAAGAATAAAGTGGATACTTTAAGCTATAAGACAATTTCAGCTACCCCTGAGACCATCCAGAAGAAGTGGGTAGTTATCGACGCAACCGATCAGAAGCTCGGTCGTCTCTGTTCAGTAGTGGCAAAAATCCTGCGTGGCAAGAACAAGCCGGATTTCACCCCCAACTTGGACTGCGGTGACAATGTAATCATCATCAACGCAGACAAAGTCGTGATGTCGAACGACAAGATGCACAAACGTGAGTACCTCCGTTACACCGGTTATCCGGGCGGTCAGCGTGCGTTCACACCCGCCGACCTGATGGAGAAATCAAAGAAGAAAACCATCAAGGCAGGTCGTCACCCCTTGTTTATCAAGGTAGTGAAAGGTATGCTCCCCAAGACCAAGCTTGGCGCAGCACAGCTCGGCAACCTCTACGTGTACAACTCGTCAGAGCACCCCTTTGCCGACATGAACCCCACAGTCATCGATATCACCAAAATGTAATTTAGAAGATGGAAAAAGTAAATGCAATAGGCCGCCGCAAAGCCGCAGTGGCACGTGTATATCTCACCGAGGGTAGCGGCAACATCGTAATCGACAAACGTCCGCTCGATGTTTACTTCCCCTCTTCGATCCTGCAGTATATCGTAAAACAGCCTCTCCAGACACTCGATGTCCTTGAGAAATATGACATCTTGGCTCATGTAGACGGCGGTGGTTACAAAGGTCAGTCCGAGGCTCTGCGCCTGGCTATCGCCCGCGCGCTGGTCAAGATCAACCCCGAGGACAAACCCGCTCTCCGTGCAGAGGGCTTCATGACTCGCGACCCCCGTGCCGTAGAGCGTAAGAAACCGGGTCGTCCCAAGGCACGTAAACGCTTCCAGTTCTCTAAACGTTAAGCGTTTCGGCAGGATACTGTTTTCGCAGAAATTTGGCGCTCGCGCCTCGTGTTTAGAATCTAAATCCGCCTGATGGCTCCGTTCCCTACTCGCGGATTGTATTTAAAAGAACGTAAACAACCATTATCACAAATGGCAACACCTACTTTCGACCAGCTCCTCAACGCCGGAGCACATTTCGGTCACCTCAAACGTAAATGGAATCCCGCCATGGCTCCTTACATCTTTATGGAGCGCAATGGTATCCACATCATCGACCTTTACAAGACAGCAGCCAAGATCGAGGAGGCAGCCGCCGCTCTCAAGCAGATCGCAAAAAGCGGCAAGAAGGTACTCTTCGTGGCAACTAAAAAACAGGCCAAAGAGGCAATCGCCGACAAGGCAGCTTCGGTAAACATGCCCTATGTTATCGAGCGCTGGCCGGGCGGTATGCTCACCAACTTCCCCACCATCCGCAAGGCAGTCAAGAAAATGACCACCATCGACAAGATGGCTGCCGACGGAACATTCGACAACCTCTCAAAGCGCGAGAAACTCCAGATCACCCGTCAGCGCGCCAAGCTCGAGAAGAACCTCGGTTCTATCGCTGACCTCGGTCGCCTCCCGTCTGCACTTTTTGTAGTGGACGTGATGAAGGAGCACATCGCCGTAGCTGAGGCTAAGCGTCTGGGTATCCCCGTGTTCGCTATCGTCGATACCAACTCTAACCCCGAGGATGTAGACTTCGTAATCCCCGCCAATGATGATGCCTCAACCAGCATCGAGATCATCCTCGACGCCGTTTGCAGCGCAATGGCTGAGGGTCTCGAGGAGCGTAAGGTAGAGAAACTTGACGCACCCGAGGATAAGGAGGCTAAGGAGGGCGAGGCTCCCAAACGTCGCCGCGTGCGCCGTAACGAGGAGGCCGCTGCCGCTGAGGTTACCGTTGAGGTTAAAGAAGCTGAATAATTTTTTAACATCAGGGCGCGACTCAAAGCCGCGCCCTTTCTTTTACTACATATCATGGCAGTAAGTATTGAAGATATCAAGAAATTGCGCCACATGACCGGCGCCGGTATGATGGACTGCAAGAACGCCCTCGCTGAGACCGACGGCAACATCGACGCAGCTATCGAGATCATCCGTAAAAAAGGTCAGGCAGTAGCCGCCAAGCGTGAGGACCGTCAGGCTGCCGAGGGTTGCGTGCTCTCAGCCACCAAACCGGGCTTCGCCGCTATCGTGGCTCTTAAGTGCGAGACTGACTTCGTTGCAAAGAACGAGTCTTTCCGCGCTCTTACCAAGCAGATCCTCGACGCTGCCGTTGCAGCCGGTGCCAAGACTCTCGACGAGGTTAAGGCTCTCAAGCTCGACGACCGCACTATCGAGGAGCACATCACTGACGAGATCGGTAAGACCGGTGAGAAGATGGAACTCGGCGCCTACGAGTGCATCGAGGCCGCTTCTGTTGCCGCTTACGATCACCTCGGCAACAAGCTCGCCACTATCGTTGGCTTTAACGTTGCTGACGTTCCCGCCGAGATCGGTAAGGAGGTTGCAATGCAGGTAGCAGCCATGAACCCCGTGGCTGTAAACCGCGAGGCTGTCCCCGCTAACTTCATCGAGGAGGAGAAGGCTGTAGCTATCGAGAAGACCAAGGCCGAGCAGGTACAGAAGGCTGTTGAGGCTGCTCTGCGCAAGGCAGGTCTCAACCCCAACCACTTCGACACTGACGATCACATCTCTTCTAACGTATCCAAGGGCTGGATCACTGAGGAGGAGGCTGCCCAGGGTCGCGCCATCATCGCCGAGACTTCGGAGAAGAAGGCTGCAAACCTTCCCCAGCAGATGATCGACAACATCGTGAACGGGCGTATCAACAAGTACTACAAGGAGAATGTCCTCCTTGAGCAGGAGTACCACCGCGATGCCAAGAAGACTGTTGCCCAGTATCTCGACGGCGAGATCAAGGGTCTGACAGTCATCGACTTCAAGCGCGTAAACCTCAACGAGGACTAATCAGAGAGTGATAATAAACACAAAAGCCGACGGGTCTGAGACCTGTCGGCTTTTTCCGTTTTATCTAAACCTGCGGCTCTTACTATTATCAGTATGTACCAGCTGTTATGTTGTTTGATATTTTCAGTTTTTTTGCTTAATTTTGCATCGTGATTTACTACAGGCTTAATGCAGAGGCCTATTGTAGTGTAGTTTAAATCTGATTATAAATTAGAAAATTAAGATGAAAGCATACGTATTTCCCGGTCAGGGAGCACAGTTCGTCGGTATGGGCAAGGACCTGTACGACAGCAATCCGGAGGCTAAGGCACTCTTTGAGAAAGCTAACGAGGTTCTCGGTTTCCGCATCACCGACCTGATGTTTAACGGCACTGAGGAGGATCTCAAGCAGACTAAGGTTACTCAGCCCGCTATTTTCCTCCACAGCGTTATCTTGGCTAAATCTCTCGGCGACGATTTCAAGCCCGACATGGTTGCCGGTCACAGCCTGGGTGAGTTCTCCGCTCTCGTAGCTGCCGGTGCCCTCAGCTTTGAGGAGGGTCTGAAGCTCGTATCAAAACGTGCCCACGCCATGCAGAAGGCCTGCGAGGCTCAGCCCTCGACTATGGCCGCCGTGCTCGCCCTCCCCGACGAGAAAGTTGAGGAACTTTGCGCCGAGGTTAAGGGTGTCGTGGCTCCCGCCAACTACAACTGCCCCGGTCAGGTGGTAATCTCGGGTACTATCGAGGGTATCGACGCCGCCTGCGAGAAGATGCTCGCCGCCGGTGCCAAACGTGCGATGAAACTTAAGGTGGGTGGCGCCTTCCACAGCCCTCTCATGCAGCCGGCTCACGATGAACTCGCCGCTGCCATCGAGGCTGCCGAGTTCAAGACTCCCATCGCTCCCGTTTATCAGAACGTGGACGGCAAACCCCACACTGACCCCGAGGAGATCAAGGCCAACCTTATCAAGCAGCTCACCGCTCCCGTGCGCTGGACTCAGGATGTGGAGAACATGATCGCCGACGGTGCCGACGAGTTCATCGAGCTCGGTCCCGGCAGTGTGCTTCAGGGTCTTGTGAAGAAGATCAACCGTGGTGTTGCAACCTCAGGCATGAACTGATATGAATATAGCAATAGTAGGAGCCAGCGGTGCGGTAGGTCAGGAGTTGCTGCGTGTCCTTGACGAACAGCAGTTTCCCGTAACCACCTTACGCCTCTTCGGCTCTCCCCGCAGTGCCGGGTCAAAACGGTCGTTCCGCGGCAAGGAGTATGTAATCGAGTTGCTCGACGAGAACTCCGACTTCAGCGGTCTCGACATCGTGTTCACTTCGGCGGGTGCGGGTACTTCCAAGAAATATGCCGACATCATCACCCGCCACGGAGCGGTGATGATCGACAATTCGTCGGCATTCCGCATGGATAAGGATGTGCCTTTGGTTGTGCCGGAGGTCAATGGCGAGGATGCCCTCGACCGTCCGCGCAATATCATCGGTAACCCCAACTGTACGACTATCCAGATGGTCGTGGCTCTCAAGCCGATCGACCAACTGTCACATATACGCCGTGTGCGTGTCGCCACTTATCAGGCGGCGAGCGGTGCGGGGGCGGCTGCCATGGATGAACTCAAGACGCAGTACTCCGAGCTGGAGCAGGGCAACGAACCGACTGTCGAGAAGTTCAAATATCAGCTCGCCTACAATGTCATCCCTCATATTGATGTCTTTACCGACAACGATTATACCAAGGAGGAGATGAAGATGTTTAACGAGACCCGCAAGATCATGCACTCCGACATTAAGGTGTCGGCGACATGCGTGCGTGTGCCGGTGCTCCGCGCCCACAGCGAGGCGATATGGCTGGAGACAGAGCAGCCGCTGAGTGTGGAGGAGGTTCGCGATGCCTTGGCGGTAGCGCCGGGTGTCGTGGTGTGTGAGGAGAAGGACGGGGAGATGTTCTACCCGATGCCTCTCGACATTGCCGGCAAAGACGCAGTGTATGTAGGGCGCATCCGTCGCGACATCGCCGACGACTGCGGGCTGTCGCTCTGGGTGGTAGGTGACCAGATCAAGAAGGGTGCTGCACTCAACGCGGTGCAGATCGCCCAATGGTTGATCGCCAACGACCCCAATTTCATGAAATAAAAATGTTTCTAATTTGTTATAACTCGATTTTAGATTTGTTAAACTTTTTGTTTTCATACTAAGAGCCGGCACGCGTGAGCGCCCCGGCTTTTTTCATATCCTCTCCCC
>CAZAWP010000066.1:0-1604 GCA_964488855.1 uncultured Sangeribacter sp.
CTTAAGGTAATGATTGATCTGAGGGAGCAGGGGTCTGTCATTGTTGATAACGACATATTTATACCCGCTCATAAACTCAAGTTCATGCTGCTGGACAGCCATGCGTTGGTCAAGATCCTTTTCGGTGATACCTCCACGCGCCAGAGCCCGCGCTTTCCGGACTTCTAAAGGAGCGTCCACATACCAGATAACCTCACATAAATCCGCAAGGCCCGACGAAGCGAGTATCGCCGACTCCACAAAGAATAACTCCGCCGCCGTCGACTCGATTCGGTGAAGCATCTCAGTTCTGACGGCATTGTGTACCACTTCATTGACATACTCCAGCGACGTTAGATCATTAAATATGATTTCAGCCAGCATTTTCCGGTCCAGTGAACCGGCGACATACAACAGTTCACCAAACTTATCGGTCAGAGCTCCGCGCAGATCCGGCGAATTGTTCATAAGACATTTAGCCTCATAATCGCAGTCGTAGACACTGTAACCGTAAGTGCGCAGTATCCGCGACACAACGCTTTTACCGGCACCAATGCCACCTGTTACCCCTACTATCTTAGTTTGCGGACTCATAGCCTGGCTATTGATATTGACAACTATTATTCCCTTATCAGAGTGTACTCCACCGCCTGCTGACGCAGCTCGGGATTGACCACATAGTCAGGATACCTCACGATACGCAAAGGGAGCTTATTGGAGGCACTGCGCTCGGTGTCGCTGTAATTCACCGCCACAACAATCTGCGGATCGTCATCGTCAAAGCGACTCATGGGCGTATAGTAATCCACAAGGACCTTTGTCGGGAACAGCAGCAGACTGGTGTGCTTGGGTACGTTGTCGATCTCGACGGTAACAGCCGCCTCTTTCTTTACCAGCGGCTCTACGGGGATTCGTACTTTTACCGTCTTGGGCTCGATACGCGCACCCGATATCGGTTGTATGCGTGCAGTAATCTCCGCTGTTTCGGAGAGATTGCGTCGATATATCTGATCTGTATAGACATGCTGGATTGTATCCAGTTCGTCAACACCCGAAAATACCATCACACTATGGGGAGTGACCGTCGGTTCGCCGGCAAGTATATTGCCGGCAGTCGCTCCCGCTTCGAGACGCAAGATTACCGGCACGCGCTTACCCTGGCCTGAGGTATACTGCAGCAGAAGAGAGTCGTTTGAGATGGCTCCGATCTGTACCTCGGGACCGAAGATGGATTTGATGGCGGCACTCATGTCGGCTTTTGTAAACCTGAATACCCCGTCGTGAGCAAAATCGCGGAAGTTGATATGTATATCCTTACGCGTAAGCCATCCGGTACGCAGTATATTGGAACCGCGGTCACTGACGGTGACATGGATCGCCTCGGGAGGATCCTGGATAAACTTGATACTGTCCGGCACATTCTGCATCACCAACTTGACCTCGACCGTACGGGTCACACTGTCGTTCATGGCAAGCACTATCCAGAACAGAGTTGCGATTACCACAAAAATCAAGAACAGGAGAGCGTTGTGGAACTCTTCTTTAGCCCGCAACCGCTTCCAGTACGCCTTGAAATTTTTAAACCGCACTTTTTTCATAATTATCTACAATCCTCCTATACCTTC
>CAZAWP010000066.1:1704-10618 GCA_964488855.1 uncultured Sangeribacter sp.
TATTATTTTTTCTCGCCGGCTGCCGGTGTCTCGATAAGGGGATACACCATAGAGCGATCGATCTTGATATTTACGTTGGGAGCGATCGATACCATGAGGACATCATCCTTGATCTCGGCGATACGTCCGTGGATACCACCCTGGGTCACGACTTTATCATTAACCTTCATCGCCTCGCGCTGACGCTTGAGTTCCTTCTGTTTCTTGTTCTGCGGACGAATCATGAAGAAATAGAAGATCACGATCATTGCGACGATCATCAGGAGACCTGACATACCGCCGCCCTGTGCCTGCTGTAATAAAATTGTTGCTGTCATTATAGTTGGTTTATTTTTCTGTTTTACATCTGATATTTAACAATTGGGCGAATCTCAACTCTTGCCGAACTGTTTGTGAAGCACGCCCGCCTCCTGGAGGTTGCGGATGATTGTCGCCAGCATGCCGTGGATAAAATTACCGCTCTTGGGTCCCGAGTAGCTTTTGGCAATCTCTATGTATTCATTTACACTGACGAGCAGAGGTATCTTGGGGAAGTTAAGAATCTCAGCAATCGCTGTCATCAATATGATGACATCCATCACCGAAAGGCGCTGCATCTCCCAGTTCTCCGAATCAATGGCTGCATCTATGTAGCCGCGGTAAGTCTCGCGATTCTCAAGCACGCAGGCAGTAAGTGTAGCGCCAAACCGGGCATCCTCCTCGTCTTTATATTTGGGAAGCACCGGATAGGGTTTACCCTCCTCCATGCGGCGGAAGGTCTTGACGGCAAATTCCGACATGATATCGAGATCGTCATTCCAGAATACACTCTTATCCTCAAGTGTCTCAAGGAAATCAGGGTTATTCATGATGATCTGACGGAACGCCTTACGCCAAAACTCGTAGTCATCATGATCGTTATGGTTCTCGGCATTCATGTACTCGTTGTAGAGTTCACTCTGGCGGATATTGCGCAGGAGTTTCTGTACGAGCACCAAGTCATCATTGAGCCAGCTGATACCGGTCTTCTCGACAAACTCGCGGAGATCGGGATTCTGTTCGAGTTGCTCCACGAGTTTATTTTCCACAAACCGCATATTGGGGTTACGGTCTTCGACTGAGGTGACATATCTATTGCGACGCTCCTCGATCTGGCGTTTCTCAAGCTCGGTGATATTGAGAGGCAAGAGTAATAATCTCAGATAGAGTTCGCGGGCACGGTCGAGGCTGACGCGCAGTGTCCGCTGCACTTCACCATCGCTGTGCGATGCCATAAACTTGCGGAGAGAGGTCTCAATCATCTGATTGGTGCGCTCTACGCCACGCTCGGAGAAATCCTCGCGCCTTGCAATGAGATCGAGCAGACGCGGCGATTTGAGGATAAATTCGTTGAAGATATCACTCCACATCATATCCTCCCCTTCCGTCTCACCCTTATTGTAACCTTTAAGGTAGTTTTTATACAGACCCGACTCCTTGAGGCGCTCGGCGATCTCAGCCTCAAGTTCCTCAAAGGGGAATGGCTCTATACTGTATTTGGTAAGGCGCGACTTGATCTTATCATCGCTGAGAAGACGCTGTATCAAACGCGTCTCACTGAGCGGATGACCACCGCCGCGAGTAGCGATACGGTCAGCAACCTTTATGGCAAGGACGAGAAGATCCAGATACAGAGCGTATGCAAACCGGCGCTCACGTGTAGCCGGTGTCTCCGGTTGCTCCAAACTGAAAGCGTTCTCAACAAGCAAATTAGCATAAAGGATCTGTATGACCTTTATGCGTATAAGAATTCTGTTTATCATAACTCTATATGATTTATCATAACTCTATATGATACTCTTATTTGTCTAAATATTAAAAATTAATATTCGGAATTAAAAATTAATATCCTGACGCTTGCAAAAATAATAAAAATCCTCGAAGCGCACGTTATCGTCAGTCAATATTTCAGCCTTGCAGGTCGCGCTGGCGCACTGCTTCATAAAGCATTACGCCGGCAGCCACCGAAACATTCAACGAACCGATATTGCCTTTCATCGGGATGGCGGCGAGGTCATCGCAGATACGGAGCACTTCGTCCGAGATACCGGTATCCTCGCTACCCATAACTATTGCGACAGGCACTGTGTAATCAACGAGTGTATAATTGCGTGCACCTTTTTCGGTAGCACCCACTATCTTATAACCGTTGTCCTTGAGATACCTCACTGCGCTCAGTATATCACGCTCGCGACACACAGGCACATAGAAAAGTCCGCCGGCAGAGGTCTTCACCGCATCGGGAGTTACCGAAACACTGTTGCGCTCCGGGATGACTATGGCATCACACCCGGTACAGTCTGCCGTACGACCGATAGCGCCGAAATTACGGGTATCGGTTAAGCCGTCGAGCACAATGATGAGGGGATTCCTTCCCTCCTCGTAAAAGAGGGGAACAAGGTGTTCAAGCTTCTGGTATGCGATTGGCGACAGGAGGGCAACTACACCCTGATGATTCTTCATCGTTATACGGTTTAGCCGCTCGGCGGGCACTCTCTGCATGACGAGCCCGTGATTCTTGACCACGGCAAACAATTCTTTGGCGAGGTCTCCCGAGAGATCCTTGCGAACCAGTATCTTGTCAATATTTTTTCCGGATTCGATTGCCTCGATAACGGCACGGATACCGAATATATAATCGTTCTTATTCATCTTGGGTTATTTTCTTCTTTAATTATTGAGGAGTTCACGGGCAGTGTCGCGAGCAGCCTCGCCTACCTCACTTCCCGAAATCATGCCGGCGATCTCTGTCACTCTCTCCTCATCATCAAGTTTGCGTATCGAGGATAGTGTGGTATTGCCCACATCGCTTTTATAAACTTTATAGTGAGCCTGCCCCTTGGCGGCAACCTGCGGAAGATGCGTTATAGCCATAACCTGCATCCGCTCACCCATGGCGCGCATCATCTCTCCCATCTTGTCGGCTATCTCTCCTGACACTCCGGTGTCAATCTCATCAAAGATAACAGTAGGCATGGTCATCACCGATGCCATAATCTCCTTTAGCGTAAGCATAAGTCGGGAGACCTCACCACCCGAAGCTGTCTTGGAAATCGGAAGAGGTTCGCTGTTTTTGTTAAACGCGCAGAGGAACTCCACGGCATCCCCGCCGGTGCTGTTAAGTTTCGAGGAAGCCACTCTGATTGTGAAGTTAAGGTTCTTAAGCCCTAAGGGACGGGCTTGTTCTGTGAGCTCGGCACTCAATTTTGCAGCCCCTGCCTTGCGACTCTCGCTCAAACGGGCGGCACACTCCTTAAGGGCGGCTCCTATACGTTTACCCTCGCGCTCGAGTTCGGGCATTTCGGTGGAATCGCCTTCAATCATCGCCAGTTTATTTCCGAGGTCTACATATATCTTGTATAATTCCTCACTCGTGGTAACATGGAAACGCTTGAAGGCATCGTAATAAGCCTCGATGCGCTTGGAGTACTTAGCCAACGCCGCCGGATCGGTATTAATTTCGGAGTAATAACCCTCGATGGTCTCATACAAGTCCTTTACCTCGATATAGACATCCTGCAGCCGTTCGCCAAACGACTTCTCCCCCTCTGCCGGCGTATCGCCGAAAAGGGAGAAATCCACCTTATCCGATACTGAGCGCGCTTCGGCAACATTATTTAAAACCGAACCGCTGTCCCCACCCAACAACGAACCGAGCATACCCAACTTTTCGCGCATCTCGTCGGCATCGCTGAGCAGATCGTAACGGCGCTCTATCTCCTCGAGTTCGCCGGCTTTGGGTTTTAATTCCTCCAGCTCGGCAAGCTGATACTCGATCATGCGACGGTTCTCGGCATTATGCTCGATCTCCGCCCGCAACTTCTTTATCTTATTACGGATTGCGACAAATTTGCTGAAGAGAGTTGAATACTCCTCCCGTAACGCCTCATTGTTGCTTATAGCATCGACAACCTTTAACTGTTCGTCAGACTGCATCAGCCGCATGTTGCTATGCTGGGAGTGGATGTCGATAAGGCGCGATGTAACGCCTTCGAGTATGCTGAGGGTTACCGGCGTATCATTGATAAAAACCCTTGATCTCCCGGAGGCTGAGATCTCGCGGCGTATGATTACCTCATCATCATCGGCATCAAGGTCGGCAGAATGCAGAATTGCCATCAATTCGGCATCTTTACCGATTTCTGAGAAAATAGCTTCGATAACAGCTTTATTGCCGTAACTGCCGATGGCACGTGTATCGGAGCGTCCACCTTTGAGCAGTGAAAGAGCGCCCATCATAATAGACTTACCGGCTCCGGTCTCTCCGGTGATGATGGTCAGTCCGGGACCGAAGCTTATATCAAGGCTCTCTATTAGCGCATAGTTTGATATTTGAAGTCTCTTGAGCATCTCTTTTATTTTTTATAATCCGCTGTCAGCGATTATTAAATACCCCTACCGGTCATACATTATCAACGTATCTCCTCGGGGGTCTTTATCTTGTTGAGTCTGTCCGATTCGGTGGGATATATGGGCTGTAACAATTCGTAGACTTTATCCCGTTCGGACTGAGGAGCCTTGGAATAAATGTTTACGAGTTCGTCAAGCTTGCTGTCTCTGAAGATTGATAAAGCCACCGACATCGGGGCTTTATCCGCTATGGTCTTGATCTCGCCGAGTGACTCGGTGATGACGGCTCTACCCTTATCGGGACTTGTCACCATTTCGTCAAGACCTTTGCGGTGATAGTTATATAACAAATTTCGTATACCGGATGTATTACCATCGGTATACGATGCCAGCATCGCGGCACGGTTCTTGGTGTCCTCAAAAGTTTTCCAGCCGACCTCTCCGCTCGATTGTGCCATCTGAACTATCTGAGCAGCCTTGTCATAAAACACCTGCCCCCCATCCTGACGGAACGAATCGGAATCTATCGCCAGGAAAAGGTATGCGTAAAAATTCATTATCGCCGTCAGATTATTATCGAAGGTGGTCTCGTTAAAAATCAACGGATCTCCTTCCCGATAATCAAACTCTATCTTGGTGTCTCTGAAATTGAAAAGAGAGGTGGTATAGGTGGCGTTATATGTCGGGCGTGAAAGCTGGAGCTGCAGATCACCCTTGATACGATCGTCGGTGTATTCCTTGACGATGAGGAAGAGACGGCACTCTATTTTTTCGTTGGGCGAGAAGACGGCGTTGCTGAATTTTGTCTCGTTCATATAAGTGGACATAGCTTCCTGCAGGGTCTCAAACACGCTCTTATTGGTACCCTCTATCTGTTGGGTATTGACCTCCACCTCGCATTTAAGTTCCTGGGCATACGACACCATTGCACCGATTACTGACATCAGTGCAACCATAACCGTTCTGATTTTTACGCCGGCTCCTGTTCTATATATTTTTTTCAAGTATCTCAAACTATTTTAATCTTGAAATTAAAGTTGCTCCCATTTTCTTGTCAGGACATCTTTGTGTTTATTTTCACGACATCCTCTTTATTCTCTTTTCAAGACATCTTCTTGTGTGTATTGTGTGTATTTTCAAGACATCTTCTTGCGGAAGAGTATATCGGCTGCGGCAGAAACTATATCGTCAGCCACTTCGCGCTTGCTCTTTAATGGATAAACGCGTTCGCCATATTTCTCCACGATGGTAATCTTGTTGGTGTCGGTACCGAAACCGGCTCCGGCATCCCGCATGGAGTTAAGGACAACGGCGTCGAGATTTTTACTGTACAATTTCTTGCGGGCATTCTCTATTTCGTTGTCGGTTTCGAGGGCGAAACCTATAAAGACCTGTTTAGGACCTTTATCCTTGCCCAGAGTAGCCGCAATGTCGGGGTTGGCTTCGAGTTTGAGTTCAATCTCCGACACGCCCTCCCTTTTTATCTTATGATCCTCAACCACCGCCGGACGATAATCAGCGACGGCAGCCGAAAATACTCCTATATTGGCTTTAGCGAAGGGTTCGCTGGCTGCTTCGAGCATCTCGCACGCACTTACCACATCAATACGGGTGATATTTCCCGGGGGCGTGGGCAAATTAACCGGTCCGGTGATGAGAGTGACCTTGGCACCGGCGGCAGCAAAAGCTTCTGCAAGAGCGAAACCCATCTTACCGGTGGAATAGTTGCTGATAAACCGCACGGGGTCGATTTTCTCCTGTGTGGGTCCGGCGGTGATTGCCACTTTCTTTCCCTTAAGCAGGCGCGCTACCGCTTCATCTATCTGTTGATCGGTCATAAAATCAGTCTCGCTCATCTTTTTTTCTATTTTACAGCGTAAGCTCATGCTATAGCATAATACTAAAAACTCAACACCAAAAACTAAAAACTATACACTAAAAACTAAAAACTTAACACTTACCACCAAAATAACCCTCGATTACCTCCACAATCTTCTCCGGCTCCTCCATTCTCCCTTTCCCGACGAGATGACTGGCAAGTTCGCCACCGGTTGGTTCGATTACAATGACACCGTCACGCTTAATTTGCTCTATGTTACGCTGTGTAGCCGGATGCGCCCACATATCGAGGTCCATAGCGGGAGCCACCATCACCTGTTCTTTAGCTGACAGATAGGTGGTAATGAGCATATTGTCGGCGATACCGTTTGCCATCTTACCTATGGTCGAGGCGGTAGCGGGGGCGATTATCATAAGGTCTGCCCAGATACCGAGATCGACATGACTGTGCCATTCACCGGTGTTGGCGGTAAAGAACTCGCTTATAACCGGTTTGCCGCTTAATGCCGAGAGCGTCACAGGCGTTATGAACTCCTTGCCATTGGGAGTTATGATCACCTGTACCTCGGCTCCTTTCTTAATCAGCAACCTCAAGAGATAGACCGATTTGTAGGCGGCGATTCCTCCCGTTATGCCCAAAATTATATGTTTCCCTTTCAACATCGCGATCCGGGGTTAGCGTTTGGTTTTATTGAATATGACGGTGATGACATCCTTGGTGGTTTTGGCAAAATCTCCACGCATCATCCAGTGATAGAAAGAGGGCTCCACTTTAAAGACATCCTCTACCCTCTTGCCCTTGTGCTTGCCGAAGTTAAAGATCGGCTGGTCGTCATCGTCGAGCAATATACGACCTACAAGGTCGAGATTACGTGAGGAGATGGAAAATTCCGACAGACTTGCCACATCATTCTCCAGTTCGGGATACCGGTCGAGCTGCCCTTTGAGAACTTCGTAAGTAGCCTCCGTGTCGGCAAATGCCGAGTGAGCTCCGTCGAGGTTCTTGTTGCAATAAAATTTGTATGCACCTACCAATGTACGGGGTTCCATTTTGTGGAAGATATTCTGCACATCTATAAACCGGCGTTTGGTGATGTCGAATGTCAGCCCGGCACGGTTGAACTCCTCGATAAGGAGTGGTACGTCAAATTTATTTGAATTGTAACCTGCTATATCGGCTTCGTCAAAGATGGCATGCAATGATTTTGCAATCTGCTTGAAAGTTGGTTCGTTCGCCACATCCTCATCGGTGATGTGATGAACGGCGGTTGCAGCCTCGGGGATGTGCATCCCCGGGTTTAGGCGACGCGTGCGACGCTCCGGCTCCCTGCCGTCGGGAAATAACTTGATATAGGATAACTCTACGATACGGTCGGTGGTGATGTTGGTACCGGTCGTTTCGAGATCGAAGAATATCAGAGGTCTCTCTATTTTCAGTTCCATTATGATTCCTGTTTATCAAGGATTACATTACCTGCATGGGCATCTGGATGACTGTAAGGTCTTGAGCGGCCTCCTGAGTGAGGGGGCGGTAAACAGCCGGACAAGCAGGATCTGTCAGTCCTATAACTACAGAGTCATCCTTGATATTATTAAGGATCTCTATCATGAAGTTGCCGTTAAAGCCTACTGTCATGTTGTTACCCTCGTATGTACATGAAACTCTTTCCTCAGCTGATGTTGAGTAATCGAGGTCACGTCCGGTCAGCAGGATGCTGTTGCCTTCGAGCTCCATGACGATAAGTCCCGAACTCTTTGAAGCGAACAATGCCACGCGACGGAGTGCGCCCAAGAGGGATACGCGGTCCACTGTAAGTTCGAAGGGTGTCGAAGCGGGAATCACGCGGTTGTAGTTGGGATAATTGCCGTTGATAAAGAGGCACGAAAGCATATAGTCGCCAACCTCAAATGTAGCACCTTTTTTGTCAAAGGTCACCTTAACGTCGGTATCATCCTTGCCGATAATGCCGGAAAGGATACCTGCGGGTTTGGCGGGCAGTATGAAGGTCGCTTCCATTTCAGGGGCTTTGGTGCGGTTGATATATCGCACCAGCTTATGGGTGTCTGAGCTGACGAAGGTTATATCATCGTTGTGGATGTCCACACAGATACCCATCATGATGGGACGCACGGTCTCCGGGCTGACGGCATACAATGTTTTCTGTATACCGTCGAGTATCATCTCGGTGGGGATGATAAGCATCATGGCATCGTCGGCAGCCTGACGGGGCAGCGGATACTGCTTGGCATTCGTTCCCATAAAATTGAAGTGTCCGCTGAGGAAGCGCAGGTCGATTTCGTTTGTCTCCTCGTTGATGTAGAATGTTAAGGGTTGATTTGAAATCTCCTTTACAATCTCCAGCAGTCGTTTGGCGTTGATTGCGACGGCGCCTTCTCCCTCGTTGTCCATGACTTCGATAAATGTTGTCAGGACGTTTTCGGAGTCCGAACCCATGATCGAAAGACGGTCGCCTTCCAGTTTCAACAAGAAATTGTCGAGTATCGACATGGCATTCTTAGCATTGATAACCTTGCTGACTGCTGCGAGTCTCTGCTGAAACTCTTTCCCTTCTACTGTGAATCTCATATATCGTTTTAATTTCAATACACATTTACGGCTCTCCCCGGCGATTACATTACCTCCTCACCAGGCAGAACTCTCCTTAATATGCAAATATAACTATTAGAATTTATCTTATCAACCTCT
>CAZAWP010000067.1:0-2234 GCA_964488855.1 uncultured Sangeribacter sp.
GCAACCTTCTGATCCGTAGTCAGATGCTCTATTCAATTGAGCTAACGAACCCTGCCATCCGTTTCCGAATTGCGTTTGCAAAATTAGTGATTAATTTTTATTCCACCAAATTTTTGCTTAAAAAATTTATCAATTTTTTCTTTTATTTTTCTTCAATGTGAATTATCGGTTGAGAATCTGAGCGTAACACCTCCGTCTCCCTCTATGCCGGGTATCGGCGGATTGAGCTTTACTATACTTATTTCGCCCCGAGTTATAAAGGGAAAATTATCGAGTACGCGCTTTTCTATACGGAGAGCTACAGTTTCGAGGAGCAATGTAACTTTCGTCATCTCCTCATTTACTATCGTAAATAAGTCCGCATACGATATGCCGGTATCGAGATTTTCCTCCTCAAATCGTGCGGCATCGTACCATACCGACAAATTGACCCGGAAGTCGTTACCTGCTATTCGCTCCTGCTCATAGAGCCCTATCAAGGCTTTGAAATGCAGGTCAATCAGCGACACACAAAACTCTCGCATCCGCTCAGCACCATTATATTGTTTACCATCGGCTCATCTTGTCGATGCGGCGCTGGTGTCTGCCTCCCTCAAACTCTGCATCGAGATAGGCATCAACTATCTTGAGACCCTCCTCTTCGCTGATAAAACGTGCGGGCAATACCAATACGTTGGCATTGTTGTGCTGTTTGCCGAGACGGGCGATCTCGGGGAGCCACGACAAGGCAGCCCGGATTCCTTTATGTTTATTTAGGGTCATGGCGATACCGTTGCCCGATCCGCACATGGCGATACCGAAATCACATTCACCGGACTCCACGGCGAGTGCCACGGGATGCGCGAAGTCTGCATAATCACATGATACGTCGCTGTCGGTACCGTAATCCTGGACGGTATATCCTTTACTCTTCATATAATGCTTTACTGCCTCCTTGAGGTAGAAGCCGGCATGATCACTGCCCATTGCTACTTTCTTCATGGCTCTTCTTTTGAAATATTTTAGATTTAAATACAAATCGTACCAGTAAAAAGTTTATCGGGAAACAGATACCGATAGCCGGCAATAACGCCAATGTCTGTCCGACTATCCCCTTGAAGATAGCCACCAGACCGGTCTGCATTCCCATATTTATAAGGTGACTCGCAGTAAATGCAAGTCCCTTGAGGGAATTTGGCTGACTGCGGAATGTAAAATAGCTCGACAGGAAGAAGTTTGCCACAAAACTTATGGCATAACTTATTATTGTCGAGACAACCGCCGGCACTTTAACCGCGTTCACAAAAACGACATATAGTCCGTATTGCAGCACTGTGGCAAAGCCTCCGACCATCGCGAACCGAAATAGTTCCGCAAACCGTCCCCCACTCTTCAAAAATCCTTTAACCTTGTTTTGGGTTTGAGGATTCGCGGCAACTCCCGGATTATCATTATTTACACGATGATCCTGTTGCTTGATATTTTCTGTAATCTTATTGGAGTTCATGATGTCAAGTTAGTTTGGGGTCAATCTTCCGGTCGCGGCGCCGGATCTATGAGTTCGCCGGGCGTTGTATCGCTTCCTTCAGGATTCTCTTCGACTTTTCCCTCCTTTTTTATCTCTTCGTTGAGGGTTAATATATAGTCTATGATTTCCTGACGACCTTTATTTTTCTCCGACGAAGTTATGAAGTACGGGGGAAGCTGCGCCCAACTCAGTTTGAGCTCGTTAAGGTACTCATCAACCTTACGCTGACCCGCAACCGGTCCCAATTTATCGGCTTTGGTGAAGACTATGCAGAACGGCACTTCATGCTCGCCGAGCCAGTCCATAAACTCGAGGTCGATCTTCTGGGGATTATGACGTATATCTATAAGGACAAACAGACATGTCAGCTGGCGGCGCTCCAATATATAGTCATTGATGATGCGGGTAAGCTGGTCTCGCTGATCTTTGCCTCGGGACGCAAATCCATACCCGGGGAGGTCGACGAGATACCAGGCTCCTCCGTCCATGCGGAAATGATTGATAAGAAGAGTCTTACCGGGCTTTTGCGAAGTCTTGGCAAGATTCTTGCTTTTGCCTAACATATTTATAAGTGAGGACTTACCCACGTTTGATCTGCCGATAAAAGCATATTCCGGTACGTCGGTATCGGGACATTTCTTTACATCGACATTACTTATCTCAAATTTTGCGCTTTTTATATCCATAGTATTCCTAATCTATCAGTCTCTACAGTATTTACACTCTA
>CAZAWP010000067.1:2334-10535 GCA_964488855.1 uncultured Sangeribacter sp.
GTATCATGTATATACCGGAGGCTTTCATTAACTTTATCCAAGTCTACGACTACGGCGACTGTCGTATCCGACACACCGTTAGACATCGCATGTACCTTTATATTGTTGAGTCGTAATGTGCTTGCCACTCTCGCGTCAAGTCCCTTGATCTCTTTGATTCCATCTCCGACTATTGCCACAATAGCCAGATCCTTGGTAGCCTTGATTGTTGTCACGGTACCGCTCATCAGTTCGGGGGCAAATTCTTCGTTGAGCGCCTTTAATCCTTTTTCGACTTCAGCCTGCGGTAAGGCAAAGGCAAAGGCTTTCTCCTTGTCGGGTTGTGCTACCAGGAATATACTGATACCCTGACGAGCCATTGCATTATATGTACGTGAGTTAATCTCGGGAATATTACCGGCGAGATCACCCTCTACACTAATCAAGGATATATCTTTCACCGACGAGATACCGCGTACATGAGGAGCTTCCTTGCTGCTATGGTCCGTGATGAGTGTCCCCGGAACTTCCGGACGGAAGGTATTGAGAATTTTAATCGGTATGTTCTTATGGAACACCGGGTATATCGTCGGGGGATAAATGACTTTGGCACCAAACGAACAGAGTTCCATACTCTCGATGAAACTCATCTCGCTGAGTACGCGTGCATCCGGGATGATACGGGGGTCGGCAGTCATGAAGCCGTCTACATCGGTCCATATCTCCAAGAGGTCTCCGTCGAGGGCAGCGGCTATCAAAGCTGCGGTATAATCCGAGCCTCCGCGACCGAGGTTTGTGATTTCGCCGGTGTCACGGTCACGCGAGATAAACCCTCCGAGCACCGCATGTTGCTGCAAGGGGAGTGTAAACGTCTCTTTTATCAGCTCCTCGGTAAGCTTACGGTCGGCGATATTCTTGTTAAACCATTTCTCGGTTTTGATGAACTCCGGTGAATCGTAATGACGAGCATCACGAAGGATTGCGGTAACGAGTTCTGACGACATTCTCTCGCCAAAACTTACCACAGTATCGAGGGTATTCTCCGGCAGACTTCTAATCAAATATATGCCGTGATATATCTCCTCCAGTTGCTTGAGGTAGTCATCTATGACGGCACGAACCCTCTTCTGCCGTTCCTCGGGTACAAGAGCATCTATTATATCATGATGACGGCGGGCAAATCCCTTGACTTCTTCTCTGAAGGAATCTTGTCCCTCCGAAGCTGCGCGTGCCGTCGCTATAAGACGGTCGGTGAGTCCTCCGAGCGCAGAGACAACCACAATTGCCGGCTCTGACAATCCGTCAACTATCTTGCGTACATTAGTTAAACTATCTATTGTGCCGACGGATGTTCCGCCGAATTTAAGAACTTTCATCTATTTTGGGTATTTGCCGGGTTGCATCTCCTGATAATCGTGATTTATTCAAATCATCGTTGTTTCACACAACCCTCTACAAAAATAACAATTTATATCCAAAATCAGCTGATGAGAGTAGGTAAATGTTAGATGAGACGCCGTTATTAAACTTTATAAATGTGCAGACGTTATAATTATAAAAAGAAAAAACACTGGTTATTGTATTAAAATAAAAATTTGGCTATATGCCTATTATAAACTTTGCATCGTCCCAAACCGATGTCATTAAGGACTATAAACTATGGATAACACGATATTAAATCCCGAAACGTTACTTACCACTGCCACTGTATTATCGGCAATTCCGGTTACTGCAAGATATATTCCTTCCGGTTTCCTTAAGGCTTTCGAGCGCAAGCGCATGCCTGATACTTCGGAAAAAACCTTAGGTTCTCCTCTGACCTTCCGCAAGGTCACACCTGCCGATATGCCTCTGATCTGGAAGTATCTACAGCTCGAACCGGGTAAGACAACAGACTTCTCATACGGTGGTCTGCTGATGTGGGTGGATTACTTCAATTACGAATTTGCCATTGCCGAGGATACTCTCTTTATAAAGGGGTTAGTCGAAAATCACCGTAATCTCCCGGCTTTCTCTCTCCCGGTGGGTAAACTGCCGCTGAATCGCTCCGTTGAACTTCTTAAGGATTACTGTCGCGCGGAAAATATCCCGTTGATTTTCTCCGCCGTGCCGGAATATGCTTTTGAAAGTATGTTGGCTCTTAACCCCTCTCGATATGAGGAGATTACTGACTGGGGTGATTACCTTTATTCTGCCGAAAAACTCTCTACCCTCTCTGGAAAGAAAATGGCGAAGAAACGTAACCATGTCAATCAGTTCCTCAACTCCTATCCTGAGTGGAGACTTGTCCCCATCACGACTGATAATTATACTGTCGCTCTTGGTATTATGGATAAATACGATTTGCAGGGCGATGACACTGAGATGGCTAAGCGTGAACGTGATCTGTCACGTTACATGATCGAGTGCATTGCCAACGGTGACGAGGTTCTGAAAGGGGCTATTCTTTACGCCGGTGAGCAACCGTGTGCCTTTACCATCGGCGATATTAAGGGTGATACTCTCTTTATTCATGTTGAGAAGGCCTTGACTGAGTATTCGGGTAGTTTCGAGATGATCAACAAACAGTTTGCCGCTCAGATGGTAAGTGAGCATCCTGAGATTGAGTATATCAATCGTGAGGATGATGCCGGTGACGAGGGCTTGAGATACGCCAAGCAGTCTTATCATCCGATTGAAATTCTTAAAAAGTATAATATAGAATTTGCCGTGTGACTGAATTTTAGTAAATTTGTCCACGATGCCCGGGAGCGAGTTCCCGGCTTGATCAGCTGCACTTGTAGTGCACATTAAACTTAGAATATAGTTATGAGCGATGTTTTGGTTATTATACCGACTTATAACGAGATAGAAAATATAAGCGCCATCATCGATGCGGTGATGGTGCTTCCTGATGGTTTTAATATTCTCGTGATTGATGATGCTTCCCCCGACGGCACGCAGGATGCGGTACGTAAAAAGATGGAGGAGTATCCCGGTCGCGTATTCATGGAGTGCCGGACCGGTAAGTTAGGTCTCGGTACTGCCTATATACATGGTTTCAAATGGGCGCTCTCTCACGGTTATGATTACATCATCGAGATGGATGCCGATTTCTCGCACAATCCGGCTGACCTTACCAAGCTCTATCATGAGTGTAAGGATCGTGATGCCGATATGGCGATCGGGTCGAGATATATTTCAGGGGTGAATGTGGTGAACTGGCCTATGGGTCGCGTGTTGATGTCCTATTTTGCCTCTGCCTACGTCCGTCTGATCACCGGAATGGGTTTGCGCGATGCCACGGCAGGGTTCGTATGCTATCGTCGCCGCGTTCTTGAAGCTATTGATCTTGACAAAATCCGTTTCAAGGGGTATGCTTTCCAGATTGAGATGAAGTTCAAGACATACATGAAGAAATTCAAGATTGTCGAGGTACCCATCATCTTTGTAAACCGTCAGTTGGGAACGTCCAAGATGAATTCCTCAATCTTTGGCGAGGCAATGTTCGGTGTCATCCAGCTCCGCCTCCAGAGCCTCTTCCAACCCAAGAAATTCAAATAATCCTCCCCTCCCCACATGATACCAACCGGAGCCGAGTTTTGACAGACTCAAAACTTAGCTCCGGTTTAATTTTTATAATCATTCTTTTTTATCACACTAATCGCCGCGATAGTATTTCTGGAGGTAGCAGCGGGCTATGAAGTCGCTATTGTCTTTAACGAGGGAAGTATCTGCCGAACCGGGGAAATGAGCTTCCGGAAGATAACCGTTGCTTACTGCGTACATCAGCAAATCAGCCGGACAACGACCACGCACAGTAAGTAATTCTATCGCAGTATCCTTGGCAACTTCCGCCGAATAATAAGGATTGAGAGGGTCGGCAATCTGTCGAGCCACATCCCGGGCACACAACATCCCTTTTTCCTTATTAACCATCAGTGCAAACCAACCACTTTCTTTCATGAGCGGTAGATGTTCCTCGCCGGGAGTCCATCCTAACGCCTCGATAAAAAAGTTATTTAGCGACTCGTACGTATCGAAATACTTAACTGTCTGACCTCCGGTAGCAGCCGTAAATTTGGTATAATACGGGTGTTCAGCCGGCTCCTCCTTACGTCGCGGCTCCTTCGGGAGTTTGTCAGTAAGGATAAGATGTACCCACTCCGGGATGTAATAAGCCAACGGACCAGTAGGATCCTCGGTAAATGCTTTATCAAGACGGTTATGCAAGACTGTCACATCATCTGTTTGCGCCACTTCAGGTTCAGCCAAGATCTCTTGCAGGGTCTGCGCAAAAGCCGGCGTCATGAGATAACAGTTAAGGAAAAGCCAATTTCCTAAATGATATATCTTCTCATGATCTTCAGGATCATGAAATTCAAGGCCATAACCTATATTATAGTCATCGGGTACGGGTGCCTCCTCATAAATGCTCTCAAGATAATTATACCAATTGGCAGCCATAGACTCTATACGATCATCATCCGGTGAAATCAAATGCATGTCCTCGTATGTCATCGCCAATGAATACCACGTGAGAAATCTTACATCCTCCGGATTTAATTCATAATCGACGTAGCCCTCCCCTATGCTATAAAAGGGTATGGTCCTGTTATACATGGAGCGCATCTGATTGATGAATGTTCGCCATATACCTGCGTCAGATATAATATCCTGCATATAACCCACGAGGCATAGACACATCCTCTTGATTACACTTTCAGGAACATCTTTAAGAACATCTCCCTTTTCCCACGCTTGTAACAAGCTGTTTGCATAGCCGAGATATACTTTATCCGTAGGCATCTCTTTAGGAAAATTGGGCTGGCGGACACTAAACTCCCGCATCGTTATCTCTGACATATTCTCTTATTTTAAGAAATTCACGAGTTCGTAACCATTGACAACCGTCTGCTCTCCCGTTACCATATTCTTTACCGTAACGGTACCGTCAGCAAGTTCGGTTTCGCCTATAATGCCAACATACGGAATTTTATCATCATTGGCACGACCCATCTGTTTCTTCATCTTTGCTGTGTCGGGATAAATCTCGGCGGAAATACCCTCCTTACGCAATGTCTTTATATATTTCATAGCTTGTGCTGCCTCGGCTTTGCCGAAGTTCACAAACAGTATCTTGACATTAGACAATATCTCCTCGGGATAGAGGTCGAGCTGATTCATCACGTCATATATACGGTCGGCACCGAACGATATTCCTACACCCGACAGATCCGGCATGCCGAAAACTCCGGTTAGGTTATCATATCGTCCACCACCGGTGATACTGCCGATCTCCACATCCTTAGCCTTCACTTCAACTATGGTTCCGGTATAATAATTCAGTCCACGCGCAAGAGAGAAATCAACCTCAAGATCAGCTATGTGTCCTACGTTATTGAAGCTCCCTATAACTTCACGCATCTCTTCGAGTCCTTTGCGCCCGGTCTCGGAGCCTTTGAGGAGTTCCTCAAGTTTTCCGAGTTTTTCCTCATTGGTCCCCTCCAATGTCAGAACAGGCTGCAAGAGATTAATGGCATCTTCCGACAAACCACGCTCACGCAGTTCGGCATTGACATTATCGAGTCCAATTTTATCAATCTTGTCAATAGCAACGGTAATATCGACAATCTTGTCTGCTTCTCCGCATATTTCAGCGATACCGGTAAGTATCTTACGGTTATTTAGCTTTATGGTGATACGGATACCTAAATCTTCAAACACCGAATCAATAAGAGCCAATAATTCAATCTCATTGATAAGGGAATTGCTTCCCACTACATCCGCATCACACTGATAGAACTCGCGATAACGTCCTTTCTGCGGACGGTCAGCACGCCATACGGGCTGTATCTGATAACGCTTGAACGGCATCTGCAAGTCGTTGCGGTGCTGCACCACAAACCGTGCAAATGGCACTGTCAGATCGTAACGCAAGCCCTTTTCCGATACTTTGTTGGTAAGACGGGGTAGGTTCTTCTCGGCAAAATCCTCATCGCTGACTGACTTAAGGAAATCACCTGAATTAAGAATCTTAAACAGCAATTTATCTCCTTCCTCACCATATTTGCCCATAAGCGTAGACAAATTTTCCATTGCTGGCGTCTCTATCTGTTTAAAGCCAAATAATCGGAAGTTCTTGCGGATCGTATCAAATATATAGTTGCGTCGAGCCATCTCGATAGGGCTAAAATCTCTTGTACCCTTCGGTATTGCCGGTTTCTGTGCCATCTTTATCTATTTTGGGTTTTATTTTCTCTTTGTAATGTGCCCTGACTAATGGCGGGCACTCCCTACGCGAATATAACAATTCTTTTTAATAAAACGGTCACCATTCCCGCCTAAAAGTACAATACTTTTATTTTAGGAATGGTGACCTGCAATTTCATTTATTAAAATTCCACCAACAGTTGCACGTTAATTTGGCGACGCGTCAGATAATTGGGAACTGCGTACTGGATATTATTGACATCGGTTACCCAGTAATAGCTGCTGACGTTGCTCAAATCAAGCAGGTTGAATACGTCAAGCCCCACGGTTATGTTCTTAAAGTGTCGCCAGAAGTTATAGGCTCGTACTCCCTCGGTCGGGGCACCGACAAGTTGGTAGCTGACGCCTATGTCGACACGCTTGTAGGCGGGTGCACGGAAATACGATACTGCTCGCGAAATGTGGGGCGCTGTCATCGTCAATCCGTCGGCAAGGATACCTTTCAAACTGAATTTCAGTTTGGGGAACTTAGGGAAATAGTCGGTGAAATAGACGTTGAGCGCATAACGTTGATCTGTTGGCAACGGTACTTTATGGTCGTTGAGATCCTGCTGTGTCTTCATCAATGACAATGAAATCCACGAATCACTTCCCTCTACAAACTGACCGAAGAGTTTAAAATCCAGACCCATGGCAAACCCTTTGGAATCATTGACACCGGAATATACAACTTTCAAGTTATCGTATTCATACGATATGAGGTTCGACAGATTCTTATAGTAGACTTCGCCGGTAAGCTTGAACGGTCGGTTCATCATCCGGAAGGTATAGTCAGTTCCCAAGACGAGTTGTATCGACCTCGGAGCCTTTATATTCCGGTTCAGTTCAATTGTGGCATTTCCCAACGGATCTGTAACTGCCTGACGGTACTCTTTATAGAAAGGTGACTGATAATACATACCCACTGCAGCACGGTACGTCCAGTTGCGGTTATTGATCGGCACTACCGACACATTGACACGGGGAGAAAACAGGAACTCCTTGTTGAAATCCCAATAGGAGAAACGTAATCCTCCGTTTAATGTTATCCTTGCCTTCGATGACTCCAAATAGAGAGCATCCTCAGCATACATGGCAAATCGGTTTGCACTCACATCCTGGTGTGACGACAGGTTGTAAATCAAATGCACACCCTCGGGTAAATGAGGTAATGAATATCCGGCTGAGTCGCGCCATTCCCACTCCTTGGTGCGGTCGCGAAATTTCTCACCCTGATATATCAATCCGTATGACAGATTATTCGACTTTATCCGGGTCTGTCCACGCAGCGCCAACTGTATTACCGATGCCTTGAGACGGTTGCGCGAATGCTCCATATATTTTCCTACACCCAATTCTCCTCCGACTCCCTCGGCGCCACCGGTACCAGCCTGATTTAGCCAATATTCACCCGAAATATCGTATGTGACAAGCTCGTTGGTCAAGAAACCCGATACACCCAATGAGTAAGTTGAGGCACGGTTAGGCTTATACAGCAGCTGCAATGCTCCTACATAGGTCTCAAATTTATCCTTTTCCTCTCCATCGAAATAAACCTTAAACGATTTGACATCCGAGGTGGTACCAAAAGATGTATTACGGTCTGCCGGTTTGAAGTTGTAGTGATTGAGAGAGATATTGCCCAATAGATTGACACTGAATTTCTCCGATCCCTTGAATGTCATATTCGTCTGATAGTCGAAGAATGACGGATCATACTCTCCTCTCGTTTCGAGCGATGAGAGCAAGGAGTTATTTCGCTTATATCTCAAACCGTGTATCTGAGAAAATTTCTTCGAACTCTGTCCTAACGTCAGAGCTGCACCCATCAGGCTCAAATCGACGGCGCCCTCAAATGATTCCGGATCACGATATGTGATGTCGAGTGCCGACGACATCTTGTCTGCATAACGCGCGGGGAAACCTCCGGAAGAGAATTTGACATTTCCAACCATGTGAGGATTGATGATCGAGAGACCTTCTTGTTCGCC